>CANFLL010000074.1 GCA_947447825.1 Chitinophagaceae bacterium | reverse complement strand
GCAATGGCACTTTGCTTTTGTGTTACCTCGCTCAATGTAAGTGCCCAAAGCCCTGCTGATGATCCGGGAATTAATGGGCCAGGTTCTCCAAACAATGGACCTAGTGGCGATGGTAGCCCAGTAGTTCCTTTTGATGGTGGCATGAGTTTACTGCTTGCTGCATCGGGAGTGACATTTGCTGCTAAGAAGTTGAGACAAAACAAGGAAATTGTTGTAGGCAATTTTAAGGTATAAAATAGTAGGGAGGCAAGTGTAAATTAGGGTGGTCAATCTTATGATTGGCCGCTCTTTTTTTGGTTCTATCAACCAAATAGTTTTATTATTGTTCTTTGAAGAAAATGAATGGTTATGGGAATATGGAATCAAATAGCTGAATATCTTTTTATTAAGAAAAGAGACCCTAATGAAGAACGTACACAATGGATGAAATATATGCACGGGATGAACCGCATATCCTTGATGATGTTTTTGTTTGGTGTGCTTGTCATCATTTTCAGAATATTCATTCGGCCTTTACTTCACTAGGAATTTGAAAGTAAGCAGTTAAAAAGGTACTGTATGGGTTTGAATATTGCTCATTTTTTTTCAACTTGATTACTAAGTAGAAAATCGTTAATGATTTTGGCTGCTTTTGCTGAAGCATTACCGCTTTCGGATAGCAAGCTTTTTAAGTTTGTATAGTCTTTAGCAATTTGCTTCTGCTTGCTAGTATCATCAAGTAAAAGCCTAAGTTCGGTAACCATGTTTTTAGTCGTTAATTCATCTTGAATGAGTTCGGTAACTACTAGTTTATCCATAATTAGGTTCACTAAACTGATGTATTTAATCTTAATTAATCGTTTCCCAATCTCATAACTAATCTTACTCCCTTTGTAGCAAACAACTTCTGGTACGCCAAATAATGCGGTTTCTAATGTTGCTGTGCCACTTGTTACAAGCGCCGCTTTTGAACATGCAAGCAAACTATAAGTTTCGTTATTAGTGGTGGAAACATTTTTATAAGCTTTCAAAAAGGGTTCATAAAAACTATCCTCTTGACCCGGTGCTTTGGCAACAATAAAATGGTAATTAGGAAACTGCTTGCTCACTTCAAGCATCAATGGGAGTTTCTTTTCAATCTCTTGCTTTCTGCTTCCCGGTAATAATGCAATGATGGGCAAGGGAGAATTGGTAATAGGGGAGAAGGTGTGGATTTTTTTATACAGTTCAATAACCTCTACTAAAGGATGACCCACATAGTCCACATCCCATTGCCATGTGTTTTTAAAATAGTCCTTTTCAAACGGCAATATAACCATCATTTTATCAATGCAAAGTCGCATTTTTTTCACTCGGTTTGCCTTCCATGCCCATACCTGTGGTGATATGTAATACACAATTTTGTACCCTTGTTGTTTGCCCCATTCTGCAATGCGTAGGTTAAAGCCCGGATAGTCTATTAGTACCAATACATCGGGAGAAAACTTTTTTATATCCTCCTTGCAAAAGCGGATATTGCTAAGAATAGTTGGTAAATTCTTTATCACTTCTGCAAAGCCCATGAAAGCTAATTCTTTATAATGCTTCACCAATGTGGCACCGGCATTTTGCATCATTTCACCACCCCAACAACGGATATTAGCGGATATGTCTATTTGTTTTAATTGCTTGATGAGGTTGCTTCCATGTAAATCGCCACTAGCTTCTCCCGAAATGATATAATACTTCATGTCTTTTTTGTTAGGTTTTATCAACTAATAAAACCGCCGTGAAATTAAGTTTTTTGCTATTTGACCTAATGGTTTATTTGTGAAGGGCAGTTGGATTCATTTTTAATGGGTAGTTGTGAGGAAGGCTTCGCTCATAACAAAGTCTTCCATAGTATGTAGAATTTCCAGTTCTTATAGAATATCATTTGTTATTCATTAGACACTTTTTATAACCCAAAATTAGTAATTGAATAAATTAGGATAATTATTAGTTCTACTTTGAAACATTAGATTTCATAATGTTTGTGTGTAATATTTTGAGGTTAAGCATTCGGTTTTAAAATCGTTAGGCTAATAGGTAAACCTTTGTTTTGTGAGAATAAAATATTGAGGTTGGTTACACATGTGATAATTGTTTTGACCGAAAGGAATGATTAATTTCCTTGACTTCAGATGAATGAAGTTCCTCTCATTTCACAAACCAAATTCTGCTGAGTATAATCTATATACGTTATAAAACCCTTTACTGTCAATGATTACATCATTTACTTTAGCAATTTTAGCATTAAAAAGCGTCATTTACTCAGTTGAGTCAGTCCACGACTCAGGTGAGTCCTTGGCTGACTCAAGTGAGTCGTCGACTCGCTCAACTGAATCTTTGTCTGACTCAAGTGAGTCGTCGACTCACTCAGGTGAATCTTTGTCTGACTCAGGTGAGTCGTGGACTGACTCAGGTGAATCTTTGACTGACTCAGGTGAATTTAAGGGTGATTCAGTTGAATAAATGGAAAAAAGAGGACAAAAGAAAGAGCTCTCTTTGATAAGCTGCGTGTTTGGGATAAGCTTCGAGAAAGTTTAGAACTTTCTGAGAGTTGGAGCGGGTGCATAAAATTTATCGCTTTTCCTCATGAAATTAGCCGTAGAGTTCCTGATGGATAACAATCATTTTAATCTTTCAAAGTAGAACTAATCAAATCCGAATTTTTCTATTCCAATATCTTTTCATGATAGTCCTGAATATAAATATTTTTCGTAACTGTTCAGGGGGTTATTTTCCACTAAGTATACAAGAAAAAAACTAAGGACACTAAGATTTAGAGTCCCCCAATAGCATTTCTGAAGAAATATTACAACACATTCCTTGTGTTCTTAATGAATGCCTTAGTGCCACTTGTGGTTAAATACCCCTGAATATTTTTCTTTTAAATGTTCCACCACTATTAAATTCCCATTTACTACCTAATTAACCCTTTTTCTTGTTTTGTTAAACAATTTGACAATATCGGGGCTCAATTACCCCCTTAATCATTCACTATTTGAGCAGAAGTGCTTTATTCTTTGGATTACATCAACATCACTATTTTCTTTTAATGAGGTATATTTATCCATTAAAGCCACTCCTCAAACTTGCGAATAAACCAGTTTTTAATTAGTTGGGTCAACAAACAGTAAGAAACAAGAATGGCTAATAACCAAGGGAAATAGCTGATTGGCAACGGTACTAATTTTAATGCATTACCAAAAGGAGTAAATGGTATTAATACACCAATAACCATTATCACCGAAGTTAAAGCAACTACAGGTGCTGTAGCCCAACTTTGAATGAATGGTATTTTGCGTGTGCGTATCATGTGTACGATTAATGTTTGTGATAATAGCCCTTCAATAAACCATCCACTCTGAAAAAGACTTTGGTGTGCAGAGTCGTTTGCTTTGAACACGTAAAACATTAATGCGAAAGTGGCGTAATCGAAAATGGAACTGATCGGCCCTATAAATATCATGAACCTAGAAATACCCGAAGCATCCCACTTTTTAGGTTGTTCTAAAAAGTCGGCATCCATCATATCCCAAGGAATAGAGGTTTGAGAAATATCGTATAGTAGATTCTGTACCAATAACTGAACAGGCAGCATTGGTAAAAAAGGAAGCAAAGCACTTGCACCAAGCATACTAAACATATTACCAAAGTTGCTGCTAGCTGTCATTTTGATGTACTTAATGATATTGCCAAAAGTTCTGCGTCCATAGATAACCCCTTTGCGCAAAACCATTAAGTCCTTTTCAAGCAGAATAATATCTGCACTTTCTTTAGCTATATCTACAGCCGTATCTACACTTATCCCAACATCAGCATCTCTTAGGGCGGCAGCATCATTTATTCCATCACCCATAAAGCCAACAGTATGGCCCATCTCTTGCAAAAGCTTCACTATCCTCGACTTTTGGATTGGACTGAGCTTTGCTAAGATTGAAACATCCGAAATTTGAAGTTTAAGTTCTTCATCAGTCATGTTTTCCAAATCACCTCCTAACAATATCTTATTTACTGGGATGCCCACTTCTCTACAAATCTTTTTAGTAACAATTTCATTGTCGCCGGTAAGCACTTTCATGGTAACGCCAAGCTTTTGCAATGCTTCAATTGAAGCTTTTGCAGAAGGTTTTGCAGGGTCTAAAAATCCAATAAACCCAGTAAGTACCATATCTTTTTCATCTTCCACAGAATAGTTAAGGGCACGTTCATCAAACTCTTTGATGGCAACCAATAAAACCCTCAATCCTTCCTTATTCAATTTTTTAGAGGTGTCAAGAATCGTTTGCCTCACTGTTTCATCCATCGGAATGATGATGTCATTCTCAATATGAAGCTGCTTGTCTTCACCTGGATCAAAAGCGTGGGTACATAGATTTAGCATTTCCTCAACTGCACCCTTACAAATCAATAAGTGCTTTCCGTTATGTTGTTTTAGGATAACACTCATTCGGCGGCGTTGAAAGTCGAATGGTATTTCGTCCACCTTCTGAAAATGTTCTTCCACTTTAAGGTAATCATTAAGCTCCACGTGTTCCAATATCGCCAGATCCAAAATGTTTTTTAATCCTGTTTGGTGATAGCTATTTAGGTAAGCCCACTTTAGAACTTCATCATCATCGTCGCCATAAATATTCAAGTGTCTTTCTAGCACAATTTTATCCATGGTAAGCGTACCTGTTTTGTCGGTACACAAAATGTCCATTGCTCCAATGTTTTGAATGGCATTCAAACGTTTCACAATTACCTTCCTCCTACTCATGTTCAAGGCTCCTTTAGCTAGGTTGGCCGTAACAATCATTGGCAACATTTCTGGGGTTAACCCAACGGCTACAGCAATTGCAAACAACAATGCTTCCCACCAGTTATGCTTAATAAGACCATTCAATACAAAAACCAATGGAACCATTATGAGCATGAAAGAGATAAGAAGGTAACTAACTTTATTTACGCCTTTATCGAAACTTGTTTCGGCTCTTTTTCCTACAATGGATTTACTTAAAGAACCAAAATAGGTCTGGTTGCCAGTGGTAACAATGACGGCTGTGGCCGAACCACTCACAACATTTGTTCCCATAAAACAGATATTGTCTAATTCCAAAGGAGATTTGTCATTAGCATCCAGCACAGGTGCATTTCTCTTTTCCACTGGTAATGACTCACCCGTAAGCATTGCCTGGCTAATAAATAAGTCTTTTGACTGAATCACACGGCAATCTGCAGGAATCATATCTCCAGCGGAAAGAACGATGATATCCCCAGGAACCAATTCTTTAATGTCTATTTCTATTTTTCCAGTATCCTTGCGCAAAACCGTGGCAGTGGTTTTAACCATTCCTTTAAGCTTCTCTGCCGCTTGATTACTTCTAAACTCCTGAAAGAAGCGCAACAATGAGCTTATCATTACCATTATGCCAACTGTAATAACCGTTTTATAATCTTCCTCTCCTTTTTTGGCAAGCCAAACATCCAGTACAAAAGAAACAATAGCAATAATAATTAATACCCCAATAAACGGATTTACAAAAGCCTCAAACAACTGTTTTAACCAAGATGGGGCTTGTTCATGGTGCACTTCGTTTAGCCCAGAAGCCGACAATTTATCCTCTACTTGTTCATTGGTAAGTCCTTCTGGGTTACCATCCGTGATGATAAAGTATTCTTCTATGTAATTGCGTCCGGCTTCTCTAAGTTTTGATGTTGCCACTTCTTCCCAATTGTTTGCATTAGGGTTAAAAGGCAATTTACTCTTTATGATTTCTTTAATTGTTTGTGCCATGAACCAATTATTTTTATGTGTGAGTACTCAATTTTTTTAAGGTTTGGATAATGGATTATTTCTATGGCGAGCACATTGAGGTATATGGTAGGAACAAAAGATATATGAAACTAACTTTTGAATTATGTATTTTGTATGAAAAAGTGTAATTAAAATTGAACATGAACCTTTAGTTTTTCCCGCTGCTGTGGCGATATGCTAAAGGCATCCTTGCAGAAGAGGGTAATTAAGAAATAAGTTTACTATCTGAGGGATGACTGTCCATAACTTGTTTTTAGATTAACAAAGTGCAACATCCTTTCTGAGTTGCGCTGCGAATGTAAGGAAGTAGATTAAAAAATAGTATTTGTTAGCATAGATTTAATATTGGGAACAGGAGTTTCAAGCAAATTGTTATGAATACTGAGCAGGAAACTAGAATAGTTGTGAGTCAAAATCATTAGTCGAAAGTTGAAAGTCGAAAGTCAAAAGTTGTAAGTCGAATGTCAAAATTCAAAAGCCCCATAAAAAAGACAGGATAGTACGCTGACAGAGGAATGAATTTCGTCAACGAACGAATTAATCACATCAATTTCTCCTTTTTAACTTAAAACGATAATTCACCTCTAAAGAAAAAAATGAACTAGAGACAAACACCAAAATATTCAGCTTACAATAGGATCTTAAAGTTTCTAAACGCTTATGCTACATCATTTGTAGAACTTACCAGTTTACACTAACTCCTTATCAATTATATTGAGGATCGAGTGGATAATTTACCATCAATTGATATTCGCCTCCTAATTCTTGCAATGCTACCTTCCAACTGTTCTCGGGAGTGGTGCTAAATAATAACTTTCTGCTACATTTAGATATAATCCAACTTTTACCTTCTATTTCTTCTTGCAGTTGCCCTTCTCCCCAACCACTATAGCCAACAAAAAAGCGCACCTGATTAGGCTGCAACTCTTGCCTAATCAATAAATTTAGTACATAGGCGAAGTCACCTCCCCAATAAATCCCTTTCATAATCTCTATGCCTCCGGGAATTAGTTCTGGACATTGATGTAAAAAATGAAGCGTATTTGTTTGAACTGGGCCACCATAGTAAACGGGAAAGCAATTGCCATATAAATCTTCAATCAAATCACCAAGCACATGTTCTTGTGGTTTATTGAGTACAAAACCAAAACTACCTTCTGGTTGATTTTCGCAAATAAGCACGGTAGTACGCAAAAAATTAGGATCCTTTAAAAAAGGATCGGAAATTAGAAGCATTCCAGGATAGATAACATTTTCCATTGCAGGAAAATACAAACTATTTTTAAGATGACCAATAAATTATTTTGCTAAATAATGGAGTTGATACGTATTTCTGTTTATAGAATCAACCTTAAAGTTCATTTAGGAGGTTATAAGCAAGAAGTTATTATTAATAAGTTGAAAAAACATCTACTTTTTAATGATGCTATATTTGAGTAATAACAAACAATCCAAGCTTCACTAATTGTGGTTTTTAGTTCATTAACTTTTAGAGTTAATACCTAATGTTTCAACGCCGTTTAGTTAATTGAAATTCTAAATACAAAGGCAGGTTTCACTTTAAGCGAAGCCTGCCTTAACTAAACTGCATTGCCTAATATTTATTACTACATTACAATTTTTGGTGAGATGCATCATTGGTTACGTTTAAACCAATAATGTAGTAATAAAAAAATCCCAAAAGTTCAGTAATCATACTGCCCTTTTGGGATTATACATTGAGGAGGTTAATCTATCCTCTGAAATTCTTAAATATATTAATCAAGGCATTAGTAGAACTATCATGACTGGAAACTGGTTCTTTAGCTTCCAATTCAGGCAATATTTTGTTTGCCAATTGTTTGCCTAGTTCAACACCCCATTGATCAAAACTAAAGATGTTCCATATTACACCCTGAATAAAAATCTTGTGCTCATATAAAGCAATCAAACTGCCCAATGAGTAAGGAGTAATTTCTTTTACTAATATTGAATTGGTAGGTTTATTGCCTGCAAACACCTTGAAAGGAACAAGCTTTTTGTTTTCTTCCTCCGATTTACCTGCTTTCATCAACTCAATTTTTACTTCATTCTCACTCTTTCCATTCATCAAAGCTTCTGTTTGAGCAAAGAAGTTAGACATTAATTTAAGGTGATGATCGCCAATTGGGTTGTGGCTGATGGCTGGTGCAATGAAGTCGCAAGGAATAACCAATGTACCTTGGTGAATTAATTGATAGAAAGCGTGCTGACCATTAGTGCCTGGTTCGCCCCAAATAACTGGTCCAGTAGCGTAGTCTATGCTATTGCCATTTCTGTCTACACTTTTACCATTGCTTTCCATATTTCCTTGTTGAAAGTAGGCTGCAAAGCGATGTAGATACTGGTCGTAAGGAAGGATGGCTTCACTTTGTGCGCCGAAAAAGTTTGTGTACCAAACACCAATCAACGCCATCAAAACAGGTATATTCTTGTCAAACTTTTCGTTTTGAACATGCAAATCAACCGAATAAGCACCTCTTAACAATTGCTCAAAGTTGTCATATCCTATTGTTAGGGCAATAGATAACCCGATGGCACTCCACAAACTGTAGCGACCACCTACCCAATCCCAGAACTCAAACATATTTGCTTTGTCAATCCCAAACTTAGTTACCTCTTTTTCGTTGGTACTTAATGCGGCAAAGTGTTTAGCTACAAATTCTTCATTGTTTGCAGTTTCTAAAAACCAAGCTCTTGCAGTTAATGCATTAGTCATGGTTTCTTGAGTAGTAAATGTTTTAGAAGCAATTAAAAACAATGTTTCATCTGGAGTAACTTTCTTTAATGTCTCAGCAATGTGTGTTCCATCAACATTGCTAACAAAATAAGTTTGTATGCCTTCTATCCAATAGGGTTTCAAAGCTTCAGTAACCATCACTGGACCTAAATCGCTACCGCCAATCCCTATATTAACAATGTACTTAATCTTTTTGCCTGTATATCCTTTCCATTCACCACTATGAATCTTATGGCAAAAAGTATTCATTTGCTTCTTTACCTTTTCAATTAATGGCATAATATCTTTCCCATCAACTAGAATAGGGTTGTCGGAAAAACTACGAAGGGCGGTGTGCAAAACACTTCGTTGCTCTGTTTCGTTGATTTTAATTCCCGCAAACATTTCATGGATAGCCTCTTTAATTTTACATTCTTCGGCTAATTGCAATAAAAGCTGTAGTGTTTTTTGGTTGATAATGTTTTTTGAATAATCAAAAACAGTCTCTTCAAGACAGATAGAAAACTTTTTGAATCGATCAGGATCTTGTGCAAACAAATCCCGCAAGTGCTTACGACTCATCTCGTCTTGGTAGTGTTTTCTTAACAGCATCCATGCTTGCGTATTTGTCGGATTAATTCTTGGTAGCATAATTAGATTTAGTGATTAATAATTTATGAATAAATAGAAAAAAAATTAATGAACAATGTTGATGTTTTAAACTTGTTAATTCCAATCTGTGTTAAATGGTTAATACAAATAATATATAAATAGTAACCCTCTTTAAAGTTCCTTAATGGTTTTGATAATTTCATGTACCATCTTTATTGAAATGTCCAAATGTAACACCATTCTTATTTGGTTTGTAGAAATAGCCATTAAACTTATTCCCGCCGCCTTCATTTTTGCCGTAAAATCGGTAGGCGTTAGGCTGCCCTTTATTTCAGCCACAATGATGTTTGTTTCTACTGGCAGTATTTCGCCTGCAAAATCTTTTTGTGAAAGAGCTTCGGCAATTAGCTTAGCATGAAGGTGATCTTCTTTAAGCCTGCCCACATTATTTTCTAATGCATAAATTCCCGCAGCAGCCAAAAAACCAGCTTGCCGCATTCCCCCTCCTAACACTTTTCTTACCCTTCTTGCTTTCTTTATGAATGTGTTTGTACCTAATAGTACACTTCCCACAGGAGTACCCAATCCCTTACTTAGGCAAATGGAAATGCTATCAAACAATTTCCCATATTGTTTTGGCGTTTCATTATTTTGTATTAAGGCATTAAATAATCTTGCACCATCCAGGTGTAAACCCAAATTATATTCTTGACATACTTTTTTTATGGCGATAATGTCATCGAACTTGTAGCAGCTACCACCGCCCCTGTTAGTGGTGTTTTCCACCGCCACCAAGCTAGTTCTTGCTTTATAATCTTCGAAAGCATTAATACCTTCCAACACTTGTTCGGCAGTAAACCTTCCCCTATCTCCTTCTAAAAGCTTAACGGAACAACCACTATTAAACGCAATTCCCCCTCCTTCATATTGATAAATGTGAGCAAGCTTATCGCAAATCACTTCATCGCCAGGCTGTGTATGTACCTTAATAGCAATCTGGTTTGTCATTGTTCCACTTGGGCAAAACAAACCTGCTTCCATGCCAAATATTTTGGCAGCAAGAGACTCTAGTTCATTTACAGTTGGGTCTTCTCCAAAAACATCATCACCCACTTTTGCTTTTAGCATGGCTTCAAGCATCGCAGGCGATGGTTTAGTAACGGTATCTGAGCGTAAGTCTATCATTGCTTATTTTTCTTTTTTATTTATTATAAAGAATGAATCAATATTGTTCATTACCATGCTTACAAAGAAACGCAAAGATTTTATAAGGCGCATTGGTTTAATATTTTTTTATCAAACTGTAGGTTTACAACAAAGTCTTTGAGGAAAAAGCTAAGTTCAGCGTCTACATTGGTGATGTAATATCTTTGCTATTCTTACTGAGAACTTTAATGAGCTAGTCATAAAAACACCCCTTAGTGGTAACAAATCATTTATTCAGTCATGTAAATAGGTGAAAAAACGTTGATTATATCGATTTTATCAAATAAAAAATAGGCTATTCAACTTCTCAGTTGTATTTTCGCCGACTTTTAAAATTACGTTGTAGGATATTTCTACTTTTTATACAACTAATGCACATAAATAACGTTTAGAATCTTTCACATAAGCACAAACACCATATATGAGGCAGCTGAAAATTGCAACACAGATTACCAACAGAGATTCACAGGCCGTAGAAAAGTATCTGCAGGAAATTTCTAAAATTCCGATGATCACTCCCGAAGAGGAAACAACGCTGGCGCAGAAAATCAAAATGGGTAATCAAAGAGCCTTGGACAAATTGGTACAAGCCAATTTAAGATTTGTGGTATCTGTTGCTAAGCAGTACCAACATCAGGGGCTATCTCTTAGCGATCTTATTAACGAGGGTAATCTCGGATTAATTAAAGCGGCACAACGCTTTGATGAGACTAAAGGTTTCAAATTTATTTCTTACGCTGTGTGGTGGATTCGCCAATCTATACTACAGGCGTTGGCAGAGCAGGGCAGATTGGTCCGCTTGCCTCAAAACAAAATTGGCACTTACAACAAAGCTAACAAAGCCTACATGGCTTTTGAACAAGAACATGAGCGTGAACCTTCCACCGAAGAGTTGAGCGACATCTTGGAAATGAGCGAAACGGAAATCAACAACATCTTTCAAAGCAACACCCGTCACACTTCCCTTGATGCACCCGTACATGAGGCAGAAGACGTAGCCATGGGAGATTTGCTACAAGGAAACGATGACACTGACGAAGATGTAATGAAGGACTCTTTAAGAGATGAAATTCGTAGGGTATTGAAATCATTAAGCCCTAGAGAAGCTGAAATAGTAAATGCCTATTTCGGACTGGATGGTGAAGCAGGTGTTACCATTGAGCAAATTGGTTCTAAATATGATCTTACTAAAGAGCGTATTCGACAAATTAAAGAACGTGCCATCAAGCGTTTGCAAAAAGCACGTTATAGCAATGCACTAAAAGCATATTTAGGATAGTAACTAGTTGTTAGTTATTAGTGGTTAGTTATAAAAAAGTCCCATGAAGTGAAAAATTCATGGGACTTTTTTATTTTATGATGAAATGATAAACCGATAGAATAAACTCAAAATTTATAATTTGAATTTACTTTAGCTCAATCACTACTACCGAAAATGGGGGCATCTTCACTACAAGGTTTCCTTGTTTAGTGGAAAATGCGGCGAAAGGTGCTGGTTTAATTTTATCAGGACTTTCGAAAGAGTTATAGTCTTGCAACTTGCCCGATGTTATAATTTGCCCCGAAGATTTACTGAAAGCCTTTCCTCCCAAATCAATTACTATTTCTTGTGCCGCCTTAGTATCAATATTGGTTAAACTAATATGCACTGATCCTGTTGAATCTTTAGAAGCAGAACCAGACACTGCTGGTAAGCTCTCTGTGCCAAATTGATAGTTATTACTCTTAATTTCCAAAGGAATCAACGTAGCATTTTGGTGAACGCTGTACAACTGCATCACATGATAAGTAGGCGTCAAAATCATCTTTTCTTTGTTTGTCAAAATCACAGATTGCAACACATTCACACACTGCGCAAGGTTTGCTAATCTAACTCTTTCTGCATGGTTATTAAAGATGTTCAAAGTAACACCAGCAATCAATGCATCACGCATCGTATTTTGTTGATACAAAAAATGCGAGTTAGTGCCAGGATCACCATCATACCATCCACCCCATTCGTCAACTACCAATGCCACTTTCTTGGCAGGGTCGTATTTATCCATTATGGCACTGTGCTTAGTAATCAGTTCATCCATTCTAATTGCAGATTTCATAGTAACAAAATATTGGTCTTCAGTATAATTAGTAGAAGAACCTTTTTTGTTCCAATTAATTACTGAATAATGGTGCATAGCCACTCCGCCAAGCATTCCCTTAGGAATATTCTTCATTAATACCTCTGTCCAGTTATAATCATCATCACTAGCTCCCGAGGCAATTTTAAACAGAGAGGCACTAGGTGAATTATTCATGAACGTAGCATATTGTCTGTATAAATTCGAATAATGCTCTGGTGTCATGTGACCACCACAACCCCATGCCTCATTTCCAATTCCCCAATAATGTACACCCCAAGGTTGTGCTTGTCCGTTTTGTTTGCGTAATTCGCTCATTGGGCACACATTGTCAAAGTTGGTGTATTGCACCCAGTCGGCCAATTCCTGAACCGTACCACTGCCCACATTGCCAGACAAATAAGGTTCGCAACCCAGCACCTTACACATATTTAAGAAGTCGTGTGTACCAAAACTATTATCTTCCGTAACATTTCCCCAGTTGGTGTTCACAATAGAGGGGCGTTTTGTTTTATCGCCAATGCCATCTTTCCAGTGATAAGTATCTGCAAAGCATCCACCAGGCCAACGAAGGTTAGGTATTTTTAATTTTTTGAGGGCATCAATAATGTCATTTCTAACGCCTGCAGTATTTTTTATTTTACTGGTATCCCCTACAAAAAAGCCATCATAGATACAACGGCCCAAATGTTCGGCAAAATGACCATAAATGTGTTTACTGATCGTCTGCTTGGCAGAATCAATTTTTAAAACGGCAGTATTCTGGGCATTAGCCACACAGGAAGTTACTACTAAAACAAGACTAAAGATTGCTTTTTTCATACAGTGATTTGAAGGCAAGTGAACAATAAGTGTAGGTTTGACAAATAAAGCACAAACATAAGGAAAGTTGGTTAGTTATGAGATATGAAAGTTGAAAGTCAAAAGTTGAAAGTGGTAGCTTATTGCATTCAACTTCTTTACCTAAACAGTGGTGAATGGATAATTACTCGTTTCAGAGTGAGTGTTCAATCATCAATTGCTAGATTATTCATGCCAATCTTTGCCATGCTTTTTGCCCCATTTATACCAATTCATTAAAAACGAGTAGTGATTGATGTTTTATTCACTACTCACAGAAAACGTTGTTTCAAGGATGTTAAACGAGGTGGTGAAGATCATTAATGATTAAAATTACATCGGTTGGTATCTGGCGTAGATCATTAATGATTGAATTTAGATACCCTTGGTATCTAGCGGAGATCATTAATGATTAAAATTACATCGGTTGGTATCTGGCTGCAATCATTAATGATTGAATTTAGATACCCTTGGTATCTAGCGGAGATCATTAATGATTAAAATTACATCGATTGGTATCTGGCGCAGATCATTAATGATTGAATTTACATACCCTTGATATCTAGCGGAGAACCAGTATTAGTAAATAAGACGCAGGTCTTTAAAAAGTTACACTTGCCATTCTGAAATAATCCCTTTGGTGCATGTCATTCTGAATGTCTCATCTGGCACACCAGAAAAAAATGGGAATGACGTGTGGGGCTATGATTTGGCAACTTTTTGTAAGTTGCCAAATCTAACGGACAGAGACTTGCCACATTTAGATTTACCAACTTCTGAAAAGTTGGCAAATCAGGGACGTATAAACCCACGTCATTGTAACGATAGGAGATATCTAACCGAAAATAGTCAACGTAATTGTAAAGTAATTTCATACACCAAAAGATTCCAACAGACTGATTGTTTATGTGCGTAAATAAGTTTTTTGCTGACTGTGAATCCCTATAAGGGTTCAAAACCCTTATAGGGTTGGCTTTCTGAATTGTTTGCCATAAAGGCTGCCGGTTACAAACCCTTTTTGCCAGTATCGGCAGGTGCAAACCTTATGCTTTTGTAAAACTTATCGAGCAAAATAGAAGCTTTTGCTTTTTTTGTTTTAGGGAACTGTAATACACCTACCAACAGTTGAGTACGTGCTGGATCTATTAAACTAAATTGAAAAAAAGAGGCTTGATACCAATCACCATCAAATGTCCCTATTAACACCTCTCTGTTATTTTTATACTTTTTAATCGTGCTTTCATAATTTGTATTATCAATATGTGTTTCTGAAAATTTGAATATATGTTCTGATCCTTTTTTTTGCCTTATAAGCTCATCTGGCGCAATTTGTCGCTTATAAATTGGGTGCATACCAATGTAGAAACTATCTATTTGGTAAAGGTGAGCAAAATATGGTTTGATTTTAGACTTGCCTGGATCATACTGCTTAATATAATCATCAAAAGCAATTTCTTTTGCATTTTTTGGTAGTTTAAACCTTAGCGATGGTGCTTGCTGAAATTGTTTGCTTGTGCTACAGGCACTCAAAATAAGCACGGTAACAAACAATAATGATAGGTAATTTTTCATGTTGTAATTTTTTTTTTATAAATCAGGACAATCTATTATTACTGCTTTGTTATTACCCTTTTTATATCCTTTTAAAATAGTAACTGCGTTTCCATTAAACTTTAAGACTGAATAAAGGCTTGCGTCAGCATCTGAAACATTAGAATTGGTTGCTCGAATTCATCAGCTGCTGTATTATAACTTTATAGTAACTGTTCAGGGGTTATTAACCACTAAGAACACAAGGAAAAAACTAAGGACACTAAAGTTTAGAGTCCCAAAATGGCAGTTATGAAGAAATAATACAACACAATCCTTGTGTTCTTGGTGAAAGCCTTAGTGACCGTTGTGGTTAAATACCCACTAAATAGTTACACTTTATATAGCTTATGCTTTTCCAGCTTTCAACGCAGTTTTTTGATTCTATTATGTGTCCCAATTGCTACAACTCAATACGTACACCTCAAAAATTAGCCTATTAGTTCATTACTCCCGACATGAACCGACGGGATACTTAATTTCAATATCAGTATGCAGCTAAAAATCTCCTACTATTTCACAGGCACATCCTCAATAAGTTTTAAGAAAGCAACTATAGCATCATTCATCTTTTCTGGAGCTTCAAGCATACCCATGTGGGCTGCACCTTTCAATATTTCTATCTGACAAATCTTGGGTTGATGTGATTGAAACAAAGAATCGTTTAGTGGCACCACAATATCTTCTTCACCTGCCATGATGAGTACAGGCACGGTAGCTTCTGTTAATACAAAAGTTCTGTCGGGTCGGTTAATCATTGCTTGATAGTAGCTCTGCAACGTTTTTGTAGTAAATTCTTTTGCTTTTTCTATCAATCCATTTACTTCCGCAGGATATTCTTTTTTAAAAGAAGAAGTAAACAAATTAGGTATTGTATTCTTTAAAAAGCTAAAGCCTCCATGCTCTTCCATCAGGGCAATTCCTCTTTTTCTATTTTCTTTTTTCTCCTCACTATCTGCAAATGAAGTGGAATGAATTAGTCCGAAACCTATTAATAAATGAGGATATTTTTCGGCGAATGCAAGGGTTACATATCCTCCCATACTATGTCCAAGCAGAACACATTGTGCAATGTTTAGGTGTCGCAACAATGCTTCTATGCTGTCCGCATAAAACTCAATTGAATTTAATTGCGCAGTCTTCACTTCTGTAAATGCATCTTCATTAACAACAGATTTTCCAGAACCAACAAAGTCGGGAGTTATCACTAAAGCAGTTGCTGATAGTGCGTTTAGTTGATGATGCCAAACTTCGCCATCCTCCCCAAAGCCGTGTAATAGTACGATTGGAGTGCCATTACCTTCAATACGGTAGTATATACTAGATGATTGATAATTGAAATATCCTTCTGTCATAATGATGTTTTAAACCTAGCTTTTACCACCTTAACTCCATGCCAAAGCAACAGTAGCAAAGCCACAAAACTAGCTATCTTGTATAGGTAATCGCCATAAAGCACATAAAAAGTTAGGGTACTATTTATGGGGATAGGAAACTTGGTGGCAGAAGCTTTATCAAAAGGTTGCGAAGCCCTAATGTTACCATAATCGTCTATCACTGCACTAATGCCCCCATTGGCACTCCTAGCCACCCAACGTCTTGTTTCAATTGCTCGCAACCTAGCATATTGTAAATGTTGCTTATGCCCAGGCGTATTTCCCCACCAGCCATCATTGGTAATGATGGTAATAATATTGGCACCTCTGCCTATATATGTGGATACATATTCGCCGTAAATACTTTCATAACAAATAACAGGTGCAGGTTTATAAGGATTATCAGCTATTGAGAAAGCCTTACTGCTATCGCTTCGCCCATAACCTCCAGTGGTGCCACCAAAACGTTCGAAGATGGGAGCCAAAAAGTTCAAGAAAGGGGGCATGCTTTCCACGCCAGGCACTAATCTACTTTTATTATATAACTGAAAAGGCTGACCAGCTTTTAAATATAGTGCCGTATTGAAGGCATCGTAATATTGGCCATCATCTCCTTTTCGAGCAGTGGATGTTGGAGGATAATTGCCATAATGTTTGTAGGTTTCAATGCCTGTTAAAATAGTAACATTGGGATGCCTTTGTAAAAAAGTATAAACAGGTTGATAGTAAACATTGGTGGTTATTTGATCTTGCCAAGTGGGGAGACTCAACGCAGTTTCGGGCCACACAATTAGTTTAGTAGTGCTGTCCATACTTCCCTCGCTAAGCGAAATGAGTCGTTGTATTTCACTAGTAGCAACAAATAGGTCAAACTTTTCATAAGCATCCATATTGGCATCCACTACTACAACATTGCTTTTTGAAGGCAGGATTTCTTTTCTTTCGTTTAATATAAAAAAAGAAATAGCCAATGGAATACTGATGATGGCAACGAGTATTGCAGCCAAACCAGCTATTGCTTTACGATTATTTATCAGTTTATGAATAAGTATTTTAGAAATGATATTAGCAGAAAGTATCCAGAGTGTGCCACCACTAATGCCCGTGTATTCATACCACTGCACCCAATTTGGATTCATGGCAAACACATTGCCCAATGATAGCCACGGCCAGCTTAGTTGCCAGTTGAGATGTATGTATTCAAAAAGCATCCAATAGCACAATAACGATAAATAGCCAATGGGGCGACCATATTTTTTTAGCATCAAATGATAGCCCCACCAAGGCAAACACATCAATAGACTATTGGCAATGATGGCGGCAATGCTACCTATGTCGGTGCTGTTCCATATCCACCAAGTGGTGGCAGCATTAAAAATGAGGAGCGAAACAAAGGAATATCCAAAGAAACTAAGGCACTTTTTTGTGTTGTCGGCCACTATCAATAAGGGTACGAAAGCAACGAAGATGAGAAAACAAAACGGCGACATTGGCCAAGCCCCATAAAGTAAAACTCCTGAAACTATACTCAGGAGTAAAAGCAACTGTTTCTTCATACCTCAACTACGGAATAATTAAAAAATATCATTTGAAAACATGAGCAAAAACTTTCATTTGTAATGTGAAAGCCTTAGGAAATTAGCCCAAGAATATAAGAAACTAAAAGCTCAATGCAGTCTCTTTTTTACCTATTACTTAAGCCTACCTAAACAACAGAATTCATCAACTTTACTAAGATAAGTAAGGCTTCACTAGTAGCGAAGCCTTACTATATATTCAACAATATCTTAACTAAATTTCAATGTATCCTACTAAAAGGATTGGGCTGGTAATCACTTCGAATCTTTAGGAATGTTCACCCTCAAAAAAAGCCAACTCTCTTATTCACCCATCAAACCTGTCATTCAGAATGAATCTATCGATAGTAAATCTTTTGCTTATGTTCAAAAAATTCGTACAGAATGACAACCATTCACTTTGCTGCTTACTTGTGAGAGAAGGTAACCGTTTTAGCACATGTACTCGTTCCAGAAGTAACATTATAATTGAAAGAACCCACAACAGTTGGTTTACCCGAAGCCAACAGCGTAATAGTTTGAGCACCTTTAGTTGTGAAGTTACCAGCACCTTTAAAAATAATTCCATTTACCGAATCGGTAGTGATGTTGTAAGCTCCAACACTTGTAACTGTTAAAGCAAGAGAAATGTAGTTGCTAGCATTAACTGTAGAATCAGCATAATAGTCTCCATTTAACTTAGTGCCAGAACAATTAAAAGTAAAAGCCGTAGGTACAACCACCGCAGCTACTGTAACGTTGATGTAGCAAGTGGTGCCACTAAAGGTTACTGCAAAAGTGTTTACACCAGCAGTTCCTGGCGTGCCAACACCATATAGTTTGATGGTATTTAGACCACTATCTTTAATAGTGCCAGAAGAAGTGAAGTAATAACCATTCACAGAAGGTGTTGTAATGGAATAAGTACCTGTCTTTTTAACGTTAACAGTTATTTCTAAATAGTTTATACTATTTAATTTGGTACCTGCTACATACACACCACTCACACTGCTTGGAAAACAAGTATTTGTTGTAGAGTCTAACTTTAAACTTCCTGTTGCAACTGTTGCCACAGGTGTTGTCGAAGGAGTAGAATCTGAACTAGTATCCTTACCACAGGCATATAACAAAGAGATAAAAACTAATAGAATCAAAAAGGTGCTTCCAATGTTTGATAATTTATTTCTAAAAGGAGTAGCTTGGTGTTTTGAAAATAGATTCATGAATTTGCGCATAGCTTAATTATTTCTTTCGGGCAAATATCTATTTTTTTTCTTTTGGTAGATAAATAAAAAAATACACGCTCAAATACATCTGGAATATAGGTTCATTAACAATCTTAGCTAAAAGTTAATTGTGGAAAGTTGAACGTAACTATATGTTGGAGAAGCTAAATGTCTTGGAGTTTAGTGTTATCAATTGAAGGAAAGTTAGTCATGATTGTAAAGCTGAATTAATCAACCTATTTCACCACCTGAAATTTACCACTTTCTTCAGTGTTGCCAAAAGCATCTTTTAATTGATAAATATATAAACCTCTGTACAGATTATCAACTGGAATGGTAATCTTGGAATTAGTAACTAGCTGAGAATATACTTTTTTGCCGAGGAAATTATATATCTGAATTGAGTAGGGTTCACTAATATTCTTGAACTCAAAATTAATGTACGAAGTAGCTGGGTTAGGATAAATATGGGTTATCTTGATTGGTCCATCACCATTATGAACATTACCCACAGCAGCTTTTGTGCCGAGCGTAAATGCCATTAGAAATATGATGATGAATAACTTTTTCATGTGTTTGAAATAATCTGAGGTAAAAATAGCAATATCATTTGATATAAAAACAACAAAATGCAAAAAAAATGGTAATATCATTTATTCAAGGGGGAAAGCACGAATCAAATTAATTGATTTTTTATGTTGCGAAGATTGTTTTTACGCAATTTGCTACCCTCTCTTCATCTATTTTTACATTATGGAAACAGTATTAATTACAGGCGGAACAGGAATGGTGGGCAAGCATTTAACAGAACTATTGGTGTTGAAAGGATATAATGTCATCATTGTAAGCCGATCTAAAGTGATGGCAAGACGACACGCCAGCATTAGTTATGCATTATGGAATGTGGAAGAACAAACCATTGATAAAGACGCTATCGAAAGGGCTGACTACATCATAAATCTTGCTGGTGCAGGAGTTGCAGACAAACGCTGGACATCAAAACGAAAAAAAGAAATTGTGGAGAGCAGAACCAATAGTGGAAAACTGCTGCTAAAGGCATTACAAACAATTCCAAACAAAGTGAAATGTGTAGTGAATGCCTCTGCCATTGGTTGGTATGGTGCAGACACTCCTATAAGCTTAAAAGAAGGATTCAAGGAGGACGCTCCTGCCGATAGTCAATATCTTGGCGAAACTTGCAAACTTTGGGAAGAAAGCATAGAACCTGTTAGTTTGCTAGGGATAAGATTGGTAAAACTAAGAATAGGTATCGTATTGAGTAACACAGGAGGTGCATTGGCGGAGTTCAAAAAACCATTAAAAAGCGGAATGGCAACCATATTGGGAAATGGTAAACAAATAATAAGTTGGATACATATTGAGGATTTATGTAGAATGTTTGCCTTTGCCATCGAAACGAAAAGCATGAACGGAGCATATAATGCAGTAGCCACTCAACCCACAAGCAACGAAGAGTTAACGCTTACACTAGCCAAAATTAATAGGGGCAAATCCTTCAAATCATTGCATGTGCCAGCTTTCCTGTTAAAAATAGTGTTGGGCGAAATGAGTATTGAAGTATTGAAGAGTGCAACCGTTAATAATAGTAAAATTATATCTGCTGGATTTAGGTTTTATTTTCCAAACATTGAAAAAGCATTGACTGATCTTCGGGGTTAGTTATTTACTTCGATCTTAAATCCATAGATTCTGCCATTATCTCAGTTGAGGGATTCTCTCAACCAGCTGAGGGAGTCTTCCACCCAGTTGGGGAAATGATTTCCCCAACTGAATGAATGTCCCACCCAGCTGAGTGAAACTTTCACCCAGCTGAGGTAGTCTTCTACCCGGCTGGGGAAATGACTTACCCAGCTGAGGGAGTCTTTGTTCCAACTGCGAAAATGGCTTTCCAAGTAATATTTATCACCTTTAAAGCAAGTAAGTAAGTTGCTAGAATGAAATAACGGTCATTTAATATTCCCAATATTTGCGTTCAGATTGGCTAATAGATTTACTTTGTTAGAATTAGAAAGTAATAAGTAGAAAGCGATAAATTGAAAAGATGAAGTCTCATTTATAAGAAAAGATGAAGTTGGCTTGGATTAAGTTAACATTTCGAATTGTGAAGTAGGTCTAATTCGTAAGCAAGATTGCTCTTTGCATTTCTATTTAAAATGTAAAACAAGAATTCTTCTACCGTTGAATGGACCGTTTTTAATCACTTCACCATTTCAAGAAAATTTAGTTAATGATGTTTTGTTTCTTAAAATTATTTTTTAGATAAATCTAAATTATTAATTTCGCCGTTCTAAAATAATTCATTGCAACTTAGTGCAAGTAAAAAGACATTTTATTCTTAATTTAAATGACAAAGAAACTACACACATTCTTCCTTTTTTTCTTTCTAGTAATTACTATCAGTGCACAAACCATCCATGAAACGGGGCAAAGTAATCTTTCCGAACATTTTCAAATGACTGTTATTTCTCAAAGTCATTCAGGGTTTAGTGTTCCATACAAAGGACGAAACAGCTTGGCAGATTCCACAGAAGTAAGTGCAACTAGTTTAACTGCTACCTTGTTTTTAGGTAAGAAATTATGGAAAGGGGCATCAGTTTATTTTAATCCAGAACTATCTGGTGGTGCAGGGTTAAGTTACTCGGTAGGTATTGCTGGGGCATTAAATGGAGAAACTTACAGAATAGGAGACCCAGAACCAAAAGTGTCTATTGCCAGAGCCTACCTCCAACAAACATTTCCATTTGGAAAATCAGCGGATGTTGAGGTAAATGATGATGTAAACCAAGTGAAAGATAAACTGCCAGAAAATAGATTAACCATCACTGTGGGTAAGTTTGCCATTAGCGATTTCTATGATAAAAACATTTATAGTCATGACCCTAGGAATCAGTTTTTCAATTGGTCATTAATGTCAAATGGGGCTTGGGATTATCCTGCCAATACCAAGGGATATACTTTTGGCGTGGTGGTAGAGTTAATTAAACCTTCTTGGACAATAAGGCTTTCTTCTGTAGCTGAACCTAGAAGTGCCAATCAATCTGAAATGGAATACAGCTTTGCCCATGTTCATTCAGAGAGCTTTGAGTTTGAAAAAAATTGGTCAATCAATAAACATGGTGGCGCAGCACGATTCTTATTAACAAATACTTTTTCTAGAGCACCTTCCTATTCCGATGGTTTAAAAGCCATTACATCAAACGATATTCATTTATTAAATGTATTCAATGGAACAGAAGAAAACAATGGTTTTGGTGGAACAAAGTTCGGAATTGGATTTAATGGATCCCAAGAGCTGACTAATGACATTGGTTTATTTGCACGTGCTGGATGGAATGATGGCAAACATGCCACCTGGACTTTTACTGAAATAGACCAAACTGTTTGTGCAGGATTATCTGTGAAAGGATCAAAATGGCATCGCTCACAGGATGTTTGTGGCATTGCAGGGGTTATCAATGGAATATCACATGAGCATCAGGAATTTTTAAAGGCGGGTGGTAGTGGATTTATTGTAGGTGATGGCAATCTGAATTATGGAACCGAAAAAGTGTTAGAAGCCTATTATAATGTGAAACTAACAAATACCCTTTGGCTAACTACGGACTATCAGTTGGTAACCAACCCGGGGTATAACAAAGACAGAAAAGGGCCTGTTCATGTGTTTGGCATCAGAGGGCATATTCAATTTTAAGGAACTTAAAAGTAAGAAGTTGAAGATAATGAGTCAATGCTACATTATAGTAAAGTGAAAAATGCTCAATATATTTTGATAGTATATCAAAGAAGGGAAATAGATAAAATCGATTAAAAACAATGATAGCTTCGAATAAAGCGAAGCTATCATTGTTCTTAATCGATTTCAAATTTATAACTACCCATTACATGGCCCCTGTAAATTGTTTCAAAAATCGAACATCATTTTGACTGTATAATCTAAGGTCATTTACTTGGTATTTAAGTTGGCAAATTCTTTCAACACCCATTCCAAAGGCAAAGCCAGTATATTTTGTACTGTCGATTCCAAAGTTCTCCAAAACTTTTGGGTGCACCATTCCACTTCCCAAAATTTCCACCCAGCCAGTGTGTTTGCACACGTTGCAACCTTTACTATCGCAGATCAGGCAACTGATGTCCATTTCGGCACTAGGCTCAGTAAAAGGAAAGTAAGAAGGACGAAAGCGAACTTGTACCCCTTTTCCAAACATCTCTTGAACAAAGAAATAAAGTGTTTGCTTCAAGTCGGCAAAGCTTACATTTTCATCAATGTAAAGACCTTCAATCTGATGAAAAAAGCAATGCGCACGAGCACTAATGGTTTCATTTCTGTAAACCCTACCAGGACAAATAACCCTTATGGGCGGCTTTTGGTTTTCCATTACTCTAGCCTGAACGCTGCTAGTGTGTGTGCGTAGTAGCCAAGCAGGGTTTTGGTTAATGTAAAAAGTATCTTGCATATCACGTGCAGGATGATCTTCTGGTAAGTTCATAGCACCGAAGTTGTGCCAATCGTCCTCCATTTCAGGACCTTCGGCAATAGCAAAACCCAATGTTTTAAAAATAGAGACAATCTGATTACGCACAATCGTCAATGGATGACGAGTACCCACTGGAACAAAGCTACTCGGCAAGCTCCAGTCGAATGTTTTTTCGGCTGCATTGTCGGCACCACCTGTTGCTTGTTGCAAACTTTCGAATTTAGCTTCAACAAACAATTTAAATTCATTCAATACTTGTCCAAAAGCTCTTTTATGCTCATTAGGCACATTCTTCATTTCGCCCATCACATTTTTCAGTGTACCTTTTGTACCCAACCATTGTATGCGAAATGTCTCCAATGCTTCTGCCGTAGTGGCTTCCACTTCTGTTATTTCCTGTTTGTATTTTTCTATTTGTTGTAACAACGCTTCCATGCGGCGAAGATAATTGGAAAAGGTTAATGGTGTGTTGGTGCATCCATAACAGGCTATAAATAACCAATCATCCAATTACTATGATGGCAGCCACCAAAAAAATGAAGCATGCCGCCAACTGTCATGGTAGCTGCCATCAAATTAATGAAGCATGCCACTAACAGTCATGGTAGCTACCATCAAAATAATGAACCATGCCACCAAAAAAGTGAAGCGTGTCACAAAAAAAATGGATCGTGCCACCAACTGTCATGGTAGTTACCATCAAAATAATGAACCATACCACTAAAAAAATGAACCATGCCACCAACAGTGATGGTAGCTACCATCAAAATAATGAACCATACCACTAAAAAAGTGAAGCGTGTCATCAAAATAATGAAGCATGCCACCAACTGTTATGGTAGCTACCATCAACATTCATGGTAGCTACCATCAAAATTATGAGGCATGCCACCAAAAAAGTGAACCATGCCACCAAAAAAATGAAGCGTGCCACCAAAAAAATGAAGCGTGCCACCAACAGTTAGGTTATCTACCACAAACAGCAACGCCCCGAAACATTTCTGCTTCGAGGCGTTCAATTGTCAATTGTCAATTATCATTTAGCTCTCAATGTCGTTAAGTTAAGAGATTTCATCACATTATTTTATAGTTCATTGATTTAGGTTTTTTCTGTT
>CANFLL010000073.1 GCA_947447825.1 Chitinophagaceae bacterium | reverse complement strand
AGATGGCTTGAGCTCCCCAGAACAAGGTCATCATACGCTTCTCATTGACAAAACAAAAGAAGAGAAATAATTATTTTTTAACTAAAGAGGTTATCAACAAAAGTTGAAAGTGGGAGAAAAAACGTCAACCTATATTATGGGACCTCACATTAACCACTAATTACTAACAACTATATTTGCCGCCTTTTAATACTAATTATGGGACACAAGAAGCTAGTAAGGTTTGAGGCAATAAAGAATTTTTCGAACGTATTGGAACATCCAGAAGGGATGCAGGGAGAATGGAAAAATCATTTTAAAAATAATAATGAAATAACCCTTGAATTGGCTTGTGGCAAAGGAGAATACGCCGTTGGACTTGGAAGAATGCACGCCAATAAAAACCTTATTGGTGTTGATATAAAAGGTAACAGAATTTGGCGTGGTGCAATTACCGCCCTAGATGAAGGATTAACTAATGTGGCATTTCTGCGTACAGAAATAGATAAACTAACCAACTATTTTGGTGCTGAAGAGGTTAGTGAAATATGGATTACATTCCCTGATCCTCAATTGCGGACTTCTAAAGCAAAGAAAAGATTGACTCATCCTAAGTTTCTTCGCTTGTATCAGCAGTTTTTAAAACCAAATGCAATCATCAATTTAAAAACAGATAGCCCTAATTTATATCAATTTACTAAAACTGTCATCAACTTATTTAATTTAACGTTGTTAGAAGATTTTGACGATGCATATCATCAACCAAGTATCAGTGAGGAATTGAAGATTAAAACTTATTATGAAAGCCTCGACATTGCAAAAAGCAATAGGGTTCATTATCTGAAGTTTAAACTAGATAAATCATTGCCGATTGAGAAAGATGAGGAATTAAAATTATTAATTGATGACAACACTGATTGAAAATATAGACTTTTACTATGACGATAGCGGATTGATGGTTCTTACCAAAAAATATCATGAAGAACGTGGCTATTGCTGTGGGCATGGTTGTAGGTATTGTCCCTATCAGTTTGAGGCTGTGCCTGAACCCAAGAAAAGTGTGTTAATATCTCAACAACAGCAACAACAATAAAATAGTGGCTGCATCAAAAAACAATAAGGAAAAACTACCAACACTATTGCCGAGTGGTAATAGGGAATACTCATTTTTTGAACAAGTATTTGAAGTTGCAAGACAAATACCAATGGGCAGAGTAACTACTTATGGCGCAATTGCAGAATATTTAGGCGCAAAAAAAAGCGCAAGAATGGTAGGCTGGGCAATGAATGCAGCACACGATCAAACGCCACCTGTTCCGGCACAAAGAGTGGTAAACAGAAATGGTATGCTTAGTGGAAAAGCTCATTTTAGCACCCCAACCCTGATGCAAGAATTATTAGAAAAAGAGGGAATTACGGTACAAAATGATACGGTAGTGGATTTTGAAAAAATACTGTGGAAACCAGAATAGTTATTAGTGGTTAGTTTTTAGATTATGCACTAACCACTAATAACTAACAACTAATAATAGTATGGGCTAATCAGTTCATAAACAATTGGACCGGTGGCAGCCACATAAAACCATAAAGGCCAAGTAATTCTTGCTAACTTTTTATGTTTGGGGAACTCAGCCGTTAGACCTCTGTAAGCAGTAAACAAAATAAAGGGTAGAATAATGGTGGCCAAGAAAATGTGTGTGGAAAGGATAGCTAAATAAACCGTTCTTGATGACCCCACTTGGGCAATTTCGGAAGCAGAAACAATACCATCATGATTAGCGTCGCCAAACTTAGCTTCACCTGCCAATAAATGATGGGCAATATAAGACACCAAAAAAACAATTGACAATACTAAGCACGCAATCATTATACGTTTATGAAGAAAAAAGTTTTTACTAACCTTGACCACAAACAAAGCTGCAATTAATAAACAGGCGGTAATGGCATTAATAAATGCATTTAATGTTGCAAAAAAATGAACATTGAAACCTACATGAATTGGTAATTTAAATTTACTTAACAACACTACAGCTGCAAATACTACAAATGAAAAAACCCAAATTAATTGCTTTGCAAGTGTATCATTCTTTTTAATCGACGCTCCTATCATACTCTTTAGAATTATATATTTTGATAATGGTTGAAATTATTGAATTATTTAACCGTTAATCTTTCGTCTTCTAGACATATAAAAAACAAAGAAAATTACCAGACATACTACTAATGCCCACAACCAATTAAGATCCATGATTTCTATGAATAATTGGCTTTTCTTTTTCTTATCTTTCTCCATCATCAACAAACCAATATCTCTAGCAAGCTTTGCTACTTGAATAGTGTCAAGACCATTATAGTAACCTCGAACAACATAGTCTTTATCTAGAACCACAAAGCGATTGGTATGAACAAAGTCTGAATCGATGGGTTCGCCACTAAATTGATCAACTTTAAGTTCATCAAAAGCAAAATTGGCAATCTTTTTAGGGTTTCCAGTAAGCATCCACCAATTGTCATGGTTTACACCAAAACGGTCTGCATAGTCTTTTATGGCTTTAACAGAATCTCTATCTGCATCAATGGAAAAAGAAATAAATTGAACAACTGAGGTATCAATCTTATTCCTTGTATCTCCGCCCAAAATAAAGGAATGCTGTAATCGAGCCATATTTCTGGTAAGAACAGGGCAGATACTACGGCAATGGGTAAAGAAGTAATCGATAACAATAATCTTTCCTGGCTTATCATACAAACTAACGGTATCTCCTAATTGATTAACAAGAGAAATATTGGCTGTTTTATGCCAAGTGGTGTCGCTTTTTTCTTTGCCATCCTTGATGGTTTGAATAACCGTATCCAACAGAAAATGCCTAGGCATTACAACAGCAGTGTCACTAGCACTTTTCAATATCAAGTAACAAGTTACAGGTATTAAAATAGCGATACAGAGTGCTAGAAAAGCTTTTTTATTCATCAGGGAGTTTTATGTAGCCTATTAATAAAAAACCATCGCAGAGAGCGATGGTTCAATAAGCTAGAAACAAATATTAAATTTATGAAATTAAAAAACTACTCAGCAGTTTTTTTTGATTCATTTACTTCTTCATTTTTTTGAACCTTGATTTCAGTTTGCTGTTTCTTATATGGATCATACCTATTTTTTAAGTTTTTATATGAATTGCCTTCATATAAAAAAGCAGTAATGAACCAAATAAACAAAGCCAAAGGAACAACAATTGTCATAATTAGATTCTTTAACTCATGCTTTAAGTGCATAAAGTAAGCAACAATGTAAAATGCTTTTGCAATCATTAATATTACAATCGTACCCTTTATGGTCATAACCATACCAGAGCTGGAGATTCCCATCATCCAAAAACCTAAAATCAATTCAATGATAGTTAAAGCACTAAGAATTCCTGTTACTTTCCAAATTTCTTTTACAACTGCTCCATCATCATGGTGAAGTGTATCTGCTGTGTGTGACATTATGATTAAATTAAAGAGATGAATAAAAAATTAAATAAGATAAAAACAAGTGAATACGAAAACCCAAACTAAATCTACAAAATGCCAATAAAGCCCAGCTTTTTCAATCATAAGGTAGTGACCACGTTGCTCAAACTTATCCATCAAAGTCATAATTAACATTACAATATTTATGACAACACCACTAAGAACATGAAAACCATGAAAACCAGTGATGGTAAAAAAGAAATTAGTGAAATGGTTCAAAGATTGACTTCCATCAGCATTTAAAAAAGGGTTAGCACCCCACCAAGCACCTTCATTATGTAAATGGTTCCACTCCCAAGCCTGACAACTAAGGAAGGCAATTCCACCAATTATAGTAAAAATTAGATTTTTAACAACAGCTTGTTTATCCATATTTTTTCCCGCATGAACAGCAAGAACCATTGTAACAGAACTAATAATCAAAATAAAAGTCATGATACTTACAAAAACCAACGGTGCATGAACTCCTTCAGGTGCAAAAGGAAAACTTCTAAACACTTCATTAGGGTTAGGCCATCCATTGGAGGCAAAACGAGTTGTACCATACGCAATCAAGAAAGCACCGAAGGTGAAGGCATCACTCATCAAGAAATACCACATCATCAATTTGCCATACTCAACATTGAAAGGACTTTTTCCACCACTCCACAATTTAGAAGGAGCTGCTGTAGTTGTTATTGTACTCATAAGTTAAATCTAAAAGATGTGCCGCAAAAATATTGGCTAGGTTTGAATAAATGCAAATAAACTGTTTTTTTTTATTGGTTAACGCAACCAATTAAAGAAAATGAATAGATAAATCCATAAAATATCAACAAAATGCCAATAAGTACTAATAATCTCAATACCTACACTACTATAATTTTTTACTTTACTGTTATACGCTCGTAAAAAAACAATAAGAATAGCAATAACACCTCCAAGAACATGAGCCATGTGAAGAATGGTTATTACGCCTAAAAAAGAAGTAGCAGAATTACTCTTAGGACCAAAAAGAGGTATATTCCTCAATTCTAAATTAGAGAACCCCATAATTTGCAAAGCCATAAACAATAACCCTAATGCAGCCGTAACCGTGATAAGTAAACGGTATTGTTTCATTTCTCTCGCTTTAAAAGCTTTCAAAGCTAAATGAACCGTTAAACTACTAAAAAGGATGGTTATTGTACTAAACCAAAAAACAGTTGGCAAGGCAAACTCTAACCAATTTGCTTGACTTTTCTTAACAATATAAGCACTCGTCAAACCAGCAAACATCATCACAATACTACCCATAGCCACCCAAAGAACAAACTTCTGAGGGTGTAACCTTACTTGACCTTCATGTTGCATAGCGTTAATAATTAAATTTAAAATACTTTGAAGGAGAATACCTAATGAATTTTATCGACCAATAAACTTAGAAGAACAATTGGAAGATAAATATAACTACTGAACATAACCCTTCTAGCAGCTTTTACATCCATCTCATTGTATAATCTTACACCTTGAACGACCATAAAAAGATTACAAATTATAAGTATAATCATACTAATGGTTCCTGTCAAATGAAAATAATGTGGTAAAATACCAACAGGTATCATTAACACACTATACATAATTCCTTGTATGGCTGTAAACTTAGTCGGACCTTTATCAGCAGGTAACAATTTGAATCCTACCCTGCTGTAATCTTTATGAGCAACCCAGGCAATTGCCCAAAAATGAGGAAACTGCCACAAGAACTGAATACCAAACAAAATCCATCCACCCGCACTAAAATCATCATTTCCAGCAACCCACCCAATTAAACAGGGGAAAGCTCCAGGAAAAGCACCAACAAGAACAGCTATTGAATTAATTTTCTTTAATGGAGTATAAACAAAAGCATATAAAAAAAGGCTAAAAGCAGAAAGTAATGCAGATGAAACATTAAAAAAATACCACATCATAAAAGTACCAACCATTCCAGCTAAAATAGCAAAGCCGTAAGCTTCTGATTGACTCATTCTTCCACTTGCAACAGGTCTTTTGCTGGTACGAGCCATTTGGGCATCAGTATCTTTTTCCATTGATTGATTAATGGCATTTGCACTACCTGTAATCAACATACCTGCAAGAAACAAATAGATAATTAAAGCCCAATTGTATACAACAATATGAGGAGCCAACAAATAACAAATGACACAAGAGAAGACTACAGTGAAGCTTAGTGTAAACTTCATTAAAAGAAAATAATCTTTCACTTTAGAAGCTAAAGAAAAAGAGAAAGAATTATGAACATTGTTATCAATCATTGTAGGCTAGTAAAGCAGTAATAGAGGGTTTTGAAAAGTATTGTAAAAATAATGCCCTGAATTATCAGGGCATTATAAATTTAATAAATCTATTTATATTTTAATGTACACTTTCATCTGCGCCCACAGGAGTAGTTTGACTGATGAAATCACGACCATCTTTTCCATAGTCATAAGCCCAACGATAAACTTCTGGAATTTCACCAGGCCAGTTACCATGCCCTGGCTTGATAGGTGTTGTCCACTCAAGTGTAGTTGAATCCCAAGGATTCTTTGTAGTTAATTTTCTACCCTTAAAAATAGAATAAAAGAAATTAGCTAAAAACAACAATTGCGTTGCAAAAACAATCATAGCTACTGTACTGATAAATCTATTTAAATCACTGAATTGTTTAAAACTTTCCCAGATACTATAATCGTAATATCTACGTGGCATACCTGCAAGACCTTCATAGTGCATAGGCCAGAAAATTAGGTACGCACCAGTAATTGTTATCCAAAAATGTACATAACCAAGAGTGTTATTCAAATATCTACCATACATTTTAGGAAACCAGTGGTATATGCCTGCAAACATTCCAAACATACTAGCAACACCCATTACAATATGAAAGTGAGCTATTACAAAATAAGTATCATGCAAGTGAATGTCTAAAGCTGAATTTCCTAACCAAATACCTGTTAAACCACCAGAAATAAACAAACTAACAAATCCTATGGCAAACATCATAGCTGGAGTGAAACGAATGTTACCTCTCCATAATGTAGTTAACCAATTGAAAACTTTAATTGCGGAAGGAACAGCAATAAGCAAAGTTAATAATACGAATATAGAACCTAAAAAAGGATTGAGACCTGTCACAAACATGTGGTGAGCCCACACTAAAAATGCTAAAATTGCAATTGCAAACATAGATCCTATCATAGCCATATAACCAAATATTGGCTTTCTCGCATTGGTACTTAAAATTTCAGATACCATACCCATTGCAGGTAACAAGATAATGTAAACCTCTGGGTGACCTAAGAACCAGAATAAATGTTGGTATAGAATTGCACTACCACCTTCATTAGGTAAAGCTCCTACACCATTAACAAATATGTCGGATAAATAGAAGCTTGTTCCAAAATTTCTATCAAAAATCAGTAAGATAAAACCAGAGAAAAGTACTGGGAAAGATAAGACACCTAAAACAGCAGTGAAAAATAATGCCCAAATTGTAAGAGGCAGTCTAGTCATGCTCATACCTTTAGTGCGCATGTTTAATACTGTTGCAATGTAGTTCAGACCACCTAACAAAGATGAAACTACGAAAAGTGCCATACTGACTATCCACAAATCCATACCAGTTTTTGAACCTGGAGACGCACTTCCTAAAGCACTCAATGGAGGATAAGCAGTCCAACCACCACTAAAAGGCCCTGTTTCAACAAATATTGAGGATAACATTACGATGCCTGCCAAGAAGAAAAACCAAAAACTAAGCATATTCATCATAGGAGAAGCCATATCTCTCGCTCCTACTTGTAATGGAATAAGAAAATTTGCAAATGTTCCACTTAAGCCAGCTGTCAAAACAAAGAATACCAGTACAGTACCATGAGTGGTAACAAGTGCATAATAAGCTTCAGCTGAAATATGACCACCCTTGGCCCATTTTCCAAGAATATCTTCTAACCAAGGAAAGGTAGAATCAGGATAACCCAATTGAAGTCTAAATAGAACACTCATTAAACCTCCCATCACAGCCCAAAACATACCTGTGATTAGAAACTGTTTAGCAATCATTTTGTGATCCATGCTAAAGACATATTTCGAAATGAAAGTTTCATGATGTTCGTGATGAGCATCATGACCATGGTGTACATCGTGTGCAATTGAAGTTGAACCGTGTAAATCTAAAACTACTTCGTTACTCATAAATTAACTCTTTGTCACTTATTACAAACAACCAAAAAAGTGGTTGAGATTTTTACTAAATTTTTTGTGAATTAGAAGAAGAGACTACCAAAGCAACCTTCTTTGTGGTAGAATCAGCCTTAGGAGCATTTGAGGGATCTTTATCTGGGAAAGAAGCAAAATAATAAGGCTTTTGTTTTGCAATCCATTCGTCATATTCAACTTGGGTAACAACCTCAATAATTCCCTTCATGGAATAATGACCGTTACCGCACATTTGATCACAACTAATTTCATAAGCAAAATTAGGGTTGCCAGTTCTCTCTTTCATTTCCTTTGTAGTATATTTAGGAGTAAACCACATAGTAGTTGGGATACCAGGAACAGCATCCATCTTCATTCTAAATTGAGACAACCCTACGTCATGAATAACATCTCTACTGCCTATTATAAATTTGCATGGCTTATCTTTTACAATGTAAACAGTTTGTTCTGTAACAATATCATCATGAGACATTTTATCGTCCCATACTAAACCCAGGCTGTTAGATGCATTATCAATATTTTTATAATATTTTTTCCCAAGTTCATGATCAGCTCCGGGATACCTAAAAATCCAACCAAACTGTTTTCCAGTAACTTCAATAACCTGAGCATTTGAAGGTGCTTCACTGGTAAAAGAAAACCAGTTACGCAAACCAATTACAACAAGAACAGTTAATACAATTGCAGGAACAACAGTCCACAATAACTCTAAATTAGTATTGTGTGGAAAATAAAATACTTTTCTGTCAGGTTTTTCTTGATATTTAAAAGCAAACCAAAATAAAAGAATCTGTGTAGCAACAAAAACACTCCCAGTAACAGCAATTGTTACCCATAGCATAGAATCAACCTTTTCACCCTGAACACTGGCAGAACCAAATTTAAAAAGTGTTTTGGCAAATAAAAGGTCATTACAGTACCATACTCCAATTAAGCCAACAATTAGAAAAACAACCATTAAAAAACCGTTGATTTTATTAGTTTGTAGCTTACTTACTTTTTCACCTTTTAATACTGCAACATACTCACTTGCCTTAGCAATCTGGAAGATTACTAAGAAAAATAAAACAACTACAGCTATTACTAAATACATTGTCATATAAAATAATTTTCTTTAAAACGTTTGGTCAAATAAAAAGTTCAAACAGTAATTATTACGTATGGTGAATAATACTTTCCTTCAAGAAAGGATGATATTTAGGAATCAAATTCTTACTTGCTAATGCTTTAGCAACAAATAATATCATCAACCCAACAAATAAACTAAGAATACCAAAATCTAACCATCCAAGGGTAACATAATCTTTACTAATGCTTCCCATTACCATTTGGTAAAAATCTATCCAGTGGCCAAAAAGGATTAAAACAGCCATAAATGTTACCAAAGTGTAATTTCTCTTAGCATCTTTCTTCATTAAAATCAACAATGGACAAAGGAAATTGATTATCAAATTGAAGAAAAATATTCCTTTATAAGCACCTTGTACACGAGATTTAAAATAAACAGTTTCCTCGGGAATATTTGCATACCAAATCAACATGTATTGAGAAAACCATAAGTATGTCCAAAATATAGAGAATGCAAACATAAACTTACCAATATCGTGTAAATGCTCTTGATTGGTATATTCTAGGTAACCTTTGTTCTTCATGTAAATTACCCACAAAGCAATCAAACTCATACCACTAACTAAAGAACTCATGAAAGTATACCAACTATACATAGTACTGTACCAATGTGGAGTTATACTCATCATCCACAACCAAGGAATAGTAGAACCTACTGTCAAACCAAACCAAGCTATAAACATAGAAGCTCTTACAGTGTTTTGAAAAATAAACTTAGCTCCACTAACGTTGTCAAAAGCTTGAATATCAGCTTCACTACTCAATTGACGCATTCTATATCCCAAAATACTCCAAAGTGCAATTGCTAAAGTAGTCCAGAAAACAAAGAATTTAAGATTTAAGAAACCAGACTTCCCTTTCAAAATAGGGTCTTTGTCAACAGCAGCAGTATCTAACCAATGATATATGTCATGCTTACCAGAGAAAACTACGTATAATAAAACAACAAATGTTATAGAGCCAAAAATGGGTACCATTGTAGAAATTGCTTCCGGTATTCTTCTGAATGATTGTTGCCAACCACCCATTGCTAAGGTTGTAAAACATATAAAGAACATAGCAGCATTACATACTAACGTCCAAAATATAGTATTATACATTATTGTACCCAAAAATATAGCTTGTTCGTGTTCGTCTTTGCTTAATCCACTCTTGAAAAATCCAGCAAGGAAAGCTACTAAACCTACTGCTATTAAAGCATAAGCCCATGTCTTTAAATTACCTGGAATTTCAAATTGTTGTTTTAATGATGCCATCGTATAACTTTTAAACAGGTATTGGTATGACCAATAATAAATTAACTAAATTATTTTTTTGCAATAGAAGTAGAAGCGTCAGGAGAAGTAACTTTTTTTAGTTGCTTACTTTTGATATATCTAATTACTGACCATCTTTGTTTTCTACTTAGCTGAGACGCATAACTACCCATAAGGTTTTTGCCATACATTACTGAATAAAACATTTGTCCTTCAGGCATGCTTTCATATTTAACATCTCCAACTAAAGTTGCAGGTTTAGCAGGATATGGACCTTCACCACCTTTATACAAAGGTCCATTACCATCTAATTTAGCTCCGTGACAGATTCCACAATTAACAAGATATAGTCTTTCAGCTTCCTTTAAATCAATCTCACTTAGAGAGTCTATGGGACTTTTAACTTGCTTTGAAGCATTGTAATTAGTAGTGTCTCCTGAAACATCTTTAGCAATAGGAAAAGGCATTTCTTCACCTCTAGCAATTGTCCCTTTTACGGGTAAATTGTTATAAAAAATCCCTTTGGATTGTAGGTTACCATGCTCTGCATAAGTTTCATAGGCCCTACTGTATGCCATGTCTGGCATATAAATTTTACCGGGCGTTCTACGTACATCATCACTGCATCCAACCATTAAAATAGATAGACCAATAAACCCAACTATGAATATGTATTTCTTCATCTTCTTACTATTAAGCAGCTATTTCTTTTTTATTCTCAAATGGAACTTCATCCTTGTCATAACTTCCTACCCACCAATCAGCCTCAGCAATTTGTAAATCAGTTTCTAATGCTCCTGAATTACTTAAGAATGCTCTTAAATCATCAGTATTAGTTTTATCAGTACACTCAATAACCATTACAAATAAATCATCGGTTGCACGTGCATGAAAATGATGCTTTTTAACAAAAGGTGCTAACTGACATAAGTAACAAAAAGTAAGTACCATACCAACAGCGGCAAACAAAACAGTTAACTCGAAACAAATTGGAATCCAAGCTGGAAGGGCAAAATGTGGTTTACCACCAATATTCAAGGGCCAATCCTTTGTAAAAATCCATGTAATACAACTTAAAGCAGTAGTAGTTCCGGTAATTCCATAAAAGAATCCAGCAGTATGTAAACTAGTCTCTCTTAAACCCATAGCATGGTCCAAACCATGAACTGCAAAGGGAGTATAAATATCGTGTAGCTTATAACCGGCAGTACGTACCTTTTTAACAGCAGGAAACAAAACTGCTTCATCATCAAAACAACCTACTACAAATTTCTTTTTTGCCATATAATTTATCTTGGAGTTTTAACACTCGTTTAAATAACTTATTAAACCAATCTTATTAATGTGCGTACTCATGTGCAAATTCCTCCGTAGGAAGTACTTCAACAGGTGACATTTGTTCTTTATAGTTATCACCAGTAATTTTAAGTACATACTTAATTTCAGCAACAGCGATTACTGGAAAATATTTAGAGAACAAGAAGAAACAAGTAAAGAACAAACCAAAAGTACCTAGGTAAAATCCAATTTCCCAAGTCGTAGGACTGTAATAAACACTCCAAGAAGAAGGTAAATAATCACGATACAAAGAAGTAACAATGATTACAAAACGCTCAAACCACATACCGATGTTAACGATGATACTCATGAAGAAAGTAACATACAAATTTCTTCTCATTTTTCTGAACCAAAATATCTGAGGACTAATCACGTTACATGCCATCATACCCCAGTAGCTCCATCCATAAGGACTAAACAAATAAGCACGACTATACCAAAACGTATATCCTTCATATTTATTTTGGCTATACCAACCCATAAAAAGCTCAGTTAAGTAGGCTATACCAACTACAGAACCAGTCAAAACAATTACTTTATTCATTGCTTCGATATGACCTAAAGTGATATAATCTTCTAAATCGAATACTTTTCTCACAATCAATAGAAGAGATTGTACCATCGCAAAACCAGAGAAAATCGCACCTGCAACGAAGTAAGGAGGAAAGATTGTAGTATGCCATCCTGGAATTACAGAAGTTGCAAAGTCAAAAGATACTATTGTATGTACAGATAACACTAGAGGAGTAGATAAACCTGCCAATACAAGAGAAAGGCTCTCATGACGTTGCCAGTGTTTTGTACTACCAGTCCATCCAAAAGCAGCAGTACCATATAATTTTTGACGCAATTTAGTTTTAGCTCTATCTCTAATTGTTGCAAAATCAGGAATTAATCCGCTATACCAAAATAGTAATGATACTGAGAAATAAGTTGAAATTGCAAATACATCCCAAAGTAGTGGTGAGTTAAAGTTTACCCACAATGGACCACGACTATTAGGATAAGGCATAACAAAGAAAGCCATCCATACACGCCCCATGTGGAAAATTGGGAACTGACCAGCACACATTACAGCAAATATTGTCATTGCCTCAGCCGCACGGTTTACACCTGTTCTCCAACCCTGTCTAAATAATAATAACACAGCAGAAATCAATGTACCAGCATGACCAATGCCTACCCACCATACGAAGTTGGTTATATCCCAGCCCCATCCAATAGTTTTATTAAGATTCCATTGACCAATTCCATAGGTAACTTCTCTGTAAACAGAGTAAACGCCAAACATTAATAAGCAAACAGCAATGTAAAAACCAAGATACCATAGTTTGGTAGGCTTAGCTTCAATAGGACGCAGAATATCTTCTGTTACCTGATGATAATCTTTGTTGCCATTAACAAGAGGCTCTCTAAGCTGTGATTCGTACTTTAGATGCATTTGTATCTATTATTTTTCAGTTTAGGAATAAATCCTACATTTTATATAATCTATAAATACCCTCAGATATTTATGCTTCTTTCTTCTCAGATTTTTTTTCTTCTTTCTTCTCAGATGCCTTTTCTTCCTCTTCTATGTTTCTAACTTTTGCCAAGTAAGTAACATTAGGAAGAACGTGTAATTGCTCTAATGAAAGGAATAACCTATTAGGATTATCTTGCCTTGTTACAGTAATCAAACTCTTTTTATCATTAGCATTACCAAAAGAAATGGCATTAGTAGGACAAGCTTGTTGACAAGCAACTTTAATGTCGCTATCGACCATTGGTCTACTTTCTTTCTTGGCAGTTAGTTTAGCAGACTGTAATCTTTGAACACAGAAAGAACATTTTTCGATAACACCTCTTGAACGTACAGTAACATCTGGATTCAGAACCATTCTTGTTAAATCGTCGCTCATGTTAAGAACTACATCATTAACAATACCCTCTTGATTGTCTTGGAAGCTATCAGCACCAGTGTAATCAGCCCAGTTGAAACGACGTACTTTATAAGGACAGTTGTTAGCACAATATCTTGTACCAATACAACGATTATAAGTCATTTGGTTTAATCCTTCACTACTATGGTTTGTTGCAGCAACAGGACAAACATTCTCACAAGGAGCATTATCGCAATGTTGACACATCAATGGTTGGAAAACAACTTTAGGATTTTCTAAATCATTTCCGCTATAGTACCTATCAATACGTAACCATTGCATTTCATGTCCACGTAGTACTTCTGGTTTACCTACAATTGCAACATTGTTTTCAGCAGTACAAGCTACTACGCAAGCACCACAACCTGTACAAGTATTTAAATCAACGTTTAATCCCCATTTGATTCCTGGACGATCATTCATTGAATTTGGATAGATAGTACCATTAGCTTGATAGTTTGCCAATCCACCGTAAGGTTTAACCTCAGCTTCTCTATCCTCTAATATTTCAGTAGGATTAGCTTTGTACTCCGCCAAAGTAAGTTCTTTCATTACTTCGGTACGATTACCCTGTGTAGTATTGTAAATGTTGTGTGTTTGGGTGAGGGCTACTGGAAACTTATCACCAGTGTCTGATAATTTAACCTCAGAAACTGCGAAACTTACTGTACCATTAGCTAAAGAAGCAAAAGGGAAAGCATTAACACCAACAGAAATACCTACTTCATCATTAAATACAGACTTACCTAATTCCTTTGTACGACCGTAACCCAAAGCAATACCAACAGTATCAGGGTGCGTACCAGGAATAATTAAAGCAGGAAGTTTAACGGTTACTCCATTAGCTGTAATTGATACAACATGTTTTGGTGGTTTTACTTCATAAGCATCTGCTTGACCATTATTGGTCAAATCGATGTTTAATAAAGTCTTTGCCTTAGCAGGAGAAACAATTAGGTAGTTATCCCAAGTTGCTTTAGTAACAGGGTCTGGCATTTCTTGTAACCATGGGTTAGCAGTTCCTTCACCAGCACCTATTGCAACCTTTTGATAAAGATATAATTCAGTAGTAGTAACTTTCTTGTAAGAAGCTATTGCAGCCGTAGCACCCGCAACACTTGTACTGCTAAAAGAAGCACTAGCTAAGGTTGTGTTTGCAGGGTTTATAACACCATCTTGTAGAGCCTTATCCCAACCAGTTTCACCACCTACTTTAGAAGACCAATAACCTTTTAATAAAGTTAGGTAATCGGAAGTAGAACCAGACCAACTCAACAAGCTATCTTGGAATTGACGTGTTTTGAATAATGGATAGATAGTAGGCTGTAATAAAGAGAAGTAACCAGTCTTTATTTCTGCATCACCCCAACTTTCTAAATAGTGATGGCTAGGAATTACATATTTGCATAACTGGGTAGTTTCATCAGCTTTACCGCTGAAAGAAACAGTCAATTTAACTTTCTTCAATCCATCAACAAACTTCTTGCTTTCAAACCAAGAATAAACAGGATTAGCTCCCAGTATTAATAAACCGCCAACACTTCCAGCATTCATATCATCAACCAACTTAGCAAAGTCAGCATCAATACCAGCTTTTGTATTATAAGTAGCAGACCAATCAATAGTCTTACCACCAGCCTGTAGGGCTTCATTGATTGCATTAACTACAATCTGAATATTTTTATCATTACTACCAGCAACCACTAAAGCTTCACCTTTCTTAGCAGAAAGTTCTTTAGCTGTCTTTTCTATAGCAGCTTTAAGTTTAGCATCATTAATACCTGAGATAGTTTGACCATTGATAGCAGCCAATAAAGCAACAGCAATAGCACCTGTTTCTGATGGACGGTGAAGGAAACGCTCATCAGCGTTGCTACCAGTTAAACTAGCAACACTTTCAAAATGAATGTGCTTACTCATTTCTGGCTTCTTCTCGTCTAATTTCTTACCAATAGAATATTGTTTAGAAAACTCGATAGGGCTTAACCAAGTACCTAAGAAATCAGCAGAAAGACTAACTATAATCTTTGCATTATCAAAGCGATAGCTCGGAATTACTTTTTTGCCATAAGTAGCTTCATTAGCTAATAAGATCCCGCTGTAAGAAACTGCATCATAAACAATATGTTTAGATCCAGCATGCTTAGCTATAAATTGACTAATAACTTCTTTAGTAGTAGGGGAAACGATGGTACTAGTAAGAATAGTGATTGGAGCTGAACCCAATTCGCCAATTGCGGCAGCAACAGCCTTGTCAACGTCTTCTAGCTTAGCTTCATTACCATCAATAGTAGGGAAACGTAAGCGTGCAGTATCATATAAATCAAGTACAGAAGCCTGAACCCTTGCAGAGGTACCACCTTTAGTAATAGGGCTTAAATCGTTACCTTCTATCTTGATAGGACGACCATCTCTTACTTTAGCCAAAACGCTAACCGCATCACCATCTTGAATGTAGGTAGTAGCATAGTTAACAGAATTACCTGGAACAATATCTTCTGGTTTGTTTGCAAAAGGAATAGCTTTTTTTACTGGCATTTCGCAGCTTGCTGCTACAGCAGCCGCAGCAGTACTAAAACCTAAGAATTTTAAGAAATCTCTACGAGGGTGCTTGGCTTCTAAGAAACCTTTATCATCCACTTCTGTAGGTAATTGCTCTTGAAATTCATCATTTACCGATTGCTTGTAAGCATCAGAATTATTCAATTCCCCAAAACTTTGCCAATGATGTTTACTCATAAGTATGATAATTCGATAATGTGTACACTACTTTTTTGATTCAGTAATTAACACATCAACAGATTTGCTAATTAACTAATTTTAATAATGACATTTTTGACACTCAGTACCACCAATCATTTCAACGGTAACACCCTTAGTACTATCAATTTTACCTGATTTCAAATCAGCATGATACTTTTCGTAAATGCTGTAGAAACCATTGTCTTTAAACTGAACTTTTGTCTCTCTGTGACAGTTTACGCACCAACCCATTCCTAATGAAGCGAATTGTTTTACTTCACCCATTTTTTGGATTTCTCCGTGACAAGTTTGACATGCAACTTGACCAGCTTTTACGTGTTGTGCATGGTTAAAATAAACATGATCAGGTAAGTTGTGGATACGCACCCATTCAATTGGTTTTGCTTTTGAAGCGTCCCAAGGCTTACCTTCTTCAAATCCTGCATATTTATACAACTTCTTTATCTCATTTGTACCATTTACTTCGTCGCCTTCTTCATTGTATATTTTAGCTCCTTTATATTCATTGATTGCCATGTGGCAGTTCATACAAATATTTACAGAAGGGATTGTAGCTTGCTTACCTTGATAAACTCCAATGTGACAGTACTGACAGTTAATTTGGTTTACACCAGCATGTACTTTGTGAGAATAATATATTGGTTGTGCTGGTTGATAATTTTGAGAGCGACCTAGTCCGATAGCTCCTTTAGTTGTCATATAACCACCTGAGATAAATAATATTACCACAACTATAGCTATGTATGCTTTGTTTTTCCAGAATGGTACTGGTTCAGCAGAACGAATTCCTTCTTTCTCGTCAGCCAATTTCTTTAGGTTACTGTTTACTTGTAGTAAAACAAGGGCAATTACAGCAAGAACTAAGGTTAATATACCGAACAATAATGTGTTATCACTTTCTTCTCCTTTAGCATCATTAGGGTTAGCAGTTCCTGCGGCTGGTGCAGCAGAGGCAGCTTTTGCAGCAGTGCTAATGTAACCTAGAATCGCATCTATTTCCTTATCAGTTAACTGAGGGAATAGGTTCATCGCAGTTTTATTGTACTCGTTGTACAAATTATTGGCGTAAGCATCTCCTGTTTTTAGGAAAGCTGCACTGTTGTGAATCCAAGCGTGTAGTTTAGTTTTGTCTCCACCCCAACGATCTTCAACTCCTGCCAATGCGGGACCAGTCAATCTTTTATTAACTGCGTGACAAGATGCACAATTCTGAGAAAATAATGCTTTACCGTCCTGAGCCGAAACTTTGTTTAAAAATGAACCTGTCAATAAAACTACTGACAAAATCAGCGTTGGAATAGAGAGACTTTTAAGAAATGCCATACTATAGTCTGTTGTTTCTTTATGAGAAATATCCTTTCGGGGTGCGAAAATATGACACTAGAGTGACAAACAATCAATTATTGTCTTTTTTTTTTCTGAGAACCCCATTTTCTTGAAAATAACATTGATTTTACTCATTTGTAAGAATGATAAAGTGTAAAAAAACACTTTAAGCCTTGAAAAATTCAATTATTTGTCACTACTACTCAATTTTACTCTTTTGGAATAGCAAAAATAAAACTACTCCCTTTGCCTAATTCCGACTCTACCCAAATCCGTCCATAGTGTCTATCAACAATCTTTTTACAAATTGCCAATCCTATTCCTGTTCCAGAATAATCGCTTTTGGTGTGCAATCGTTGAAATATGACAAAAATCTTTTCGAAGTACTTTGCGTCTATCCCAATTCCATTGTCTGAAATTTTTATCTCCCATTCTGTATCATGCTCAATAGATGAAATTTCTACAATAGCCTCTCTATCACGATGCTTGTATTTTAATGCATTACCAATTAGGTTCTGCATTAATTGAAACATTTGGCTTCTTATACACTTTATCTTAGGCAGATTCCCAACAATGATAGTGGCATTATCATTTTGAATATGCGGCAACAAATTTAATTTAACCTCTTCAACTGTTTTAAGTAAATCAACCTGTTCATATTTTATGATAGAACTACTAACCCTAGAAAATTCAAGCATATCCAAAATAAGATCCTTCATTCTCTTTGCACCGCCCACAGCATAAGAAATATATTCTCTTGCCTTGTCATCCAATTGATGACCATATTTTTTTTCTATTAACTGTAAAAAGCTTGTCACCATTCTCAGTGGCTCTTGCAAGTCATGAGAAACGATATAGGCAAAACGTTCAAGTTCTTTGTTTGAATCCATTAGTTCGTTTGCCCTTAAAGCAAGTTCCTCATTCAATTTTTGCAAAACAGTTTCTTGTTCTTTCCTTTGGGTTATGTTTTCAATTTGTGCCACAAATTGGTGTGCTTTCCCTTCTTTGTTTTTTATCATCGAAACAATTAACAACACCCAAATTGTACTTCCATCTTTATGGAAATATCTCTTTTCCATTTTATAAAAAGACCTTTTCCCTTCTTCTAAATCTTTGAGATTTCTTAAATCTAATTTTAAATCTTCGGGATGGGTTAGTTGGGTAAATTTTAGCTGCAACAATTCTTCTCTTTCAAATCCAAGCATGTTGCAAAGGGTATCATTTACTACCCTAAGCTTTTTTGTATTATCTGCTATTGCAATGCCAATTGCCGAATATTCAAATGCCCCCCTAAATTGTTCCTCACTCAATTTTAAAGCAGTTTCCAATTGTTTTTTCTCAGTAATATCCTGCACAACACCATACATTTTAGCAGGATTACCATCAATATCATACACCAACTTCCAAAAAGAGCTTACTTCTCTTTCCATTCCATCAGCTCTAATAATTTTAGAATCGAAAGAGAGATTTTCTAATTTTTTTTGTGGTGCATCATTAAATAGGGCAATCTTGTATTTTTCATCGGGATGCAAAAAACTTTCACTCATTTCTGGCGTAGGTTCACAACTATTGGGCTCCAATCCATGAATCCTATAAAACTCATCAGACCAGAAAAACTTCCCTGTCTTATAATCAATTTCAGAACTTCCTATGTGCGCAATTGCTTCTGCTTGTGTGAGCAGCTCTTGACTTTTGGCTAGTTTTTCTTCTGCTTTGGCAATCTGGCTTAAATCGATATAAAAGTTCATGGTAAGAAATTTACCTTCGGAATCAGCAAACTGAGTGGAAGATAAAAAACAAGGGAAACGCTCTCCATTTCTTCTGATACCTGTAATCTCCCCATTTACCTTTCCTAATGATTGACGTTGCCTTCTCAGTGCTATATATCTTTCGTCATTTTCATCAATGATGTCTTGTCTTTTCGCCTGTTTAATATCTTCAATGCTATCATACCCAAACATCTCGATAGCTGCTGGGTTTGCATCTATTACTTCCCCTTCTTTACCAATAATAAACGCATTTAAAGACCTTTCAACAATATCCCGATACCTCCGCTCACTTTTCTCAACAAGAAATTCCTTTTCTTTTTCTGCCGTTATTTCTCTTATGTAACCATTCCATAAATAACAATTTTGTAAACGTTCGGGGGTTGAATTGATGTTAATCCATTTAACGAGATCATCCTCCAATAAAAATCTAAGATCAACAGTAATATTTGATAAATTATTTATTGACTCATTTCTTGCTAAAAATAACTTACTCTTGTCCTCTGGATGAATTTTGGCAAATAAAATTGATGCATCAGCCATCACCTCTTCGGAAGAAATTCCAAAAATTAAGCCTACCCCGTTAGAAATGTAAGAGAAGCAAAAGGTAGAATCATCAAATAATTGAAACTGAAAAATGACACCAGGGATGTTTTTGAAAAGCTTTTGCATTAACTGCAATTCATCAACACCAGCTCCAGAATTTGATGAGTGTATGTTACCAATAGAAAAGGGTTTACTCATATTGTTTATTTACTTAAAAGGACTTTCTTCATAAATATGAAAAGTACAGTAGCAAGCCTTTTTAACATTTAATGTGCGAAAGGTATTATTTTTTTGGATGCAAAACGATTTTGCTACTAAAATAAAATTCAAAAAAGTGCTTTTTAAAGCAAAAAATTTCGTTAAATTTAAAAAAACATTTCCTTCAAACTAGACATAAAGTATTGGTACATATTCCCAAACAGAATCCATATATGCCATCACATATACCAATGCTTGCCTCACAGAATCCATATATGCCATCACATATACCAATTCATACCTCACAGAATCCAAATATGCCATCACATATACCAATGCTTGCCTCACAGATGCCAAAGAAGGCTTCACATGCCACAAATCAGAAACTTTTCACTTCAATATGTTTACCCAAAAAACTTGTTATAAAAAAACTAAGTAGTCAGCCTCGAATAAATGATAATTCCTCTGGATAAATAGGCGGAGTGAAATAAGTGCCACTTTTTATTCTTCCATCTTTGCGCCCTTAAATTGCTACGATTTACCATAATTACTTCTCTATTTGCTACTTCTTTGCGAACAATGCGGTTAAATTACCCTCCATAATTAAATTAGTTAAAGGGGCGTTTATTTCCATTGATCCACTTACTTCTCTGCGTAATCTCATCGCAGGCATTGCTTTAAATTTATCTTTCATATTTTACTAAAAAATGTTGACTATATCTTTCAACGACTTATTTGGATATTTTATAATACTTTTTCAAAGATGTCATAAATGATTCAAACGATAAAATGCTTCTTTAATTTTTATAAAAAAGTATCCGACAGGGTACTTTTTTATAGGAAATGTTACTACTCAACCAATCACGAGGCGCACAATGAGATTGGTGAATCAAATTTATAATGCTTGAATATTTACTATATTGATGATGATTATTTTTGCCGCAACAACAACTTTCCCTTTTAGGTAGTTGTTCTACTGCTATGGCTTACAAAAACTTAGAAGACTGTTTACTAGATTTAGAAAAGAATAATCACCTTGTTCGCATAAAAGAGGAGGTGGATCCTTACCTCGAAATGGCTGCCATACACCTACGAATTTATGAAGCAAAAGGCCCAGCCATCCTGTTCGAGAATGTTAAAAGGTCGCCATTGAGTAACTACAAAGGCGCACCTTTTAGGGCGGCATCCAACATATTTGGCACATTGGAAAGAAGCAAATTTATCTTTAGGGATACGTTCAAATTAGTTCAGCGATTAATAGAATTAAAGGGCAATCCCATGGAAGCTTTAAAGCATCCATTTAAAAATATTCAAGCTGGATTGGCTGCACTTAATGCTTTACCACTAAAGAATCCTTCTACAAAACCTGTTCTTTATGAAGAAATAAATATTTCCGACCTCCCACTTATTCATCATTGGCCAATGGATGGTGGTGCATTTGTAACCCTGCCTCAAGTTTACACAGAAGATGTAGATAAGCCTGGCATTATGCAAGCAAACTTGGGTATGTATCGGGTGCAGTTGACGGGTAATGATTATGAATTGAATAAGGAAATAGGATTGCATTATCAGTTGCATCGAGGCATTGGCATTCATCAAACTAAAGCTAATAAAAAAGGATTACCGCTAAAGGTTAGTTGTTTTGTGGGCGGCCCTCCTGCGCATTCTTTGGCTGCCGTGATGCCTTTACCCGAAGGAATTAGTGAAATGACCTTTGCAGGCGCACTAGGAGGAAGGCGTTTTAGATATGCTTACCAAGATGGATTTGCCATTAGTACAGATGCTGACTTTGTAATAACAGGAGAAGTTTATCCTAATGAAAATAAACCAGAAGGACCGTTTGGGGATCATCTTGGCTATTACTCTTTGCAACATCCTTTTCCGTTGATGCGGGTGCATAAAGTGTATGCAAAAAAGAATGCCATCTGGCCTTTCACCGTTGTGGGTAGACCCCCACAAGAAGATACTAGCTTTGGTGAGTTGATTCATGAGTTGGCGGGTGGAGCTATTTCGCAAGAGATTCCTGGGGTAAAAGAAGTGCATGCAGTTGATGCGGCTGGTGTGCACCCGTTGTTACTGGCAATAGGTAGTGAAAGATATACGCCGTATATGCCTACCAAACAACCGGCTGAATTGCTCACCATTGCTAATCATATACTGGGAACTGGGCAATTGAGTTTGGCTAAATTCTTATTTATTACTGCTGATAATACAAATCAATTAAGCACACATAATGTGCGTACTTATCTGGAATATGTGTTTGAAAGGATGGATTTAACCCGTGATATTCACTTTTATACAAAAACAACTATCGATACGCTCGATTACAGTGGCACTGGATTGAACTCTGGAAGTAAAGTTGTTTTTGCTGCCTACGGCGATAAGAAAAGAGAATTATGCAGGGAAATACCTTCTGCTTTTAAGGACTTACAGCAGTTTGAAAACCCACAATTAGTGATGCCTGGCGTACTTGCTTTGCAAACTAAACCCTTCACAAATTATGATACTGCCCAAAAAGAAATGACAGCTTTCAATGAACAAGTTGTTCTCAAAAGAGGGAATATAGATGGCGTGGCTCAAGTAATAGTATGTGATGACAGCAGCTTTATGGCTGAGAAACTAAACAATTACTTATGGGCTACTTACACCCGTTGCAATCCATCCCACGACATTTATGGCATTGATTCTTTCATTAGTTTCAAGCATTGGGGATGCAGGGGTCCAATGGTTATTGATGCTCGCATGAAACCACACAATGCCCCACCAGTAGAAAAAGTACCAGAAATAGAACGACGGGTTGATAGGCTTTTTGATAAAGGAGGAAGTTTGTATGGGGTGCTGAAATAAGGTATTTATAACCTGAGGTAATCAATTATTACAAATAGAAATCCTTTTTTGTACAAAAAGCCATAAGCTTTGCAGGCTAGTCAACGAACAATAATAACGACATGGCAGAAAAAGGAGAACAGCAAGAGGCAAAGCATTTCTTAGACCGTACCATTACAACTCGAGAACTCATCTTCTTGCTCGCATTTGTATTTTGCTTGTCACCACTCATCTCTCCTCCCATCGCCTTACTGATGGGGTTGATTATCGCACAATTTATCGGGCATCCTTATCTGCACCTCAATCATAAAACCACGCATATACTATTACAAGTATCCGTAGTAGGCTTAGGATTCGGGATGAATGTTTCCACCGCCATGAAAGCTGGCAAACAAGGTTTTCTTTTTACTATTATTTCTATTGTTGGCACATTGATTATTGGCATTGTGATGGGTAAGTTCTTAAAGATTGAAAAGAAAACATCCTACCTTATTTCTTCGGGTACAGCTATCTGTGGAGGCAGTGCCATTGCGGCAATCTCGCCAATAGTAAAGGCAGAGGAAAAACAAATATCTGTTGCATTGGGCGTTATTTTCATACTTAATTCAATTGCGTTGGTATTATTTCCCATTGTAGGGCATTGGCTCAACATGTCACAAACACAATTTGGAATGTGGTGTGCATTGGCAATACATGATACCAGTTCGGTAGTTGGAGCAGCAAGTAAATATGGACCGCATGCACTGGAGGTTGCCACAACCGTAAAGCTAGCAAGAGCACTATGGATCATCCCTATGGCTTTTATTTCCACTTTTGTGTTTAAGGCACCAAAGGGAAAGATAAAGGCGCCTTACTTCATTGGGTTATTTATACTTGCTATGATTGCTAATACTTACATCTCAATTGTACAGGAATATGGTAAGTACTTAGTTTACATTGCCAAATCTGGATTAACGCTCACCTTGTTTTTAATTGGCTGTGGATTGTCCAAGAAAGTACTGCAATCGGTAGGTATCAAACCATTGATACAGGGTATTGTGCTTTGGCTAATTATATCATTAGCTTCTTTGTGGGTGATAATGAGTGTTAATCTGTAAGAATCAATATGTCCTATTTATTCACCTCTGTAGTGTATAACACGTCTCCTTTATCATTTATATATTGAAGCAATAAAGACTTTGCAGTAAGCGAAGCAGCCACAAAACCATAATCCTGTATGGCAAACTTTGAAAAATCGGCTGTTGAAACGCCCGTAGCTTCTGCACCAGAACCAGAGATGATTTGCACGAAATGATAACCAGCAGGCTGATCAAATTCTAGATGATGCTCATGCCCACAGAAATAAGCATCCACTTTATATTTCTCGAACAATGGCCCAAAAGAGTACAACATATCACCCGTTTTTTCTTTACGTCCACCAGCACTAAACAATGGATGATGGCCTACCACAAACTTCCAAGTAGCAGTACTTTTTTGCAAACCTGCTTCCAACCATTTCTTTTGCGCAGCAGTATCAACCCCTTTTACGTGTTCGCCATAATCTTCACTTCCATAGTAATTAGATTGAAAAGGGCTAGTATCTATAATAAAAAACTCAGCAGTAGTACCATCCTTTAGCCTTTTCATTACACTATAATAGCGTGCAGGCATGTGCCACCTAGCACTTATTTTACTATAAGCAACTTCGGCATCGGGATTAGATTTATAATCGTGGTTACCCAATGCCACATACCAATCATCAAACAAAGGATGTTGATTGTATACATCTTCGAAAGATGATTTCCAGCTAGGGTCAAATTCACTCGCCACGCCACTTGGGTAAAAATTATCGCCCACAATTAAGTTAAAGGTTGCTTTTGTACAGACAGTAGCATTGCTCATTTGTTCCGCAACCTTGTGCTGATGCAGTTCACCGTGCCTTCCCCAATCGCCCATTATCAGGAAGTTTAGTGATTTTGGAACTGTTTTAATGTTCTTTATCAAGCAAACTGGCGCATCTAAAGGTGCTTCTTTTTCTTGGGCATCAACTGCCAAAAAATTACAAGCCATCAAAGCTGAAATCAGTATTCTTCTCATGTTATTTATTTATATGTTGGGCGTCGAAGATTGGTAAATTACAAACTCCATTTGT
>CANFLL010000072.1 GCA_947447825.1 Chitinophagaceae bacterium | reverse complement strand
GTTCTTGCAAACAGTGGATAATATCCTCAAAAAAACAACTGAGGCAATCAGACCTAACAGAACCTTTCCCAGAAAACATAAACAGAAAAAACCTAAATCAATGAACTATAAAATAATGTGATGAAATCTCTTAACTTAACGACATTGAAATTTAATAGGAATCTATGGCAAGAAAAATAAACATAAACTGAAAAATGAATTCATTGTAACTTCCTTGTTGATATATTGTTTACAGCGGCAATTATGACTAATAACTACAAAGGACACTAAAACTTAGTGCCCTTGTAGTTTCCTTATGATTTAATTGGTAAATCTTTAAATTATTAACCAAAATTCTAATTATATAAATGAAATTATGCCCAAAGGTTTGCAGGATATTCGCCATTAGCAATCAATTTACTAACACTTTCCTTTACGCCTGGCGCATCTTCTTTATACGTTACACCAAACCATTTAGCATCCGTGCCAATTACTTCAACACTACCTAATCCTTCGCGAATGAATTTATCAGCTGTTTTAGGGATGTAAAATTCTGACTTCGGAACGGCTATTTGAGTATCCAAAAACTCATTAAATAACTTTTCTGCAAAAGGAATAAATGAAGAACCAAAGCAATAGAAGTTCATACTAACTTTTGTGTCGGCAGGCAAAGGGGTTTCCACACCACTTTCTTCAAAAACAATTGCCCCATCTTTAGGGTAGATGTTGGTACGCTCGTCAATACCAACTAAATTTCCAGCATCATCAATGTTGCAAACTCCACGGCTTACACTTCCGTTTTCGCTCAAAGTGTTTACTAAACTGTAACCTATTAAAGCATATAAATTATCCGCAACTCTTGTGTTGATGAACTCAGCGGCTTTAATATAACCATCTTTACCATAAAAATCATCTGCATTAATTACTGCAAAAGGTTCAGTTAAAACATCCTTACAGCAAAGTAACGCATGAGCTGTTCCCCAAGGTTTTGTTCGATCAGCAGGAATTGTTCGATCTCCTACAAAAGAATCAAGCTTCTGGTACACATAAGCTGTTTCAATTTTACCAGCAAGCTTAGGCTCAAAAACACTCTTAAAACTTTCAGCAAAATCTTCTCTAATAATAAATACTACTTTCCCAAATCCTGCTTTTATAGCATCATAGATGGAATAATCCATAATGGTTTCACCATTAGGACCAAAGCCCTCAACTTGTTTCATACCCCCATATCTGCTCGCCATTCCGGCTGCCAATATTACCAATGTAGGTTTCATATTTGTTTATATTTGTTGTTTATAAAGAACTTCTTACTACTTATAATAGATTGTAAAACTTAGTTTAGCAGATGCAATTAGATTTCGCCGACAAACATAAAGTATTTATCCAAAAAATACAATTTTCGGATGCCGTAAATGGTATTAAAACCAATATTTTACGATTAGATAATATACATCCTATTATAAGCGGCAATAAATTCTTCAAATTGCAACTGCATCTTGCAAAAGCCTTGCAAGATGGCTATAACACAATTGCCACATTTGGCGGTGCTTTTTCTAATCATATTGTTGCATCAGCTTGTGCTTGCAAAGAAATTGGCATTGAAAGTATTGGTATTATTAGAGGAGAAGAACCCGAAAGCAAAAGTGAAACATTGATAGCTGCTGCTGATTATGGAATGAAACTAATATATGTTTCTAGAGAAGATTTCAAGAATAAAGATTCAATTAAAAATAAATTCAAAGACGAAAATTACTATTGGATAAACGAAGGAGGATACAGTGTGCTTGGGGCAGAAGGAACAAAAGATATTTGCTCTTGGATTGATGAAAGCTACACTGACATTGTTTGTGCAATAGGAACAGGAACAATGATGGCAGGATTGGTTGCAGGATCAATGCAACATCAACGAGTTATTGGAATCAGTGTGCTAAAAGGTGCAACAACCTTGAAAAGAGATATGGAAGTTTTGTTGCCACCATCAGATTTGCAAAAAAATTATGAGGTAATTGATGGTTATCATTTTGGGGGGTATGCAAAACATCCAAAGGAACTTATTGATTGGATGAATTTATTTTATGAACAAAATAATGTACCTACAGATATTGTTTATACAGCCAAACTCTGTTATGCCGTAAAAGACTTATTACTAAAAGGTTATTTTAACCACAATAGTAAAATTATGCTCATACACAGTGGTGGATTGCAAGGAAATTTATCTTTAAAGCCCAAAACACTTTTGTTTAATTGATTGACATTTTTTTAAGATGTTATTCTATGTGTTGTTCCTTCTGTTGCCAAAAATGTATTAGGAAATACCTCTTGAGCTTCATTTAGGAAAATATCTAAATTTTCGTATTTGCTACTGAAATGACCAATGATGAGCTTTTTTACATTTGCTATTTTAGCAATCGTTGCTGCCTGATGAGTTGTGGAATGAAAGCGAAATTTAGCATTGTCTTCCATGTTTTTTAGATAAGTAGATTCATGATAAAGCAATGAAACCCCCTTTACATGATTTGCTACATTTTCATCAAACAATGTATCACCAGAATAGGCATAACTTCTACCTGGCGTGTTTGGTGTTGTAAGAATATCATTCTTTATAACAACACCATCCTTGTTTGTATAGTCACTTCCATCTTGAAGCTTTTCGTAAAACTGAGTTGGGATATGGTGAAAAAGAACAGCTTCTTTGTTTATTTTTCTTGGTTTTCTTTTTTCTCTTACCACAAATCCCCTGCTTTCAATACGATGTTGAGTGGCAAAACATTCCACAGTATATTTCATTTCATTCAATACTACACAATCTACACCCAAAGGGATAAAAACTAATTCAAAAGGGAGTTGTGTATTAGCCGCATTTAGTTGCAAATCAAGGATTGGTTTTAGAGCTACTGGACCATAAACATATAATATATCTTTCCTGCCTAACAAATACATGCTTGAGATTAAACCAATAAGACCAAAATAATGATCCCCATGTAAGTGAGAGATGAAGATATGTTTTATTTTACCCCACTTTATTTTGTATTTAGTAATTTGAAGCTGAGTTCCCTCACCGCAATCGAACAAAATGAGTTGATCTTGAAAAGTTACGATTTGGGCAGTAGGATGCCTGTTGTAAGCCGGCACTGCCGAATTGTTTCCTAAAATTGTAACTCCAAACATTGATTAAGAATTGACCCTTAAAATACCAAAATTGTTAATTGGGATAAATATATAAGAAAAAAACAATAAAATCAATTTCAGGATGGAACAATAATGATAAAATTTTATTAAGCTATTTGGTAATTGTTTAATGTTTACAAAATAAACTATTCTCTAAACTGTTGTAAATGCAGGTTATTAATAAATTTACTAAGGTTTAATATGAAACGAAAGTTGTATTTTTTGATATTCAAGGTTGCGTATTGAACTCTCAGCTGATTAATACGCAAAAAAAAAGTGAAAATTTAATTGTGTATTAAATTTCACCTTTTTAAATAGCTGTAGGGGGAGGGGTCGAACCTCCACGAAGCAGTTAGCCGTAGCACAAAGTTTGAGTGGTCGACCCTGGTCGAAAAAATATTGCTATTTTCCCGGCTCTATGCTATGTTTATCCCGTAATCTTCACCCCCGAGACAAGAGGGCATGTCTGCCAAAAGTTTCATCACCCCACAATATTAAGAACTCCTTTTTTATTTGAGAGTGCAATATTAGGGAATTATTCTTAAACCATTACAATAGTTTTAATATTTTTTTGAAAAGTTTAGAAATTTTCCATTATTTTAGCTATTTCAATGAATATTATCTAAAATGGAGAATAGAAATAGTACCATAAACTTACTTGACAGGTTGGATATTCAAATTATCCAGGAGATGATGAATGATGCAGAAATTTCGTATGCAGAGTTAGGGAAAAAGCTATTTGTATCGGGGGGCACTATTCATGTACGGATAAAAAAACTTGAAGAACTAAAAGTGGTGACAGGAAAAAAACTAACTATTGATCTTAGGGCAATAGGATATGATGTGATTGCATTCATTGGGATATATTTAGAAAAAAGTTCGATGTATGATGAGGTAGCCAAGGAACTCAAAAAGATTCCACAGGTAGTTAGAGTAAATTACACCACAGGTAATTATAGCATGTTTGCTGAAATTGTTTGTAAAGACATTTACCAATTAAGGTTTGTATTGCATGATGAATTACAAAAAATAAGAGGAATTGAACGTACAGAAACACTCATCTCTTTGGAGGAAAGCTTTAATAGAAGTGTTGCTTTACTTTAACCAATGCACAAATCTATATTCACTGAATCACAAAAAATTACTATTTAACGAGAGATATACAGAACACCTCAAATCTTTTAACTCGAAGTGTTCTGTATATTGTATTTCCAATGAAACATTAATAAGCATACGACTCATAATTAGTGAGCTTCCAGCCAATTTTCTCCCACACCAACTTCTGCTTCAACAGGAACATCATTTGGAAGTAATAATGCCGATTTCATTCCTTGTAAGATTATTGGTTTAAGAATTTCAACTTCCTCTTTTACAGCATCAAAAACTAATTCATCATGAACTTGTAATATCATTCTCGATTGCAAACTGTGTTCTTTAATAGCAGCATGAATTTTAATCATTGCAAGCTTTATCATATCAGCTGCCGTTCCTTGAATAGGACTGTTCACAGCATTTCTTTCAGCATAACCACGAACGGTAAAATTGCTAGAGTTTATGTCACGCAACCAACGTTTGCGGCCAAGGAGTGTTTCAACATAACCATTGTCCTGTGCAAACTTTACGGTATCCGTCATGTATGTTGTTATTCCAACAAACTCTTTTTTATAGTTATCAATAATTTCTTTTGCTTCCGAACGAGAAATGCCAAGATTATCAGCTAGTCCAAATGCCCCTTGTCCATAAATTATTCCAAAGTTTACACTTTTAGCTTTGTAACGCATTTCTTTAGTAACCTCACTTTCTTCAATGCCATATACTTTGGCAGCTGTAGCTGTGTGAATATCTTTTCCTAACTTAAAAGCCTCGCACATATTCGGATCGCCACTAATAGCAGCTACAATTCGAAGCTCAATTTGCGAGTAATCGGCACTCACCAATAGATGATTACTATCTCTTGGTATAAATGCTTTTCGAATTTCTCTCCCTCTTTCAGATCTAATAGGAATGTTTTGCAAATTCGGGTTATTACTACTAAGCCTTCCAGTTACTGCAACAGCTTGGGCATAGCTAGTATGTACTCTACCAGTTTTACTATTAATCAATAATGGCAAGGCATCTACATAAGTACTTTTCAGTTTAGTTAATTGTCTAAATCCCAGAATGTCGGCAACTATTTTGTTTTGATGAGAAAGTTTTAACAAAACATCCTCACCAGTGGCATACTGACCTGTCTTAGTTTTTTTAGCCTTAGGATCTAGTTTTAATTTGTCGAATAAAACCTCTCCCAATTGTTTAGGCGATGCCAAGTTGAAGCGAACACCTGCCTGTTCATAAACATTGTTTTCAAAAGTTTTAGCTTCTTTTTCTAGTTCAACACTATAATCATTCAGAAATCCATTATCAATTCTAACTCCTTCAAACTCCATATCTGCCAATACCTTTACCAATGGATTTTCGGCTTCCTCAAGCACTCGCTGCACTTCTTTTGCTTTTACAATTGGCACAAAGACATCTTTTAGTTGAAGGGTAATGTCTGCATCTTCAGCAGCATATTCCTTAACTTTTTCAATTTCCACATCACGCATTGTGCCTTGCCCTTTTCCTTTTTTACCTATTAGTTCGTCAATATGAACTGGTTCATAGTTAAGATATTGATTACTCAACAAATCCATACTTCGTCTACCTTCAGGTTCTATTACATAATGAGCAAGCATGGTATCAAAAACATTTCCAGTCAATTCGAATCCATACCATTTAAGCATCAGTAGATCATACTTTATGTTTTGACCTATCCAAAGAATATTTTCATTATCAAATAATGGTTGGAGCTGAGTAAGAATTGAAATTGTACCATTTCTGTCCGAAGGGCAAGGGATATAATAGCCCTCACCTTTAATAATTGAAAAACTTAAACCTACTAATTCTGCTTGATTGGCATCAATATGGGTAGTTTCAGTGTCGAAGCAAATTTCTTTGGCAAAATTTAAAGTGGCAATTAATGCAGTTATTTTTTCAGTTGAATCAATTAATTGATAAGTATGTGGCGTGTTATTAATGTTAGAAATTATTCCAGTTTCAATATGAATAGCTTGTGTTGAGGCATTCTCCTCATTCAAAATTGAAGAGTTAACAGGTATTGGTTGATCGAAAACGCTACCAAACAATCCTCCAACTAGACCATTTTCTCCAGTAATAATAGGAGAGGAGTTGTTATTTTGTTCGGGTTTTAAAGATGGCGAATCAAAAAGATTTCCTTGATTTGATGCTGCTTTGTTAGAAGGAGTATTTTTTGAAGGTAATGAAGGAATCGGTAATTGTTGTCCCAAAAGCCTTATTGCCATTGTTCTAAATTCCAATTCTGTAAAAACTTCTTTTAAAGCTTCTTTGTTCCATTCCTTCTGTCTAAAATTTTCTTCATGAAACTCAACTGGAACGTTTGTAATGATGGTTGCAAGCTTCTTACTCATAATGGCATCATCTTTTCCAGCTTTCACTTTCTCACCTAAAGCACCTTTAATTTTGTCTGCATTTTCCAGTACCCCTTCTAGTGTGTCGTATTCTTTCAAGAGTTTGGCGGCAGTTTTTTCGCCTACCCCTTTTATGCCTGGGATGTTATCTACCGCATCACCCATCAATCCCAAAATATCAATTACCTGATCTACTCGTTCTATGCCCCATTTTTCACAAACTTCTTTTGGCCCCATTATTTCCACATCTCCACCTTGATAGCCAGGCTTATATATGTTTATTCCGTCACGAACCAATTGTCCATAATCTTTGTCTGGGGTAACCATATAAACTTCATATCCAGCATCATGCGCTTCCCATGCAAGTGTTCCTATAACGTCGTCTGCTTCATATCCTTTTACTCCAATTACGGGAATATTGAAAGCCTCCACAATTTTTTTAATATCTGGGATTGCCAATATTAAATCTTCTGGTGCTTCCTGGCGATTCGCTTTGTATTCTGCAAAATCAACATGTCGCTCTGTTGGCCCTTCCATATCAAAACAAACGGCTAAGTGTGTGGGCTTTTCTTTTGTCATTAAATCTACTAAGGCATTGGTAAACCCGAACTGAGCATTTGTATTGCGTCCTTTGCTAGTAATACGAGGATTACGGATTAGTGCATAATAAGCACGAAAAATTAAGGCAAAGGCATCAAGTAAAAAAAGTTTCTTTTGCATCGGGCTAAGATAAGGACTGGAAAATAAGACCACGTTTTTTTTTAGTTTCTATCAAATTCATGGGTAATTTGACCTCAGAGTGTAGATGATTTTTTATAGTTATCCACATTTTCAGGATTCAATTTAGAAAAAATATGATTATATAATTTTATGGAATTTATTATTTCATATTCTTGCAACAACAAATAATGGGGTATTTTATGAACATGGAACTAGATAGAAAAAGTCGTATGATTAGTCTAAGTGGTTTGAGCGGAATATCTGTTGGATTTTGCGGATTACTTGCAACTTACATAGCTCATCGCTTGGTAGCATCCGAAACAAGGGTTGATAAAGACATGCTTTCAATTGTTACTGGTTTTGATTCTTACAACGTTACAGTTCATCTTTTTGTAGGAGAAAACTTGATTTTCTTGTCCATTTTCACTGTTTTATTTGCTCTTTTATCCTCATTTTATTTTACAGCAGCGCGTAGTAAGCGCAACAAAACGCACATTTGGGATAACTCTATTAAACATCAGCTTACTGTTTTGAGTTTTCCGCTATTCATTGGAGTAATATTTATTTGCAGACTTGTTTCCACTGCCAATTATGGGTTCATTATTCCATCTGCATTAATTTTCTATTCTTTTTCACTCATCAATGTAAGTAAATATACCAATGGCGATGTTGCCTATCTTGGTTACCTTCTTTTAGTACTAGGTATAATTAATCTTTGGCATCAAAGTCTCGGTATTTTATTTTTTGCACTAGGATTTGGTCTCTTTCAAATTATATATGGTGCAACTACTTTTTTCATTTATGAGAGACATATCATTAAATCTATACGTAGTACAAAGGGTAAATGGTAGATAGTTATTCAATTTTTCTCAACAACTCCAAGGTTGGGAAAAAAGGGCAGTTATCAACAGGTTGTTGAGGGTGTTCCTTCTAGGTGAATCCCGTTCAGATTTTGACTCTTTTTTAATATTTCAGCTTAAGCTACATTAATGTCAAGTATAATCTATAAATCCCTTAAAACCCTTTGCTGTCAATGAATACATCATTTTATTTAGCAATTTTAGCATCAAAAAGCGTCATTAATTCAGTTGTGTCAGTCCACGACTCAACTGAATTAATGTATGACTCAAGTGAGTCGTGGACTGACTAACCTGAATCCTTTGCTTACTCATGTGAGTCATAGACTCACTCAGGTGAATCTTTTTCTGACTCAAGTGAATCATGGACTGACTCAAGTGAATTTAAACGTGACTCAGTTGAATAAATGTAAGAATTAGGACAAAAGAAAGAATTCACTTTGATTGTATGCGTGTTTGGGATAAGCTTCAAAAAAGTTTAGAACTTTCTGAAAGTTGGATTGAGTGCATAAAAATTTATCGCTTTTCCTCCTGAAATTAGCGGTAGAGTTCCTGTGGGATAACAATCGTTTTAATCTGTCAATGTAACACTAATCACTTTCCAATATTGCTTAAAAATAGATTTTTCATCTGCTTAGAATATACTTTCAATGTCAATGCTTTACTTTTGCCCACCCTTTAAAAAAATAGGGTATAAATAATTATTAAGGATGCTCGATAAATTAGACGCAATACAAGCAAGATTCGAACAAGTAGGAGTGGCATTGACCAATCCGGAAATTATTAATAACCAAAAAGAATTTGGTAAATACAGTAAAGAATATCGTGACCTAGAAAAGATAGTGATACAGTATCAGGAATACAAAAAAGTTGTTGCTGATTATGATTATCTTAGGGAAAACCTTAATTCTGGAGATGAAGAAATGAAGGAACTTGCCAAAATGGAACTTCCTGAACTAGATGAACAAAAAACAGCACTAGAAAAAATACTCACTAAACTTTTGATACCAAAAGATCCTCAGGATGATAAAAATGCCATGATAGAACTTAGGGCTGGTACCGGTGGTGATGAAGCTAGTTTGTTTGTGGGCGACTTACTTGGCATGTATCTACGCTATTGTTCTAAAAAAGGATGGAAAACAGCTATTACAAGCGAAAACGAAGGTACATCTGGTGGTTATAAGGAAGTTATAATTGAAGTAACTGGCGAGGATGTGTATGGCACACTAAAATTTGAAAGTGGTGTTCACCGTGTGCAGCGTGTTCCTGCCACAGAAACACAAGGACGTGTACACACATCGGCTGCTACCGTGGCGGTAATGCCTGAAGCGGAAGAAATAGATTTTGAATTGAACCCAGCGGATGTAAAAATGGAGACGGCAAGAAGTGGTGGAGCTGGAGGTCAGAATGTGAACAAAGTGGAAACGAAGGTATTACTAACCCACATTCCTACCGGTTTAGTGGTTGTGTGCCAAACAGAAAGAAACCAGTTAGGCAACAGAGAGAAGGCTTTTGGCATAATGCGTACAAAACTTTATGAAGAAAAAGTGCGCAAAATTGAAGATGAAATATCTAAGCGTAGAAAAACTTTGGTGAGTACTGGAGATAGAAGTGCGAAAATTAGAACATATAACTGGCCTCAAGGAAGAGTTACTGATCACCGAATAAATTTAACCTCCTATAATTTAGATGCGGTGGTTAATGGTGAAATTGAGGAGTTTATTGAAGCATTGCAATTGGCAGAAAACGCCGAGAAAATGGCAACTGAACAGTAAATAATTGTTAGTGGTTAGTGGTTAGTTATAAAAACTATTAACTAACAACTAATCACTAACAACTAACAACTAATCACTAACCACTAAATGGTCATCATTTCTTTTTCCTTAGCGGCTAGGTGCTTTTCAACTAAGGCAATATATCGGTCGGTAATTTCCTGAATATCTTTTTCAGAACCTTTAGCTATATCTTCGCTAAGACCATCCTTTTGTAATTTCTTTATTTGTTCAATGCTGTCTCTACGAATGTTTCGGATAGCAATCTTGGCTTGTTCGCCTTCTCCACTTGCCCTTTTCACCATTTCTCTTCTTCTTTCTTCGGTTAATGGAGGCATAAATAAGCGTATTTGCACACCATCATTTTGTGGTGTTACCCCAATGTTTGCACCCATAATTGCCCTTTCAATTTGTGCAAGCATCTTTTTCTCCCAAGGAGTAATGGTTAGTGTACGGGCATCTTGAACTGTTAAGTTAGCAACTTGGCTAATAGGTGTTGGTGCATCATAGTAAGTAACCGTTATGCCGTCCAACATGGTAGGACTAACCTTACCTGCACGTATTTTAGTCAATTCCGATTCGAGGTGGTTGATAGCCTTTTTCATACTATCCTCAGTGTCTTCAATAATAAAATCTAAATCTTCTTGCATGGTTGTTCTCTTTAAAGTGGAGGCGAAAATAAGAAAGTATCTCTAGTAATGTTCTTATAAGTTAATAGACAATCGGCAATCAATAGTTGATTATTTAATAACTGCTATTAAGATTTGTATGGTTTAGTGCAAAATTCGGAAATGGCAATCCTAAAAATAGGGTTACTTCAAAGTTGATTTTCAAGATAGGTTTATGAATTAATTTTAGCAAACAGTGTTGTTTATTTACAATATTTCATATTAGACTGAAATAAATATAATTTATTTAATAAAAGTTTATTATTTTGCACAAGTTGCGAATTGTTAACAATTTAATAATGCTTATTTTAAATAAGTCATTGTGCCGTTCTCTACATTCGCAACATTGGTTGTCCCACGGCAATCAGAAAACAACTAATAGTTTCACTTTGCAAATCATTAGACAATTCAACAATAACTAACTGCAAGTAGCCCAATATTTTGGTGAACTTTTTTTACGCAAGCAATAACTCAATAATACAAGCATAATATGAATTGTACGAACACTTACATGAGCATTTTTAAAGGTAATGCAGCTATCAATGCGCCTCAATTAACACCTGACCGAACGACAGGAAACATTTCTATTACCAAACACTTCGTAAAAAGCCTTACCCTATTACTATTAGGTATGGCCTTTTTTGTGGGGGGAGCTAAGGGGCAAACAGCTATTTCTATAACTTCATTACCTTGGAGTCAGGCAACAAATGCGCCATTTACAAATAGTGTAACCTTACCAACATGTTTTAATATATACACTAGTACAGCTCTATCCGGTTCAGCATCAGCTGTTTCTTCTGCTGCTCCTGCAACGAATGCAACAGGTCAATCTTATGTTTGGTATAATGCCACTGCTTCGAATTCATGTATTGGGTGGCTTTTTTCAAGCGGATTTAAGCCGTCATCTCCTTCAATTGTGTTTAAATTCACTAATAACACAGGTTCAACAATAACTTCTTTAAATGTGTCTGTTGATTACAGAAAATTGAGACAAGGTACAACAACAGAAAGTTATACCTTAACAGGCAGTTCTGGAACAATTCCATCAAGTTTAAATTATTCATATACTGCTGACGCTTCTGTTGCTACAATGACTTATCCAGGTACCGCCTCAACAAACACCGGTACAATTACAGGCTTAAGTATAGCAAATGGTGCAACTTATACTTTAACTTGGACTTTATCTGGTGCTGCTGCAAGTTCTCATGCATCAGGGATTGGTAATATTCAATTATCCTTGCCTGCCCCTTCCATTACCCCAACAACCACAACAGGTCTAAACCTTACCAATACAACTTATGGAACAGCACAATCCGTACAAAGTCAAACAATTACTTCTTCAGGTGTCACAAGTATTTCTGTGTCAGCTCCTACTGGAATTTTAGTTTCAAACGCTTCAAATGGAACTTTTGCTTCTTCTGCAACATTAACGCCTTCTTCAAACAGTAGTATTTTATACTACATGCTGGATAAAACTGCCGCTGTTGGTAGTTATAACAACAAAACTATTAGTTTAACAGGTACTCCAAGTGGGAGTGCTTCAATTATTACGACTACTACTGGAACATCAGCTAATCAGATTGCAGCAGCAACTCTTACAATTTCTGGCTTAACAGGGGCAAATAAAGTATATGATGGTACTACCACAGCCTCGGTAACTGGCTCTGCTTTGCTCTCCGCTACTCAAAATAGTGATGTAATTACGCTTGGTGGTACACCTACTTATGCTTATGCTACTGCTACTGTTGGTACTTCTAAAGCAATTAGTGCATCGGGCTTCACCATTAGTGGTACAAACTCAGGTAACTATACTTTAACACAACCAACTGGCTTAACTGCTAATATTACAGCAAAAGCTTTAACCTTCACAGGACAAACTGCAGCATCTACTAAAACTTATGATGGAACAACTACTGCTTTAGTTTCTGGTACTGCCGCATTGCAATCTTCTGAAACTACTGGTACAGGTACTACTGCTGATGGTAAACCTTATACTGGTGATGTAGTTTCAATATCTGGAACTGCTACAGCAACTTATAATAGTGCATTAGTTGGTACAGGTACTACTATTACTTATGCTACAGGTACTCTAGCTCTTGGCGGTGCAAGTGCCAGTAATTACTCTATAAGTTTACCTGCAAATATTACAGGGGCAACTATAAATAAAAAAGCGTTAACCTTTACTGGTCAAACAGCAGCCTCCACCAAAACGTATGATGGTACAACTACTGCAATCGTTTCAGGAACAGCTACCTTATCATCGGAAGCTGTAGGTGCTGGTACAACGAGTGATGGTAAATGGTACACAGGCGATGCAATAATTATTTCAGGAACTGCAACTGCCACCTATAACAGTGCGGTGGTTGGTGTAGGTACAACTATTACTTATGCTACAGGCACACTAACACTTGGCGGTACAAATCCGGGTAACTACTCTATTAGTTTACCTGCAAACATTACTGGTGCATCTATTGCTCAAGCAACCCCAACGATTATTTCTGCACCAACTGCAACAGATGTTACTCAAGGGGCACAATTATCAACCTCTACGCTTAATAATGATGGTTCTGCAAGTGTTCCAGGAACTTTTGCTTTTACAGCTGGTTCTACCACCATGAGTACTTTAGGTGTTAATAGTGTTGGTATAACCTTTACCCCAACTGATGCTACCAATTACAATAATGTTACTGGTAATACCAATGTTACAGTAGTTGCGGCAGTTGTTCCTACGCTTTTAGGCACTAGTTTATCATCTAGTTTATCCTCCTCGTATGGTACAGCTTCTTCGGGCGTAAGTTTTACAGCAAGTGGTTCAAATCTTACAGGAAACATTACTGTGACTGCGCAAACTGGTTATTTAGTTTCTACAGATAATAGTTCATTTTCACCTTCGGTATCTGTTGCAAGTGGCACAACAGTTTATGTGCAGTTTACTTCCACATTGTCTGCTGGTTATTACAATAATGCAATAGCCGCAGTCCTTTCTGGCGGTGGGGCTAGTAGCAGCGCAAATATTACTACTACGGGTTCTGGCAATTTAATTACCCAAGCAACACCTTCCATTTCTGTAGCGCCTATTGCTTCTGCAAGCTTAACGTATGGTGCAGCTCTTTCTAGCATTAGCTTAACAGGAGGAACAGCAAGTGTTGCTGGTTCGTTTACCTTTACCTCACCTGCCATTGTTCCTACTGTTGGTGTTGCTAACCAAGGATATACCTTTACCCCATCAGATGCAACTAACTACACTTCTGTAACTGGTACAGTTAGTGTTGTGGTAAACAAGGCAACTCCAGATATTAACACTCCTCCTACTGCTTCTGCAAGTTTAACTTATGGTGCAGCTTTGTCTAGCATCAGTTTAACAGGTGGAGTTGCAAGTATTGCTGGTTCGTTTGCCTTTACAGATCCATCAACCGTTCCATCTGTTGGCTCTGCCAATCAAGGATACACTTTTACACCTTCTGATATTACAAACTATAATACCGTAACTGGAACAGTTAGCGTAACTGTTTCCAAAGCAACACCAACCATAAACACACCGCCTAATGCTTCTGCAAGCTTAACTTATGGTGCAGCTCTGTCTAGCATCAGTGTAACAGGTGGTGTTGCAAGTGTTGCTGGCTCGTTTGCCTTTACAGCACCAGCCACTGTTCCATCTGTTGGCACTGCCAATCAAGGATACACATTTACACCTACAGACATTGCAAACTACAATACGGTTACAGGAACAGTGAGTGTAACGGTAACTCAAGCCACACCAACTATTGTTACCCCACCTTCTGCCTCTGCTAGCTTAACTTATGGTGCAGCTCTTTCAAGCATAAGTTTAACGGGTGGTTCGGCTAGTGTAGCTGGTTCGTTTGCTTTTACAACTCCTGCCTCAATTCCATCAGCAGGTACTGCCAATCAGGGTTACACATTCACGCCTACTGATGCAACTAACTACGCTACCATTACTGGAACTGTTAGTGTTACGGTAAACAAAGCTAATCAGACAATAACTTTTGGTACTTTAGCCAGTGTTTCAACTGCAGCTGCTGATTATAGTCCAGGTGCAACATCATCAACTTCAGCCACCAATGCCATTACTTACACTAGTTCTAATAGTGCAGTGGCTACAATAGTTTCAGGAAATATTCATATAGTAGGTGCCGGTACAACCACCATTACAGCATCTCAAGCTGCTAGTGTTAACTATAATGCTGCTGCGGATGTGCCGCAATCTTTAACTGTTACTTTAGCACCTATTAAAATAGCACAATGGTCGCTAACAAGTACTACTGCAACTTCAACTACCACTGCAACAAATACATCAAATTCGGGTATTACTGTTTCTTCAGGAACAACTATTTCTTACTCCAGCCCTGCAATTTATGCTTCTACTTGGTCAACAAGTACGTCTTATGCTGCATCCGGTAAGTACTGGCAGTTCTCAGTAACACCTGCAACTGGTTATGCCATTAACTATTCTTCAATAAGTTTTGATGCAGGAAGAACTGCGACAGGACCAACACTAATAGATGTACATTATAGCACAGATGCTTTTGCAAGTTCTGATGTTACAGCATTGTCTAGTGCTAGTAATGCCAATACTTCAGGAATAACTACTTTCAATTTGACTACTATTCCAACTGGAACAATTACAGGCACAATTACTTCTAGAATATTTGGATACAATGCTTCTAGTACTGGTAATTTTAAGTTGAATAATGTTACGGTTAATGGTAACGTAACATGTGCTACTCCTGCCGTACCAACTATTGCAAATGCTTCTCCAAGCTATGTGTACGATGGAACTGCAAAAAGTGCAACTGCCACAACCGCAGCTATTGCTGGTACAACCCCTACTATTGATTGGTATGATGCTGCCACCGGTGGTAATAAATTATCTACCGGTTCTTTATCTTGTCCTACTAATACTACCGTTGGTACTTACACTTACTATGCCGAAGCAAGAAATTCAGTTTGTGGTTCAGTTAGCGCAACAAGATTAGTAGTTACAGTAACTATTACTAAGGCTACACCTACTTTGTCTATCTCTAATGGCACAATAACTTATTCAGGTTCACAAGTTGCTGCAAGTGTGAGTGGTTCTGTTGCGGGTACAGTAAGTAACATTAAATATGGTGGTTCTTCAACTACACCTACTACCGCTGGCACATATTCTGTAACGGCAGATTTTGCTCCTACTGATGCCTCTAACTATAGTAGTTTAACAGGTGTTTCTGCTGGATCTTTTACAATAAGTAAGGCAACATCAACGCCAACATTTTCTATCTCTAATAACAGTATTACTTATACTGGTTCACAAGTAGCAGCCAATGTTTCTGTGAGTGGAGGTACTGCTGGATCTGTAAGTAACATTAAATATGGTGGTTCTTCAACAACGCCTACTACCGCTGGCACATATTCTGTAACGGTAGATTTTGCGCCTACTGATGCCACCAACTATAGTAGTTTAACTGGTGTCTCTGCTGGAACTTTTACAATAAGTAAGGCAACATCAACGCCAACATTATCTATCTCAAACAACAGTATTACCTATACTGGTTCACAAGTAGCAGCCAATGTTTCTGTGAGTGGAGGTACTGCTGGATCTGTAAGTAACATTAAATATGGTGGTTCTTCAACAGTGCCTACTACCGCTGGCGCATACTCTGTAACTGCAGATTTTGCGCCTACTGATGCCACTAACTACAGTGGTTTAACTGGTGTCTCTGCTGGAACTTTTACAATAAGTAAAGCAACTTCAACGCCAACATTATCTATCTCTAATAATAGTATTACTTATACTGGTTCACAAGTAGCAGCAAATGTTTCTGTGAGTGGAGGTACTGATGGATCTGTAAGTAATATTAAATATGGTGGTTCTTCAACAGTGCCTACTACTGCTGGTACATATAATATAACGGCAGATTTTGCGCCTACTGATGCCACTAACTATAGCAGTTTAACTGGTGCATCAGCTGGAACTTTTACCATAAACAAAGTGGAGCTTTTGATTACTGCAGATAATCAAACGGTGTGTTATGGCACGTCAGCTTCTAGTGTTACAAGTGCTGGTAGTTACCAAATTACAGGATACATTAATAGTGATGGTTCATCAGTGATAACAGGACTTGGTTCTATTTCTTACACTACTGCCTATACCGCTTCAACCCTAGCAGGTACAAGTGGTGTAACAATAACCCCTGTAGTTTCTGGCTTATCTGCAACTAACTATAGCTTCAGGGCAGTAGATGGCACAGTTTCCGTCAATTCACTCCCTGTTGCCGTAATCTCTGGTTCAACATCTATTTGTCAGGGTGGTAGCACTAATCTAGCTGTTTCCATTACAGGTGGCACAGGTTTGTTTACAGTAGTTTATAGTGCAGGTACTGTTTCTTCTTATTCAAGCGGAGCAAATATTAGTGTTTCCCCATCAATCACTACTAACTACACGCTTACTTCCGTTACCGATGCTAATGGTTGTGCTGCAACTTCCTTATCAGGAACAGCTACTGTTTCTATAAAAGCTTATTGGACTGGAAACTACAGTTCTGATTGGTCTGATGGTCGCAACTGGTGCAGTGGTTCTACACCTTCTTCTGGTGCTGATGTAGTAATTAATACAGGAACCTACCAACCACAACTTACTGGAGCAGTAACAGTTGGTAATATCTCACTTTCCACAGGAACAACACTCGACTTCAATGGTAACACACTAACCATCAACGGTGCAGTTAGTGGCGATGGCACTTTCACTGGGTCCACTACTTCAAGTCTTGTTCTTGCCGGTTCAGCAGGTACTATCAAATTCACAACAGGTAGTAGTTCTTTAAAAAACTTAACGGTCAATGGTAACGTTACCCTTGCAACGGCTCTTGATTTATATGGGGTATTGTATCCTAATGCAGGAACATTAACAACTGGCGGATTACTAACCTTGAAGAATACAAGTTATTCTCAAAATGCCATGGTTGCGCCAGTTAGTGGTACCATTAGCGGTAATGTTACTGCTGAAAGATATATTCCTCAAGATGTTAATTTTAGACCATTTGTCGATTTAGCACCGATTGTTTCTGGTGGTTCTATTTTTGATAACTGGCAAGAAGGTGGTATAAATACAAATGGTTATGGAGTTAAAATTACAGGTATCAAAGGTTATTTGGATAGTGCAGATGCAGTAAAAGGTTTCGATGCGTCTCCTACTGGTAATGGGTCCATGCAAACTTATACCAATGGTGTTTGGGCTTACCCTACCAATACTAAATCAATGATTCTCGATCCTTCAAGAGGTTATAGGGTTTTGGCAAGAGGTAACAGGTCTCAGTCTCTTTTCAGTACCCAGCCTACTACCATGACAAGCGATGTTAAACTTCGTGCAACAGGAACACTAGTCACTGGTGATGTAACATATACTACTTCTTCTGTTACTAGCACAAAGGGCTTTAGCTCAACCAATAGCCTAAATCCTGCTACTAGTTCTTACAGTTTTGTTGGTAATCCTTTTGCTAGTATTATTAGCTGGAAGAGTATTAAGGCTGCTTCAACTGGTATTACCTCTTTCTATTATTATTTAGATCCTAATGTTCGTAGTGGCTCTAACACAAGTACCTACATTAGCTATTGGGATAATGAGTTTGGTGTTGGAACTAATAGCAATGGAAGTTCAGCAATTTCTGATGATATTCAGGTGGGTCAAGGTTTCTTTATTCAACAAGATGGTTCTGCAACTGCTCCTCAATTAGTAATACCAGAATCAGCTAAAACTGTGGATCATACACCAAAACATATTTTTGGCGTAGGTACACCGCTTAATAAACTTGGAATAAATCTTTGGAAAAGTGGTCGTTCAATAGATGGTGCTGTCTCAACTTTTATGTCAGGTTTTAGTAGCCAACTAGGAAAAGGTGATTGCCCTAAACTATTGAATTCAGCAGAAAACATATATGTTGCAAAGGGTAATAGTCGTTTATGTATTAGTGGTTTTGGTTTGCCAACCATTGCAGATACTATTAAATTTAAAATGACGAATACTAGCAAGAACACTAATTATAAGTTGAGTTTTAATGCAAACCAATTTAACGCAAATGGATTGAATGCAGTGTTGCATGATGTTTATTTAAATGCAAATACACAATTAAAGAGTGATAGTACTATCATCGACTTCACCACAACGAATGATTCTGCAACCAATGTTAATCGTTTCTATTTAAGTTTCGTTCCATCAACATTGCCAGTAGCTTCCATTACGTTGAAGGCAAAAGCTACAACAACAAATAATGTTGTGTTGAATTGGGAAACATTGTCTACCAGCATTTCATCTTTTGTAATTCAGCGTTCATTTAATGGTAAGGACTATGTAAACCTAGCAACTCTTTCTGCTAAGGAAAGAAGTTTCACTGATTCATCTGCTTTGTCCGGACAGTTATACTATCGAATTAAAGCAATCAATATCAATGTTTCTACTAGTTTTAGTGATGCAGTAAGCGTTTCAATAGGTAAGGCAGAACATAACTTATTGGTTTATCCAAACCCAGTATATGGTAGCTATTTCAATATTGAATTGAATCAGGCTGCTAAAGGAAACTATACGGTTCAACTTTTCACAGTTTTGGGTAAAAGAGTATTCTCTAAGGAGGTAACCCATGATGGTGGTAAGTTCAATAAAACAATTTCAGCTGATGGTAAACTTTCTTCTGGTACGTATATACTTAAACTATCAGGTTTAAATGGTGTGGTTTATCAACAAGAAATTAGTATTAAATAATTAAAAAATTAAAAGTATGTATAGAAAATTAGGATTCGCATTTATGTTTTCTGTTTGTTTAGGAGTAGCTGCTAATGCACAGTTAGGAGGTCTTGGTTCCGACATAGGATCCGGTGGTGCTGGTGGTGATGTGGCGGATCAAACTGGTGCATCAGGTACTTCCGGTGGTAACCAAGGTGCACAAGTACCTATTGATGGTGGTATTTCTATTTTAGTTGCGGCAGGTGCGGCAGCTTTAGGTAAAAAATTGTATAAGAAAAATAGGGAAGGGGCTACCGTTAATGTTTAGTAATCCTTAAATTATAGGTATCTATCAGTATTCAAAAGGACTTCCTTTAAAAAGGGAGTCCTTTTAGTAGGTAGAATAAGCCATTTTTTAAGTGTAAAACAACGACTTAAACATGTAAAAAAGTCAATAAAACGTGTAAAAAAGCCACTTAAACATGTAAAAAAGTCAATTAAACATGTAAAAAAGCCACTTAAACGTGTAAAAAAGCCAGTCAAATACGTAAAAAAATGGGTTCAAATACATAAAATATTCTCTATTGTAATGCCAATTAAGAGATTTTTATTGAGTAAGACGGTAACTTTTGTTAATTTGTGAGTTCTTATGCTGAATAGGAAAGGTGTAATAAGTCAAGTTTATACTATTCAGTAAATATTTATCTAGCAACTTAAAAGTTAATGAGTGAAGTGTTCTATAACTTAAAACGTAAAACGTATAACGTACAACGTATAACTTAAAACGTACAACGTATAACGTACAACTTAAGACGTACAACGTATAACTTAAAACTTAAAACGTATAACGTACAACGTACAACTCATAACTTAAAACGTACAACCTACTACTTATGATTAATAAAATTAAAAGTCAATTTTCTCAAATCCCTCAAGCAGTAAGGCTTGTAGCGTTGAAAGGTCTTGGATTATGGGCTGTATTTTATGTTTGTTATTATTATATTTTTTTGCCTCATGGCAAATTAATTCGTTTTTTCACGCATGTCACTGCAAGCGTAACTACCTATTTTCTTAATCATTTATATGCCGTTGGGTTTACTCATTTCGACTCTCCGCCTTATGGCGACACCATTTCGCTAGGTTCCAGACACATTTTGTTCATTATGGATGGTTGTAATGCATTCAAGCTTTATGTATTGTATGTTGGGTTTTTATTTTGTGCACCTGGACAAGTGAAAAAGAAAATCAACTACCTCTTAGTAGGCTTACCTGCTATTTTTGTTCTAAACATTATCAGGTGTTACGCTGTTGCAATACTAGTAATCCAAAAACCAGAATGGATTGAAATAGCTCATCATTACATTTTTACTTTTGTTGTGTATGGAACCATCTTTTGGCTTTGGTTATCTTTTTTAAAAGAGAAGAAAGGGGTTATTAAAACACAATAAACTGCTTTGTTCAATACTGTAATATAATCCCTTTCATTTTAAAAATGAATATGTATGAAGCATAAAAAATTATTTAGTTCCATTGGAGCAATTATTATTTTAGATTATATTGGTAATAGATTTTTTGAGCTTTATAGATATAATAAAGCATACCCAACAATTTGTTTTACATTAATAGTAGCCTCTTTTCTTGCAGGTTATTACTATTGGAAAAGTATTTCACAAAAATGGGTTCAGTATGTTTGGTGCTATTTGTATCTATTTATCATAGGATACTATTCTTTTAATTGGCTACAGTTTTTATTTGGTTACTCAAATAATGGTTTTTTATATAAAACGTATGTAAGTTTCGGTTTATCACCACTAACCTTTGGTTTTGTTTATCTAATAAGCAAAATATCAACTTCAAATTCAGTTAAAAATGATTAGTCTCTTCAGATTGTAAATACAGTTAAAAGTTCTAGGTTTTAAGTTAAAAGTTGTAGGTAATATGTTAAAAGTTGTAGGTTATAAGTTGAAATGAAAGGTAAAAAGACACAACATCGAAATGAAAATACCTCAATTAATTTTAACTTGATTCCTAATTTAGATAACATGCAATGTCCAAATAAAATGAGCTACTCAAAATTTACTTATAACTTATTACTTATAACTTATAACTTTCGACTTTCGACTTTCAACTTTCAACTTAAAACTTATTTTATTAAATATTATGGCAAGTACAACATTTAGCATTAAAGGAAATTTTGTTGATATTTTCAAAAAAGAAATTTATTTAGCAGAAATTAAAGTATCAAACGGAAAAATTCGGGCTATAAGCCGTTTGCCCATTACAAATCAATCAACTGAACAATATGGCTACATACTTCCAGGATTTGTAGATAGCCATGTGCATATTGAAAGTAGTATGTTGGTGCCAACAGAATTTGCTAAACTAGCAGTTACTCATGGCACTGTAGCAACTGTTAGCGATCCACATGAAATTGCCAATGTTTGTGGATTGGAAGGAGTGGAGTTCATGATCGAAAATGGTAAACAAGTAAACTTTAAGTTCAATTTTGGTGCGCCAAGTTGTGTGCCTGCCACCATTTTCGAAACAGCAGGTGCAGCATTAGATAGTGTACAAGTTCATCAGCTTTTAGAAAAGCCAGAAATAAAATATCTAAGTGAAATGATGAACTTTCCAGGTGTTCTATTTAAGGACGAAGAAGTGATGAAAAAGATTGCTTCTGCACATCTATTGGGTAAACCTGTTGATGGTCATGCACCCGGATTAAGAGGCGATGCGGCAAAACAATACATTGATGCAGGTATTAGTACTGATCACGAATGCTTCACCAAAGAAGAAGCCCTTGATAAGTTAGGTTTTGGAATGAAAATAATTATTCGAGAAGGTAGTGCGGCCAAAAACTTTGAGGCACTTATAGATTTATTAAATGACTACCCCGAACGAATAATGTTTTGTAGTGATGACAAGCATCCCGATAGCCTCGTTGAAGGTCATGTTAATCAACTTTGTTCTAGAGCCGTGGCAAAAGGCGTTGATGTTTTTAAAGTGCTTAAAGCCGCTTGTATAAATCCAGTTGAGCATTACAAACTTGATGTTGGGTTATTAAGAGTTGATGATTATGCAGACTTTGTTGTGGCAGATGATTTGGTAAATTTTAAAATAACTCAAACCTACATTAATGGTCAGTTGGTGGCAAAGGATGGGGTATCTTTCATTACCTCCACTGAATGCAAGCCTATTAATCAGTTTGATTGTGACGAAATAACAACCACTCAATTAGAGATTTCATTAAATGATTACCCTTCGTTTGATGGAAAGATACCAGTTATTGAAGCCTTGGAAGGACAATTAATTACCAATAAACTATTGCTAGAAAGTACTATCGAGAATGAAAAATTAGTAAGCAATGCTAATACTGATGTGCTGAAAATGGTAGTTGTAAACAGATACCATAATGCGCCAGTGGCAAAAGCATTTATTAAAAACTTCAATTTAAAGAAGGGAGCAATAGCTTCTTCAGTGGCACACGATAGTCACAATATTGTTGCAGTTGGTGTTGATGATGTCAGTATTGCAGAAGCGATAAATTTAGTGATTAAGGAAAAAGGAGGCGTTAGTGCAGTTTCAGAAAAACAACAATTAGTGTTGGGCTTGCCCGTTGCAGGATTAATGAGCACCAAGGACGGGTATGAAGTAGCCAAAACATACACCGCAATAGATGCCTTTGTAAAAGATGAATTAGGTAGCACATTAGTTGCCCCTTTTATGACGCTTAGTTTTATGGCTTTGCTTGTTATACCACACCTTAAATTAAGTGATAAAGGATTATTCGATGGCGATAAATTCAGCTTTTTATAAATAGATAATATTTCAAGAGAAACAGTCCCACTTTAATGTAATATTAGTGGGACTGTTTCTTTTGATTACACAATTTATTTTGTTGTTAAACAGCAATATGTCCGCTTTATTAAAGAAAGTACATGAAGTATAAACTAAACAAATTGAATAATCCTAACTTCAACGCCCCTTTCCTTTCCACTTATTCTTTTTTACTCCCTAGAATTATCTCAATTATTTTAACCTCATTTCAGACGGAGAACAGCCGAAGTATTTTTTAAAACAATTACAGAAATAGGAACTTGTAGCAAATCCCATTTCGAAAGCTATTTCATTAACTTGTTTCCATTGATTGCTTACCACAAGTAATTTAGCTTTTTCTAACCTCCGTTTAATTAAGTAATGATTCGAAGTAATACCTAATTGCTTTTTTATAGCCCTATTTATGGTACTTTGGCTGATGCCTAATTTTTTCGATAAATCAACCACACTAATCATTCTTTTTTCAAAGATGGCTTCATCATCTATCTTATCAATTTGCATAAGAAGATTACTGATGTACCTAACATTGACCATAGGAGTTGGGATATTCTTTTTTTCTTCAATCCCTTTTGCATTTTGGGCTACAGCTAAAAGATTCTTTACCTTATAAGCAAGATGTTTTATTTCAAATGGTTTAACTATGTAATCATTTGCGCCATGTTCTAAACTATCCGAAATGATTTCAGACGAAGAAATTCCAGACATTATTAATACGGGTATATGGGCAAGGGTTTCGTCTCCTTTGATACTTTTTAGTAAATCCAAACCACTTTTGTTGCCTACTAAATTAATGTCAAGTATTATTATGTCTGGCAAAAATTCTTTGCAGACATCCAATCCTTTTTCGGCCGTATCTGTGGAAGATATATTGTAGTCTGATTGCATTGCCCTAGCTATCAATTCAACGTATTTGTGATGGTCTTCAATCAAGAAGATACGTTTTTTCTCAGAAATAAAATTTTCTTGTTCCATCTTGTTTTATATTTTAAGTGGTTAAATATGCAATCGTTTTCTCAAATTACCATTTTTACATTTGAGCATTATTGAGCCTTGTAATAAACTATTTTTCCCTTTGTTTTTAGCGTTTTACTTAAAACAAATATTTAATGTGAATCACTTTCTCATATAAACATCCAATATCAGGCATTTTCATCATGTCAAGTCCAAACAATGCATTGTAATCTCAAGCATTAGTAAATTCAAAATTTTCTCTTTCAATATAGCAATAAACAATATTAGCAAAACTTTTGGGATATTGTTTAAATAAAACACAATTTTTTAAAATCGTGTACATAAATAGCTTTATTGTGAATAAGTTTAAAAATGACGAATATTTATATCAGGTTGTTTTATTTGTTGCAAAAGGTTAAGGTATTTTACAACTGACACTATCTGCTATTTTCTAGGTTGTTGTAATGTTTATAGGAAAATAAAAACATTAGTAGGTCGTAAGGAGTTTTGGGGAATATTACTTCCCTTAACTTTTCGCACTGATAGCAATAATCCCGAAGTTAACTATTCACTTTATCGAGTCCTTTTCTAAGTCCTTTATGATTTGTTTTAAAGAAAGTAGGGGAGAACCCCGTAATCTTTTTAAACTGATTACTTAAATAAGCCGTGCTACTATATCCTAATTTTATAGTAACTATTCAGGGGATATTTAACCACAATGGTCTCTAAGGCTTTCACCAAGAACACAAGGATTGTGAAATATTATTCCTTCAGAACTACCATTGGGGGACTCTAAACCTTAGTGTTCTTTGTTTTTTCCCTTGTTTGCTTAG
>CANFLL010000071.1 GCA_947447825.1 Chitinophagaceae bacterium | reverse complement strand
TTGCTTGCCATATGAAAAATTCTTCTTAGTAATTTGAGCCTTTTAAAGTAGCTTAACTTTCTTTGAACTTCGACCTCTCACGATAAACTTGCTCTTCTAACGATTGCTGCCTTTTTGCTTGGAATGTTTATTTCCTTATTTGTTACACAAAAGTAACGTTGTCTTTTCACCATTTGGTATCAACTTAATGGTGTTTTTATTATATCAAACTATACTATCATTTGTAAAACCCTTGTCCAGATTGAATTATAGCATTTGTTTTATATTATATCCAACTAAATATTTGTGTGTTTATTTTTTTATAATTGCTTAAAACGTTGTAATATTTAATTTAAATATTCTATTCTTTTTGTCTTTTTCACCCCCTTGATTAAATTGTTATCGAATAAAAAAGCTCTTGAGGAATTGTCCTCAAGAGCTTTTTTATTCGATAACAATTAGAAATGTAGTTAAAATAAAATGGACAATTAAAAGCTTAATGAAATGTCTTATTAGACTTGATACTTATAACTTATGGCTTACAACTTCTTTATTCAATTAAAAGTCATTCTTATTTTGATAAGAACTTGCCTGATAAACGCATACCCCTTTCATCTATTAGCACTTTCGCCATTATCTTCTTTAATCCTTCGGGTAATATTTCTTTTTCAGTTTCGGTTAGTGGATGTATTATTTCAAAGAATTCATCTTCATCATCATAATAACCCACATATAAATCATAAAAGTCGTTAAGATGTAAACGGAGCGAAACCTCCAAGTCTTCATCATAATTGTGCATAGAAATGATTGCCCATTGGTCTTTTTCAAAAAAGTTAAACAGCACTTCCACAGGATCTTGGCTAATCACATGCGTTATTAATTGTTCTATCAATGCCCCAGATTGATTCTTTACTAGTTCTTCGTATTTTCCCATTATAAATCTCTTAGATGATGGCGGCAAATAAACGATATTTCAATGTTTTGATTTGCATAAACGAAACTTTTCTTTTTTATAATTTAATACACTCTAAAATTTGATTATTCAATAGAATCTTTGTTGCTAAATTCGCCGACCTTAAAAAAAGTTGAATACACTTTAAACTTACAACTATAACAAAATGAAATTTATTAAAGTTTGCTTACCCATTCTCTTTTGCCTTGCCTTTCAATTGCCGTTCTCTTCTTTTGCCCAAAAGAATAAACAAGCAGTTATTACAGATAGAAAATATTGGCTTGCTGAATTAGATAAAATCGCTCGACCAGTCATGTACAATCTTGCTAATGATAGCCTGCGGATTAATATGCCTGTTGTGGTTTCTAAACGTAGTGATAATCCTGTTTCCAGAAAAGCAGTGGCCTACTTGGAAGCTTTTTCTAGAACATTAAGTGGAATTGCGCCTTGGCTAGCTCTTGAAGGAGGTTCGGATGAGGAAGTTAAACTTAGAAACCAATATCGGGTTTGGGCAATTAAAGCAACAGAAAATGCGGTTAATCCCAAAGCGAAAGATTATGTGGAATGGAGTAAAGGTGGGCAGCCGCTTGTGGATGCTTCCAATTTGGCCATTTCGTTTTTACGTTGCCCTTGGCTATGGGAGCATTTAAATGATAGTACTAAACAACAGGTGGTTGAAGGATTTAAGTTGACTAGAAAGATTACGCCTCCTTTTCAGAATTGGATTTTATTTACAGGAATGATTGAAGCTTTTTTCTGTCAATATAATTTAGATTGGGATGGCGTAAGAATAGAATATGGATTGAGACAATTTGACCAATGGTATGTGGGAGATGGCGTTTACTCGGATGGACCTCCTTATCAGTGGGATTATTATAATAGTTACGTGATGCATCCGTATTTGGCTAAGATTCTAGAGATTGTGAGCAAGAAAACTAATCGCTTCAATGCTATGAAAGAGGAGGAAAAGGTGCGCGCAGAACGTTATGCCATTATTCAGGAACGATTGATTGCTCCCGATGGTTCTTATCCTGCCACAGGAAGGTCTATTGTTTATAGGGGGGCTGCTTTTCATCATTTGGCGGATATGGCTGCAAGAAAAAAGCTGCCAGAACAGTTGAAGCCAGCACAAGTGAGGGCTGCATTAACGGCGGTGATAAAGAAAACGATGGAATGTCCCAATACTTTCAATAAAGAAGGATGGTTAAATATTGGTTTGTGTGGATCGCAACCCGATTTGGCAGACATTTACAACAACACAGGTAGTTTATATATTTGTACGAATGTGTTTTTGCCATTGGGATTACCAGAAACTGATGAGTTTTGGGCTGCTCCAGCAGAATTGTTTACTTCACAGAAAATATGGAGTGGGCAAGATGTTCGGGGCGATCATGGCATAAATTAAAATAGTCGCTTGCCTAATCTACTATCATTTGCTAAATTGTGTAGGATAAGAGGATAAGAGGAAAAGAGGAAAAGAGGATAAGAGGATAAGAGGAAAAGAGGAAAAGAGGATAAGAGGAAAAGGGGATAAGGGGATAAGGGGATAAGAGGAGAAGAGGAAAAGGGGATAAGAGGATAAGAGGAGAAGAGGATAAGAGGATGATAGGTATAGAGGAAAAGAGGTATAGAGGTATAGAGGATTAGAGGGAAAGGGGATAAGAGGTTGACTTAAAGATAGTAAGCGTGTACCAAAAGATAGGAGAATATGAAGGCATTAGTATCAATGGCGTAGGTTTAATCCTCACAAGACTACAATTAACGTCATTAAAAAGGGCTCTCAACACTTCCACAGCATTGAGAGCCCTAAAATAAATCATCTTAAACATTAATCACTAACAAATAAAGTCTAACCATTAACCATTAACCATTAACCACTAATCACTAACCACTAATCACTAACCACTAACTCCACCGCTTGTGATGCCGCCAGTTTAGCAGCCGCTTTAGCCTCTTTTCTTGCTTTAGCTTTCGCCACAATGATTGCTTTTTCAGCAGCAATGGCCTCCGTAAGGGTAACTTTAATAGCGGTTTCTTGCGCTGCCGTCATCACGCCAGGAGTAAGCGAAACAGAATAGGTATTCGTTTTTCCTTGCATTATGTCTACGGTAACAATTTTAGTAATAAAGCCCGTTTTTTTAAATGTTCCTATTGCCGCACCAGCCAAAACGCTAGAATATTGCAGCACCCCACCAATGTTACTCACCAAAACCTCCTTCGATTTGGAAAGTGTACCCTCCACACCTGCCACCACACCCGTAGTTTCAGTGTTCGTAATGTTAAAAATAACAGGTGTATGGCGAATGGTAATGGCAGGAATCTTACAAGCCTTAATCAATAAATTATAGAAAGTAACATCCGATCTTTTGTATTTCTTTGCCAATAACTTCACTGTCAACACGTTTGCATTAGTCACTTTCATGTCATCTTCAAATGTTTTTGTCAGTACACTTGCGCTTCCATTTACCGAGCTTGTGCTACCAGAAAGCCCTGTAAATTTGGTTATGTTGCTTAAAAAAGTTGCTAGTTGATAAGCTGTCAAATATTCGTCGGTTATCAATGCCAAGTTATCGTGCATTACCTTATAGGCATTCATCAACCTACTACCACACATGGCATCTGCTTGGCTAAAATAATACGAAACCGTACCGTGAATAGACTTCGACACTATTTGGTTTTCCAATAAATCCAGTTTCACAATGCTGCTCGCACACAATTCAGCAGCTTCGGCGCACACGGTCTTCTTTGCCAGCATTTTTTCGGCACTATAGCCCGTATTGTCCGCCGCTGCCGCAACAGAAGCCGTAACTGCTTTGGCACTATCCGCTTTCAGTTTTACTAACAAAGCCTGAAAGGCAGGATTATCTGCAAATTTATCTGCATTATCTTCCATAAATGTTATCAACGAAGCGTTTCTCGTCATTCTTGCTTGTAATCCATTTTTCATTTTATTAATTTAAAAAGACGATTAATTAATTTTTAGCTCAATTCAAGCCATAAAACTTTATTATTTTCTACACATTTCTACCGATTCATTAGAAATGCGTACCGATTGATTAAAAAACCTTACCGATTCATTAAAAATGCGTACCGATTGGTCAAAAATGCTTACCGACTGGTTAAAAATGCTTACCGTTTGGTTGAAAATCTTTACCGATTCATTAAAAATGCTTACCGATTGATCAAAAATGCTTACCGATTGGTTAAAAAACCTTACCGATTCATTAAAAATGCGTGCTGTATGTTGTTTTATTCATTCTTCTTCAAAAAATGCAGCGGGACTGCTAAACGCGGATGTTTGTACTGGGTTCTTTTAGTATCGTTGGCAAAGCCATTCGGGGAAAAGCGAAGATTTCAAATAGCCGAACCAAGGCTTATCCAAAACTCCAGAGCTGTAAAGGTATAGGTAATAATATTTACATCACCAAAAGAAAACTTTTTAGTTATTAGGGGGTAGTTGTTTGGGGTTAACAAAACAAAATAGTAGCCATTTATTGACTGAATGGTATATTTACAACCGATAAAAAATAGTATAATACCAGTATCATTTTAAAAAAATATAGATGCCTTTAAGTTGGAATGAAATAAAAGACCGTGCTGTAGCTTTTTCTAAAGAGTGGGCAGATACACATAATGAAGAAGCAGACGCCAAGCCATTTTTAGAAGCATTTTTTAATGTGTTTGGCATTACCCGAAAAAAGATTGCAACCTTTGAAGAAAAGGTAAAGAAGCTAGATAACCATGATGGCTACATAGATTTGTTCTGGAAAGGCACTATGCTGGTAGAAATGAAAAGCAGGGGCAAAAACCTTGATAAAGCCTATACGCAAGCAAGGGAATATTTGCAAGGGATAAAGCAACAAGATTTACCACAATACATTCTAATATCCGACTTCCATATTTTTAGATTGTATGATTATGAAACCAATGAAGTACATGATTTTCTCCTGCCCGATTTAATAAACCATGTAGAGCTTTTTGGTTTTATTGCTGGGTACATTAAAAGGGTATTTAAAGAACAAGACCCTGTAAACATAAAGGCAGCAAACTTGATGGGCAAGTTGCATGATAGACTTAAAGAAATAGGCTACGACGGGCATCCTTTAGAATTGTACTTGGTGCGTTTGCTGTTTTGTTTGTTTGCAGAAGACACCACCATTTTCAATAAAGATTTGTTTCGGGAATTTATTATAGATAGAACAGCCGAAGATGGAAGCGACCTTGCAGCTCGATTGTCAGAATTGTTTTATGTATTGAACACTCCCACCGAAAGGCGACTTAAAAACTTAGATGAACAATTAAACACCTTTCCTTATGTGAATGGTAAGTTGTTTGAAGAAATATTGCCTCCCGCTTCTTTTGATACTGCCATGCGCAACACGTTAATAGAATGTTGTGCCATCAACTGGGGCAGTATATCGCCAGCCATATTTGGTTCCATGTTTCAGAGTGTGATGAACCCGCAGGAACGCCGTAATTTAGGAGCTCATTACACAAGCGAAAAGAACATTCTTAAACTGATAAAGCCTTTGTTTTTAGATGAACTTTGGCAAGAATTTGAAAACATAAAGACAAACCGTAACAAACTACCGGAATTTCATAAGAAGATAAGTGAGTTAAAGTTTTTAGACCCTGCTTGTGGTTGTGGTAACTTCTTGGTGATTACCTATCGGGAATTGAGGCTTTTGGAAATTGCTGTGCTTAAAGCTATCAATAAAACGGGGCAAGGCTTTTTGAATGTGGGTGAAATCATCTTGTTGGACGTGGATATGATGTATGGGATAGAATATGAAGAGTTTCCAGCACAGATAGCACAAGTAGCCATGTGGCTGATGGATCACCAAATGAATATGGCTATAAGTGCAGAGTTTGGGCAATACTTTGCGAGATTACCTTTAAAGAAAGCTGCTACTATTCTGAATGCAAATGCTTTGCAAACTGACTGGAATAGTTTGATAAAACAACAACCTATTGAAATTACTGCTGATGATACGACCCTTATACTTAAAGAACCAGAGGCAGAGTATACAACGCTGAATATTAAAACTAAGAACTTAACTATTATAGACAATCGCCCAGAGGGTTCATGCAGAACTAATAGTAAACATACTTACGATTATATTATTGGGAATCCTCCGTTTAGTGGCTCAAAAGTAATGAGTCAAACAATGAGAGACGATGTAATAAAATGTTTAAATAATGTTCAAGGGGCAGGAGTTTTAGATTATGTAGCAGCTTGGTATGTTAAGGCTGCCAAAATTGTTCAAAACACCAAAACTAAAGTTGCATTTGTAAGCACTAATTCTATAGTGCAAGGAGAACAGGTTGGTATTTTATGGAATGTGTTACTAAATATGTACGATGTAAAAATTCATTTTGCCCATCGTACTTTTAAATGGAACAATGAAGCAAAGGGGAATGCTGCTGTATTTTGTGTAATAATTGGTTTTGCAAATATTGATACAGATAATAAACTAATATTTCAGTATGAAAATATAAAGGGTGAACCACATGAGATAAGTGCTAAAAATATTAATCCATACTTGGTAGATGCTAAAAATGTTTTGATTGTAAAACAATCTAACCCAATTTGCAGTGTACCTAAAATGAGCTTTGGCAATATGCCTTTAGATGGCGGGAATTTATTGTTGACAGATGAAGAAAAAAATGAACTATTACTAAAAGAACCAGCTTTAGAAAAGTTTATTAAACCCCTAATATCTGCGTATGAATATTTAAATGGATTGAAACGTTGGTGCTTATGGCTAGTAGATGCTGAACCCAGTGAAATAAAACAGAGTCCTGAAATAATGAAAAGGATTGAATTGGTGAGGAAATTCAGATTATATAGCGTTGCACCATCTACTCAAAAATTTGCATTAACACCAACCTTATTTCGAGATAGAAACCAACCTGACACTTTCATCGTAATACCTCGTGTAAGTTCTGAAAACAGACAATATATTCCTATTGGCTTTTTTGATAAAAATTCAATTGTGAGTGATACATGTATGTCTATACCTAATGGTTCACTTTTTCATTTTGGAATTTTATCTTCAATTATGCACATGGCATGGGTTAAATATGTTTGCGGAAGATTGAAAAGTGATTATCGTTATTCGAAAGATATTGTTTATAACAATTATCCTTGGCCTTTAAACCCTACGGAGAAACAAAAACAGGTAATAGAAATGGCGGCTCAGAATGTATTGGATATTAGAACATCATTTCCTGATAGTAGTCTTTCTACCTTGTATGGAACACTTATTATGCCTCCTTCCTTAGTAAAAGCACATCAGTTATTGGATAAAGCAGTAGATGCTTGTTACCGTCCGCAACCATTTGTTAGTGAAGAAAAGAGGATGGAATTTCTTTTTGATTTATATGAGAAATACACTGCTGACCTATTTATAAAAGATAAAAAGAAAAAATAGACATTTATGAGAAATGAACTACCAATAAGGGAGGGCATTACGGAAGTAACCTACCATAGGAATCCAACAATTGGTGAAATTAAATTTGGTTATGGCGCAATTCATTACAGGGATTTTGATTTAAAAGATTGTATAGATAAAGAAGGATATGTAAAGATGATTTTTAAATCAAAAGATGATGGATTATTTTATAGCTGTAGATAAAGGTTAATTGACGGTTCGAATAACTAAATTAAAAGAAAGATGAAAAACATAGACAAGGTTAGTTTGGAGAAAAATAAAAGAAGTCAGTTTTTTTGTTCATGAAAAGAAAAAAGTATCTTTCCAACCAATTTTAATAATAGCTAATGACAACAATAGGAATAAGGAAAAAACTGCACGAATACATCGCAGATGCCGACGACAAAAAGGTAAAAGGCATGTACTTGCTATTGGAAGATGAGATAGCGAAGAAAGACGATTTCATTTGCACCCCAAGGCACTTGGAGATACTGGAAGAAGAAAAAAGAAACCACCTAAACGGGGCATCTAAATCGTACAATTGGGAAGAAGCCAAGGAAATAATAAGGGGAAATAAAACAATGGACTAATTGTATCAACTACTATTAAAACCCAGAGCCATATTGATGGCTAAAGATGCCTACTCTTGGTACGAAATTCAACTAGAAGGACTTGGTGAATCTTTTTTAGATGAATTGGATGCAGGGTATAAAAAAATAGTAGCCAACCCTTCCTATTATAGTTTTCTAGAAAATGGATTTAGAAGAATGCTACTTAATAAGTTCCCTTACATTATAATTTACGAAATACTCGGAAAAACAATAGTTGTTTATGCCATCTTTCATACAAGTAGGAATCCCGAGAAGCGATTGATAGATTAAACACAAGAAAAGATGAAAAACATAGATAAGCTAAGTTTAGAAAATGCCTACCGATTGTTTGAAAGTGGCGATATAGATAAACTAGCAATAGGCACCACCAAGGGATTACTACAGACACACGACTATTTGTTTAAGAATTTATACCCCTTCTCGGGAAAAATTCGTACCCAAAATATTGCCAAAGGAGGGTTTAGGTTTGCCAATGCTTTGTATCTAAAGGAGGCATTAGTTAAAATAGAACAAATGCCCGAAAACAACTTCGAGGAAATTATTACCAAATACATAGAGATGAATATTGCACACCCTTTTATGGAAGGCAACGGAAGGAGTATGCGTATTTGGTTAGATATGATATTGAAGAAAAAGCTTAGCAAAGTAGTTAACTGGCAATTGGTTGATAAAACACGCTACATGCAAGCTATGGAAAGAAGCCCCATCAATGATTTGGAATTGCGTGTACTACTAGAAGCACATTTAACAAACGACATTAACAATAGAGAAATTATTTTTAATGGAATAGAACAATCTTACTATTACGAGGGGTATGAAAAAGAGGAATGAATGGTGAGGATTGACTATTGAAAAATAAGAAAATAAATGGGGGGCTTTGTCTAAGTGAACTACATTATGTTTAAGCCACATATTACTTGTTTCGGAAGTTCGATTCTTCCCTACCCCACAAGAAAATGAAGAAGAATTTAAACAAAGGATTTGTATGTGTAAAGTGTCTGATAAACTAAAATTATGTAGTTGCAAAACGCAGGATATACGTAAGCTAAAGCATTATTGGATATTAAAAAGGAATGACGGTGGTGATTTGTCTGTTGTGGGAGAAGCAATGTTACCAGCAAACATTGGTGAAAAAGCAGATAAAGTAAATGCCGAAACCCTTTGTACTATGTTGAATGAGGGCAATTGTTTTGACGTTGAAATTCAACATCGGCAGAATGACATTTTAGAGTTGCATTTTACTTGTATTGCAGACCGAAACAATTTCATGAACCTTCCTTGGAATGGAAATTTCTTAGTGTACGCTTTCCGCTTTAGAAATAAAAAATGGAGGAAAACCGATTATGATTCATTTGGTTTAAACCTAGAAGATATTCAATCTGGAAAAATAGTAAGACCATTTGTAAATGAAGTGAATAAATAAATATTTGAACTAAAACATTACTATTAATGGGTTACGCTAACATAATAGAAGGTATTGGGGTTTATAATTTTTTTTCAGATGATTACATTGCTTTTGCTAAAGAAATAACCAATAGATTTAAAGTAAACCTTAAAGTTTGTTTTGAGGATAATACTATTGAGGAGGAAACTCCGACAAAAAGAAATGAATTGATTGATTTGGGATTTGTAGAAACCCTTCAATTGAACGTAATTACAGATTTTAATAACTATGAGAATCCAACAGAGGGTGTTTATAATCAATATCTGCTAAGCATACCTGTTGACCTAGTATATGAAGATGAATTGTACTTAGAGTTTAACCGTAATGGTGTATTTCGTCTTTACTTTTTGCCTTTCAGTTATAAGTGGTCTTCGTTTATTATTGATTTAAAGGATAAAGTAAACAGTGCATATCCCATGCAAAATGAAAGTATATTAAAGAATATAAATCGTATCAGGAATACTTATATAAACATCTTGCAAAAGATAGAATGTAGTGAAATAGTTATTTGGACAGACACTTATTATCAAACAGAAGAGAAATATTTTTATTCTAAACTTCACAACCCAAATATATCTATTGAAGACCTAAAGTATTCGATGACTGAAATAGATAATTTGCAGTTGCTAGATTTTATGAAAGTGATTAATCAGGAAGTTAAAATAAAGTCAGGCAATTTTTCCGATTTACAGATTGCATTTATAGACAAATTCTAGAAAGTTACCTTTGCCTAATTATTCATCAATAAACAAACCATGAAACGTTCCGACTTTTTACAACGGCTAATAAGTGTTGCCATTTTTGGTAAGTTGCCCATAAGCACGCTGATAACCAAAAGAAAGGTTTACCTGTTGCAATGCTTTGTAGCAGGATTCAGGCATTATAGGGGCATGGAATTGCTGAATGAAATGGAAGTGAACGACCTGATAGAACTAAGGCGCGAACCAAAAAACCTTTATGATGATTTTGCCATAGCCCTCTATTGGCAGCAAGAAAAGATAGGGTTTATTCCTGCCGAGTTTAATGAAACTATTGCCCGTTTGCTAGATGCGGAGGCTTTACCACTATTAGCATCCATCACACATTTACACAAAGAGGTAAAACCTTGGGAGAATGTAGGAGTGGCTGTTTACTTTCTGCAAGAAGAAAAAGAATTACCAGCTCACACAGATTATTTGCAACAATTGGTTGACCCTGTTTATAGAACTGTACCGAAGAAAAACCTGATGGACGATTTATACGAAACAACTAATCGTATTATACACATCCCTACCATTCCAGAAAAAAGTGTTAGAGAGTTTTACACGAAATATTATGGTAGTAAAAAAGTATTTGTAAAAGGGGAGGAGCACTTATTAATTGATACCGACGACATATACACGCACATGTACAATAACTTCCCTGTAAAGTGGTTAAATGCTGATGATGGAGAACGCTATTTATTATTTAGACATAAAATAATTGATAATAGCTAAATTAATTATACCATCTAGCTTAGGTTTATTCGAAAATCGGCAACTTACGCAGTGTCACTCACAGGAGTAACTGTTCATTTATAGCACATCACTTGTTCCTAAAAGTCGAACCAGGTCGTAACTGTAAAATCTGAACATGCCATTCCATTCGCTTTTCCTACATCCTCTCCTCCGTATGAATATAGGGTGATTGTGGAAGCCAAAAATTGCAATTCGAATTGTTCGTAATAAGGTGAAGCTACTGCCTGAATTACAAAACCACTGAATCATACAACTATTGTCTTCTGTTCTATAACAACCTTGCCACTATCTCAACGCAACTTTGCAACATAACAATTCAGTTACAAGTTAAACCCCAAGAATGAAAAAGTTTTTATTAATTAGCATTATTGCATTTTTTACAGTTAAGGGTGTTAGTGCACAAGAAACGAAGAGTGATTATACCAATGTAATACACTTTGGTTTTAAGGTAGGAGTAAACCGATCGAACATCTATGATTCTAAAACGCAAGACTTTAGTGAAAAGCCGAAATTTGGTTTTGCAGGTGGTGCATTCATCGATATTCCTTTGGGTAAATACTTTGGCATACAGCCAGAAGTGATGTTTTCGCAAAAAGGATTCAAAGCATCTGGCGAAATTCTTGGTCAATCGTACAATTTTACCCGTAACCTAAATTTTATAGATGTGCCAATATTCTTAGCCATTAAGCCATCTCTTTTTGTTACCATATTGGCTGGACCTCAATTGTCGTATCTGATATCTCAAAAGGATGTGTTTGAAAATACGCTTTATAGCAGTAGCCAAGAACAACAATTTCAGAATACCAACCTTCGTAAGAATATTTTATGTTTTGTAGGCGGACTAGATTTTAATCTTGCACCTGCCGTTATAGGAGCAAGGGTGGGTTGGGATTTACAAAGAAATAATGGCGATGGAAGTTCTAGTGAACCTACTTATAAAAATGCTTGGCTTCAGCTAACATTGGGCTTTAGATTTTAACTAGTTGTTTTTAGTAACCACTTGAATAAACTAAAGGTTGCCTAAACTTTAAGAAATTTGAGTTACAGTTTCTTAATTATCATAATTATTACAAAAAGGACATTTCAAATACAATTTCTGTATGCCTTATTGTTGTTGCTACTAATTATGACAGTTGAATTACACAACTACTACCCATAATTGTATAACCTCATCCTGCTATATCAAACCAACTTTATATCATAATAAATTACTTACGAAATAAAATTATTTACAATGAAAATTACAAAAATGGTTGTTAAAACAGGATTTAAAAATGATGCTTGTACAAAGGAAAATACTGTAGAAGTACAAGATAATAACACTCTACTTACTAATCCACTTAAACTCGTTAAGACCATCTTATTGGGGGCAACGGCAATTTTTACCGTAATTTTCCTTTCATCGTGTGCAAGAAAAGCAGTTTTTCAGATTTCGCCAGTTGTTCCAGCAGCACAAGGATATGTGAAAACAAAAAAAGATAATAATAACAACTTTAATGTTTATGTAAGGCTAGAAAATTTAGCAGAACCAAATAGGCTAACCCCGGCAAAACAAACTTATGTGGTGTGGATTGTGGCTAAAGACAATTCAACAAAAAATGTTGGTCAAGTGAAAACCTCAACAAGCCTTTTTTCGCATGCATTAAAGGGCTCATTTGAAACAGTTTCTGCTTCAAAGCCAGTAAAAGTGTTTATTACAGCAGAAGACGATGCAACAGTTCAATATCCTGGTTCAATTTTAGTAATGACAACAAAAGAATTTTAATGAAAAAATTATTATCGCAAGTGTTCATTGATAGCATATCACTTGTTCCTAAAAGTTGAACTAGTTTGTAACTGGAAGGGTTGAGGAACGCATAGGTGGTTTAAAGCCAATTTTAAATAACCGCTTTATTTTTAATTAACAAATTCTATTGCCAATATCCTAAAATTAATAACCGTGTGTTACTCACTACGCTGGTCTTTTAACTCTCAACTCTTTCCGACTTTGCATTAAAATTAAAAATTTAAAACCTAGAAGCAAAGCACTTTCAACCTTTAGTTCCTATTGCTGTTAGTAAGTGTCTAAAAAAATTATAATGGCAAAATATCTGGTTGTAGGTGCCTCTTCGGGCATTGGGAATGCATTGGTCAATCAATTGTCTCAACAAGGGCATCTTGTATATGCCACATATTTCAAAAATGAAATAATTGCACCAAATGCCAACACTAGCTTTCATCAATTGAATGTGTTGGAGGAAAACATATCGCTAGAATTTCTTCCCGAATCCATAAATGGCATTGTGTATTGTCCGGGAAGCATTAACCTGAAACCATTTGCAAGGATTAAACCAGAAGACTTTGAACAAGATTATAAACTTCAATTGATAGGTGCTGTGAAAGTTATTCAGGCGGCATTGCCCAAATTAAAAGAAGCTGATAATGCGTCTATTGTTTTGTTTTCAACAGTGGCAGTGCAGTCGGGGCTAAACTTTCACTCATTGGTTGCATCCTCTAAGGGGGCTGTAGAGGGATTAACAAGGGCTTTGGCTGCTGAATTGGCCCCAAAAATTCGGGTGAATTGCATTGCGCCTTCCTTAACAGACACTCCGCTTGCGGCATTACTGTTGAATACTGACCAAAAGAAGGAAGCAAATTCTTTGCGCCATCCACTTAAAAGAATTGGCTCTGCAACAGACATTGCGAATATGGCTGAATTCCTTTTGTCTGATAAATCGGGATGGATCACCGGACAAATCCTTCATGTGGATGGTGGTATGGGGAGCATTAAACTGTAAACAATGGACTTTTTAAACGCACGTTGGGAGAATCTGATAATGGCAAATTACGCAGTTGATCCTTTTGTATTATTGCCTTTTCTGCCCAAGGGTGTTGAACTGGACACCTTTAATGGTAAAGCTTTTGTTAGCCTAGTTGGTTTTATGTTTAAGGATACCCGTCTGTTCAAGATGCCCATTCCATTGCTAGGCACTTTCGAGGAAATTAATTTACGGTTTTATGTAGTACGAAAGGAAGGAAATGGATGGAAACGTGGTGTGGTTTTTATCAATGAAACTATCCCCTTTAAACCTGTGGCTTGGGTGGCTAACTGGTTATATAAAGAACATTACATCTCCATACCAACAAAACATACGTGGAATATTAATGACGAAAATAAAGAAATAATCTATGAGTGGAAGGTGGGGGCTGATTGGAATCATATTAAAGTAAATGCCTCTAATAACAAGCTTCCCATGGAGGAAGGAAGTGTGGAGCAATACATTTTTGAACATTATTATGGCTATACTAAAGTTGATAACAACACCACACAAGAGTATAGAGTAAACCATCCACGATGGGAGACAAACAAAATAAATGCTTATGAAATAAACTGTGACTTTGGAAAGATGTATGGAAAGGAGTTTGAGTTTTTGAATAATGAACAGCCAGATAATGTAATAATGGCGGAAGGATCGGAGGTTTCTGTGAAATGGAAGCGAAAAACTATATGAATAGATTACGCTGTCTCTCTTGGTGTGTTTTTTCACTTTTTTAAAATGAAAGACTATGGATTTAATAACAAAAGATAGAATAATTGAGATGGCATGGGAGGATCGTACTCCTTTTGATGCCATAAAAATTCAGTTTGACATCTGTGAGGCAGAAGTGATACAACTGATGCGAAGAGAACTGAAACGTAGCAGCTTTAACCTCTGGAGAAAACGTGTTAACAGCGGCATTAGCCAAAAACACCTTGCTAAAAGAAACCCAGAGATAAGCCGTTTTAAATGTGCGTTGCAAAGAACGATTACAAACAATAAAATAAGTAAAAGATAAGGGTTAACTTGGTAGTTAAAGTGAACTAATTATTCCTTTTACAAGCTCACTATTTTTGTCCTTTTATTAAAGCTCTTTTCTTTCATATTATTTATTGTCCTTTGCGCATTCTTTGCGTCATAATTAGGATTCTTTGTGCTAAAACGAATCGCTATAATTAATCTAAAAAGGAGTCTTTTACTTCAATACAACAAATTAATATGCTTTCAAACCCCAAAAGCATGAATATTGTTTGGCTAAAGCGCGACCTGCGCACGCAAGATCATGAGCCTTTGCAGGAGGCCGAACAATGTGGGTTGCCCTACATTATCATATTCCTATTTGAACCTTCCCTTATGGCGCACCCTGATTGTTCATTGCGGCATTTGCAGTTTCAATACCATTCTTTAATGAGAATGAATGAACATTTTCAATCCTTTAATCAAGCAATCTATCTTTTTCAAGAAGAAGCCACTACCGTATTTGGGCATTTGCTAAATAGCTTTAATATAATTAACATATTTAGTTATCAAGAAAGTGGCATACAGAAAACTTTCGATAGGGATTTGGCTTTGAAGAAACTGTTCAGAGAGAATGGAATAGTTTGGAAAGAGTTTCAGCGGGATGGCATTGTTAGAGGACTAAGGGATAGAAAAGATTGGGATAAGATGTGGTTTGCTAAGATGCACGACCTTATCACTGAGAATAAGTATTCGGTTGCAGAGGCAATAAAATTCAATAATCCTTTCCCCTTGGATGAAGCTTTGATAGATAAATTGAATGATTACCCTTCAACCTTTCAACCTGCGGGTGAGCAAAATGCTTATCGATATTTGCAATCTTTCATCAAGCAACGGGGTGTCAATTACAGCAAACATATTTCTAAACCAATGGAAAGTAGGTTGTCGTGTGGTCGTCTTTCGCCTTATCTGGCTTGGGGAAATATTTCTATCAAGCAGGTTTATCAACATACGCTGAATGCCATTAGGGAAAGAAAAAATAAACGCCCATACCAAAATTTTATCACACGATTGAGGTGGCATTGTCATTTTATTCAAAAGTTTGAAATGGAATGCAGGTACGAAACTGAATGTATTAATAAAGGCTATGAATTACTGGAAAGAGAAGAAAATAATGCTTTCCTAGATGCTTGGAAAAAAGGTGAAACAGGAATTCCGTTGGTAGATGCGTGCATTAAATGTTTGGAAGCTACTGGCTGGATAAATTTTAGGATGCGGGCGATGGTTGTCTCTTTTTTAACGCATCACCTTTTTCAGGATTGGCGTTTGGGCGTGTATCATCTGGCACAACTATTCTTGGACTATGATCCTGGCATTCACTACCCTCAGTTTCAGATGCAAGCTGGTACCACTGGCATCAACACTATTAGAGTATATAGCCCAGTAAAGAACTCTTTAGAGCATGATCCTGATGGGTTATTTATTAAAAAATGGATACCTCAATTGGCTGTTTTACCTATTCATTTGGTTCATCAACCTTGGATGATTACACCCATGGAAGCCGATTTATATCACTTTGAATTAGGAAAAGATTATCCTTTTCCCATCATCGATTTAAACAAAGATTTAAAAAAGAATAAAGATGCACTTTGGGCAATGAGAAAGAGTGATTTGGTGAAAGCAGAAAACCTAAGAATAGTAACTACTCATGCAAGAAAGCGAGGGAAGCCAAATGGAAAAGTGAGCAATAATTCTAAGACAAAAGCAATTAAATAACTATGAAAAACGTACAGAAACAACATTTGCCACATAAGGTATGCATTGTTTGCAAACGTCCATTTACGTGGCGCAAAAAATGGGAAAAAGTATGGGAGGAAGTGAAATATTGTAGCGAAAAGTGTAGAAGAGGAAAGGGACTTACTACTTTGTGACTGTATGAAAAAATTAATAAAAGATAAACAGTAAACACTAGTTTATGATGTACATAATCATTACTTAAAAAAAATGTAAGGCACAATCCTTATTCTAAAAAGAATACAATCGTACTCACAACCCTTGCTTTTTGAATGTAAGGTTCCTTAGGTCTTTCGCTATCAGCACCTGCATCTGCGTCGGGATGATAAATGCCGTCGATGGTAATTTGTCCTTGGGAAGCAGTTTTTATTTTTCCCAATGTTGATTGCGAATCATTGGCAAATTGCTCACCTGCGATTCTTGCATTTTTTGTGCTTTCGGCTATTAGTTTGGGTTTTATTGAGTTTAATTCAGGAAAAGAATAATTGGTTGTAATTGTAGAAGTAAGGTTCTTGCTCACTAACTCTAATTTTATTTGAGCTGACTTGTCCTCAGTAGTTTTTATGTCTTTCGACCGTATTGTCAAACCTTGCGAAGTTGAATATCTATCAATCTTCTTCTTTACTTCATGACCGTTTTGCCATTCTGTTTCGAAGTATTTTTGTTGATCATTGATGTCTATATTACCCGTCTGAATTTCATCCTTTTTGTATCCTATTTCTGTTAAATATTTGGTGATAGCACTCTTTTTATCCTCCGATTGTTTGATGATGTCCTGTAGGTTATCTCCAGAAAAAGAGTAGCTTAAAGTAATTGAAGCGGAGGTGGCAGTAATATTCATTTCAGCTAACCCTTTTACTGTTACAATTCGGTCTTTGTCGCTAAAAGTTTTTAGCCCCTTAAAAATAAATCCTCCAAGTGAAATTAGCCCAACTAAAAGAGAAACTCCTAATATGATTGACTTTGTGAGCGATTTGTTTTCCATCATTATGAATATTTAATATGTACCATTGCAATATTAGACCAATCTTTTGAAACTATATTTAATTATAGCATGATTAATTTAAACTAAATTCCTTCCTCAAATATTGTTTCTCTCCCAATTGGGGCTCCACTATTTATGCAATTGTAAAACATTACCTCTTTAAAAACAGTTTGTAAATGGGTTTTCCATTTGCATTAATTCTATAAATGGTTCTTTGTAATGTTCTTTAAAATGCCTTGCAACCTTATAAAACTGGACTAATATTACTTCTACTTTGACAGATTAAATGATTGTTATCCCTCAGGAGCTTTACCACTAATTTCACGAGGGAAAGCGATAAATTTTACTCACCCGTTCCAACTCTCCCTCAGAAAGTTTTAAACTTTCTCGAAGCTTATCCCAAACACGCAGCTTATCAAAGTGAGCTCTTTCTTTTGTCCTCTTTCTTTCATTTATTCAGCTGATTCACGCTTAAATTCACTTGAGTCCGCCAAAGATTCACCTGAGTCAGTCCACGACTCACCTGAGTCAGAAAAAGATTCACCTGAGTGAGTCGACGACTCACTTGAGTCAGACAAAGATTCAGTTGAGCGAGTCGACGACTCAACTGAGTCAGCCAAGGACTCACCTGAGTCGTGGACTGACTCAAGTGAATTAATGACGCTTTTCGATGCTAAAATTGCTAGATTAAATGATGTAATCATTGACAGTAAAGGGTTTTAAGGGTTTATAGATTATACTCAGCAGAATTTGGTTTGCGAAATGAGAGAAGTTTCCTTCATTTGAAATCAAGGTAATGAAGCATAACTTTCGGTCAAATCAATTTTCACAAGTGTAACCAACCTCAATATTTTATACATTTCAAGTTCGTTTCAATGTTCTCCTCCCGTATAAACTAATTACAGTGGAGCTTCGAAAGTCAAAAGTAGAGAGTAATAAGTAGAAAGTAGGAGAGAAGCAATGTTGATTGACACCTTACCAATTACTAACCACTAAATACTGATTGTGTTCTTTTCTTTAACTGCGTTCAATGCTTTAAACATTTATTCTTGTAACTAGTCATTGCAAGCATTCTGGTTAGGACAGTAAATGACAGTTGTCGTATCACTACTTTTAATTTCACGGCTTTTTCATCACATCAAGATAATATTGTTTGCATGTTTTATAAGGTTTCATTATTGGTTTGTTGCATTAGTGCAATTTGTTCAAGCCTTTTGGCTAAAGTAGTATTTGTTGCCCCAACTGGTAATAATGCCAATGCAGGAACAATTACTTCCCCTTTTCTTACTATTCAAAGAGCGCAAGAAGCTGTTTCTGCTGGCGATACGGTTTATATTAGAGGTGGAAAATACATAATGACAGACTCATTGGTTGCTTCTTTTTCTGGTAATTGGGCTTATGTAACTTTTCTTACTAAAAGTGGTAAACCTAATAAGCGCATTAACTATTGGGCTTATCCTAACGAGACCCCCTTTTTTGATTACACTGCTGTGAAACCAGCAGGATATAGGGTTAATGCTTTTCAGGTTAATGCTTCATACTTGCATATTAAAGGCATTGAAGTGGTGGGCGTTCAGGTTACTCAAACAAATCATACCCAAAGTGAATGTTTCGAAAATCAGGGCAGTTTCAACATTTATGAAATGCTTAAAATGCACGATGGTAAAGCCATTGGCTTCTATTTAAACAAAGGCGGCAATAACTTAATTTTAAATTGTGACGCCTACAATAACTGGGATAATGTATCTGAAAATAAACTTGGGGGTAATGTAGATGGCTTTGGCTGTCACCCAAAAGGAGATTCATTGGGCTATGTAAACAATGTGTTCAAGGGTTGTAGGGCTTGGTTTAATAGCGATGATGGCTATGATTGTATTAATGCTTTCGAAGCAACGACTTTCGAAAACTGTTGGTCTTTTTTTAATGGATACTCAAGTAGTTTTACTAGCCTAGGAGACGGTAATGGTTTTAAAGCAGGCGGTTATGGTTTGTCGGCTACTCGTGCCATCCCTAGTTCAATGCCTCGCAATGTAATCCGATTTTGTTTGGCAGTAGGCAACAAGGCCAACGGTTTTTATGCTAATCACCATTTGGGCGGAAGCGATTGGTTTAACAATACAGCAAACGGTAATGCTATCAATTTTAATATGTTGAATAGATCTAGCAGCCGCCAAAGTGATGGTGCAGGTTATGGACACAATCTTAAAAATAACCTGAGCTACAATGCTAGAGTTAGTGAGTATGCAAATATTGATTTTGATGCTTGTAATGCTGATACAAATTCATTTAACTTATCTGTTAATGTTTCAAAAACCGATTTTATTAGTCTAGATCAAACTTTGCTTTCGGTACCACGCCAAGCAGATGGCAGTTTGCCAAACATTGATTTTATGAAACTAACCAATAATAGCAGTTTGATAGATAAGGGCGAAAACATAGGATTTCCTTTTGTTGGAGCTGCGCCAGATTTGGGATGTTTTGAAAGCAATTATTCAAAAAATCCGAAAGCAAAAAGAAAAGTCGGGATAGATAAAAAAGTGAATTGAAAACCTTGATCTATTGTTAGTGAGCGTTATACATTTTATCGGTTACTATTTTATTAACTAGTTATTTCAAAGGAATCGGGGCAAAGTAAATTAATCAACTTTCTATTCATTAAAGTGTCTTTTTAACTTATAACTTTTAACTTCTTTAACCCAAAAGTTTGTTATCATGAAAAATAAATGTTTACTATTTATTAGTTGCTTCATTGCTTTATCACTTAGTGTTACTGCAAGGGTATTTTATGTTGCTCCCACAGGATTCAACTCTAATGTGGGTACAATAGATGCGCCCTTTTTAACGATTCAAAGGGCACAAACATCAGTAACAGCAGGCGATACTGTGTACATTAGAGGTGGTAACTATGTTATGACGGATTCTTTAGTGGCAACTTACACGGGTATTTGGGCTTACATCACTTACCTTACCAAAAGTGGAAAACCAGGAAAGCGCATTAATTACTGGGCTTATCCTGGTGAAACACCCATTTTTGATTGTAGTGCTGTTGCGCCAGTTGGCTATCGGGTAAATGCTTTTCAGGTAAACGCCTCATACATACATATAAGAGGAATTGAGGTGGTTGGTGTTCAAGTTACTATTACCACTCATACCCAAAGTGAATGCTTTGATAACCAAGGCAGCTATAATATTTACGAGAGGCTAAAGATGCATGATGGCAAAGCAATTGGCTTTTACTTAACCAAAGGAGGTAATAATTTAATACTTAATTGTGACGCTTACAATAATTGGGATGATGTTTCTGAAACTAAAACAGGAGGCAACGTGGATGGTTTTGGTTGCCATCCTAATAATGATGGGGTTGGCTATGTGAATAATGTGTTTAGAGGTTGCAGGGCTTGGTTTAATAGTGATGATGGTTACGATTGTATTAATTCGTTTGAAGCAGTAACTTTTGATAGTTGTTGGTCATTCTATAACGGTTATTCTTCCACTTTTGCAGGATTGGGAGATGGCAATGGTTTCAAAGCAGGTGGTTATGGCATTTCTACAACACCCTCCGTGCCTACGGTTATACCTCGAAATAACATTCGTTTTTGCTTGGCTGTTCGCAACAGAACAAATGGTTTTTATGCTAACCATCATCTGGGGGGGAGCAATTGGTACAACAATACATCTTATAATAATGCAGTAAATTTTAATATGCTCAATAGAAATCCAAACTATCTAACAGATACAACGGGATATAATCATGTGATGAAAAATAATTTGGGTTATAATGCGAGAAGTAGCAATTATCTAAATATAGATTTTGTGGCATGTAATGCAGATACCAACTCATTTAATCTTCCAGTAACTGTTTCAAAAGCAGATTTTTTAAGTCTCGATCAATCTTTGTTAACAGCACCACGACAAGCTGATGGTAGTTTGCCTAACATTGATTTTATGAAACTGGCAGCTGGCAGTGATCTAATTGATCAAGGAGAAAATGTTGGTTTTGCCTACAATGGTGTTGCGCCAGATTTAGGATGTTTTGAAAGTAATTATATCCCAACACCAGTAATCTTGTTAGGATTTACAACTGTAATAAACAAAGACAATGTTGTGCTTAATTGGAAAGCTCAAAACCAAGTAAACAATGTTGGCTGGCAAATTGAACGTACTTCAAGTGCAGAGCATCAAAATTGGCAAGTTGTAGGCTTTGTTCCTGGCAGTAATTCTGTTTTAGTAACTAGTTTTAGTTTTATTGATTACAATGTTTCAGCCGGAAGCTATTACTATCGTCTTAAACAGATAGATGCAAATAAGTCAGTTACTTATAGCAAAGTGCAAAATGTTGTTATGGTTGTCAACCCTACTTTAAATTTTTTGGTTTATCCTGTACCCATAAATAGTAAAAGCGTAGTCAGTTACAATTTATCCAAAGCATCAGATGTTCAATTGTCAGTTTATTCAAATGATGGGAATCTGTTATTGGAGTCAAAAATCTCAAATCAATTTGCAGGGAATCATATTATTCCTTTAGAAAAGATGATTCAGCATAAAACTGGAGCATTCATTATTCAGCTTATAACAAACGACGGAAATGTACAAAAGCTAGTTGTAGCCCAATAACTGTTTGCTGGATATAAATTCCTTTTTGGAATTATATTCGTTGTATTTTGTATTTGAGCTCTTTAGAACAGATTGCTAAAGAGTTCACTTTTTGATACCTCTCCCAGTCTATTTAGTAATAAAATGCAATTCTTCTTTATTCTAGTGGCTCTATGCCTTAGATTATCGAGTAGACATGAGTGGTTGATAATTTTGCGACGGTTAATTTATTAATTACAAATTCCCTATCCCATTTTAAAAGTGTCCTTTTCAGTAGATAGTTGTTTTGATTGTCAATTCAACTAAAATCAAGTGTTTAATCGGTTTTTTCTCAAAAAGCTGCATCATTTTACTAAAATATATCTTAAAAATCTTAAATCTGAGACAAAAGCAAAATCAATTTAAATTAAATTTATAAATTTGAATGTATTAGAACAATACTTGGCTTTATTTTTCGTTTTAATAGTAATACTCTATATCTCGATTATGGTACAAAATACATTAGGGCCACTCAAAGTACTGCTTGCAGAAGACAATGAAATTAATAAGTTAATTGCGAAAACGATGCTTAACCGTTGGGGTTTCACAACCACAATGGCTAAAGATGGTGAAGAAGCAGTAGCAGAAGTGGTCAGGAACGACTTTGACTTTATTTTAATGGACATTCACATGCCAAATAAAGATGGGATTACGGCTACAAAAGACATTCGGGAGTTGAGTCATCCAGTAAAGAAATCTTTGCCTATTATTGCACTTACAGCAAATACTCAAATTGGTGTTAATGACAAATATATTGAATTAGGAATGGATGGTTATTTAAGCAAGCCATTCAAAGAAATTGAATTATATAATCTAATCGCAGATATTTTAGAAAAACGAAAAAACGCATTATGAGTAATTCAGAAGAACGCCTCTACGATTTGTCATTAATTGAAGAGATGGCCATGGGTGACGAGTCATTTATGAAAGAAATTGCTGAAACTTTTGTTTCCTCGGTTCCACCCGTTGTGGAACTAATGGTGGAGTATTCCAAAAATGCTGAATGGCAAAAAATGGGCAGTGAAGCACATCACCTAAAAAGCAACATTGATACCCTCCAGATTGCCTGTATCAAAGAAGATATCCGGACGATTGAATTAAATGGTAAACATGGAATTGATTTAGACATCACTCCAGCTATTGTTGATAAAGTAAAAGTTGTTTTAGAAAAGGTTATAGCTCAAATAAAAGATCAGTATGGTCTTTAGACGTAGAGAATTGAAAGCGTTTTGATAAATAAAAAAATAGGCATTTGAGAGGATTGAACATCTTAAATGCTTATTTTATTCCAACATCCACTCCTGCCTACGTACTCCTCCCATCTCACAACCAATGTTCTAACAGCTTCAGTATAAAAGGAGTAAGTGCTGACGTAAAAATACCATTCAATATTAAACCCAAACTAGAATACACACCATAATTTGAACTGATAGACATTGATCTCGATGTGCCAATGCCATGAGCCGCCGTTCCCATTGCCAAGCTTTGTGATATTGGGTTAGTTACTCTAGCAATTTTTAGAATTGTGTAACCGAATACCGCACCAAAGATGCCCACAATAAACACTACGGCAACTGTTAAAGCTGGTATGCCTCCAGTCATCTTGGAAACTTCCATCGCAATAGGCACTGTTACTGATTTAGGGGCTAATGAAATTATTATTTCCTTCGATGCGCCCATCAATTTTGCTAAAACTATCACCGATAATATGCCAGAAATACATCCTGCAAACTGGCACACAAGAACAATGAATGTTTGTTTTTTAATTCGTTCCAATTGTTGATACAAAGGCACTCCCATAGCAACAACAGCTGGCTTTAAAAAGAATTCAATTAGCCTAACATGCTCATGATAGATAGGGTAATTGATATTAAATACTAACAGAAAGATGATGATGATGGCAGACGAAACCAAGATTGGATTCAGCAAAATAAGCTTCAACTTGTTTTGTAGTTGTTGTGCCAAAAAATAGATTAAAAGAGTAAAACTGAGTGCAAAGACTTCACTTTCAAGAAACTGTTTCATTAGATTGTCTTTTACGCATTAATTGATGAACCCAACCAGTAACAACCAAAACGACTACTGTGCTAATGGATGCCGAAACCACAATTGGCCAAAAGGAGGCCTTTATGAGATTGAAATAAAACATGAGCGATACGCCAGCTGGAACAAAGAAAAAGGCTAAGTTATTTAATAAAAAATCAGAAAAACCTTTCACCCAGTCCACTTTTATCCATCCTATTTTAAGCATTATTGTCAGTAATAGCATTCCAATAATGCTTGAGGGAAGTTTGATTCCAGTAATCATCACAATCAATTCGCCGATTGCCAGACATCCAAAAATTATAGCACATTGCCTAATCATATTAATAATTTATTTATGGGCGTAAAAGTAATTGTTGCCATTGGATTTGCTTTTGATATGAATCATATTGCAAAGCATGGGCTTTTTAATAAGAATGATTTTATTTTATCTACAAAAGTTTCTGTAGATTTTTTTGTAATGCATTAGCCTTAATTAATTCTTTGAAATAACTCTAAAGCTTTTTTAAATTATACACTTCTGATGAGGTGTAAATCCAGTTCGTAAAGTAATAAATTCTGATTGAAAAGATATAGTTCAACACCGTAAAGGTGTAATTCAACATTGCAACACGATAACTCCTCATTGAAGAGGTGTAAATCCGCTCCGTAAAGAAATAAATGCTCATAGCACAGGTATAAATTAACATCGCACTTGAGTAAATCCATATAGCACTTGACAAAATCTTCATTGCACAAGTTTAAATCGTTGTAGCGGTGGTGTAAATTGATAAAGCTCGGCAGTTATTTGACAATGCGATTTGTATATTTGAGTAATTTTGACATCAATCTATTGCCTAATTACATTCCATTTACTTCTAAAATAATCATAGCTTGAAAGTAACTTCAAACTAAAATCTTTGTTAAGCATTATGTTCCTTACTTTTGTCCACTGCAAAAATGAGCCAATGTTTATTTATTTTGCAGAAAATGGGGCTGTACTGGTTTCGACAGCAAAGTTCTTTGTAGGTATAAGCATGCAGTGCGTTGGATAATTAGCACTTAAATCTGAATATTCAAAACTCAAATGGCAATACTCAGTATGCCATGGCCGCC
>CANFLL010000070.1 GCA_947447825.1 Chitinophagaceae bacterium | reverse complement strand
TTTCAGAAGTTGGTAAATCTAAATGTGGCAAGTCTCTGTCCGTTAGATTTGGCAACTTACAAAAAGTTACCAAATCATAGCCCCACACGTCATTCACATTTTTTTCTGGTGCGCCAGATGAGACATTCGAAATGACACGAGGATTGTGGAGGAGAAAAGAGCGAATTTGGGTGAATCCAACATCCCGAAAGCTTAAAACTTTCGGGATGTTTATGCAAAGAACTTCATTCAATCATAAAACCTTTCTTTCTTTCCTGTTTTATCCATTCGCTTCAATCTCCCCGTCATTGCGAGGCACGAAGCAACCTTATTATTGCGGTTAGGTTGCTTTGCTTAGATAAAGCCACTCGCAACGCCTCGCAATAACGCGAAGATGATGGAGGAGAAAAGAGCGAATTTGGGCGAATCCAACTTCCCGAAAGATTTAAGCTTTCGGGGAGTTTACAGAAAGAACTTACTTCAATCTAAATCCTTGCCTGTTTATTCCACTTTATCCATTCGCTTCAATCTCCCCGTCATTGCGAGGCAAGAAGCAACCTTATTGTTGCGGTTAGGTTGCTTTGCTTCGATAAAGCCACTCGCAACGCCTCGCAATGACGCGAGGATGATGGAGGAGAAAAGAGCGAATTTGTCAAAAAAATATTATTTAACCACAAAGAACTCAAGGTATTCACAAGGGCACTAAGATTTGTTTACTGAATAGTGTTCTTTGTGTTTCATTTCCTTGTGTTCATCGTGGTTAAATTCTTGTTCAATCAAATAAAAACTAGTGAACCTTGTGAAACCCTTGTGTACCTAGTGGTTAACTACCTTTTATCCCAATGCAACACTACCTACCCCAACCTTTGCTTCTTCAACAACAGGAACAGTAACCGTAAACTTGGTGATACTAACAATAGCCGCTACCATTATCACCGCATAACCAATATATTGAAACGCCTGCACATACGTAATAGTGCTCGATTTGAACAGAAAACCAAACAACATGCCACCAATATTGCCTCCTGCACCCACAATACCACTTACCATACCCACATTCTTTTCGTTGATGAAAGGCGTAATGGAATAGGTTGCTCCATTTGCCATTTTAAGGAACAAAGCAAAGCCTAGCATAGACACAATTGCCATTGGTAATGAACCAGCCGCCGCAAAAAGAAGGATACCGAAGCCTTCCATCAACAACATCGCCGCCAAAAAGAGACCTTTTCCTTTCAATCCATATTTATTGCCTATTCTATCTGAGAAAATACCTCCCAAGGCACGCGCAAAAATGTTCATGAAGCCGAAGATGCCCGCCCAAAAGCCCGCAGTTGCCTGATTTAACTTAAAGGTATCTGTAAAGTGCAACGCTGCAACGCCATCGAAGGTTATTTCCATGCCAAAACACATTGCATAAGCTAACGACAAAGCCCATAAACGTGCATCTTTCAAGATGTTCCAGTCTGTTTTGGCTTCATCTTTCTTGGTATGGTTAATTTCGTTGTAATTACCTGCAGGCGTATCTTTGGTAAAGCGATAATAAACAAAAGCCATCACCAAAAGCATCATGCCGGGCAATATCATTGCATAACGCCATGCTTCTGCTTTGGTATATCCGAACCCAACAATGGCAGCAAAGATTAAAGGCATCATAATATTGGTAATACCACCACCCAAATTGCCCCATCCACCCGCAAAAGCGTTGGCAGTACCCTTTATTTGGGGCGCAAACATGACCGACGTGTGAAACTGGGTGATAACAAACGACGCTCCTATAACGCCGATGGACAAACGGAACAACAAAAAGGTGGTATAACTGTGTGCCAAACCCACTAACATGACCGGAAAAGCCCCAATGACCAATAAAGCCGTATAAGTTTTGCGGGGTCCCCAATGATCGCACAGTTTTCCGATGATCAAACGGGCAAAAATGGTCGCAGAGACCGCCGCAATGATTGTATTACCCACTTGTGGTTTGGTTAAACCGAGGTCTGTACGGATAGTAGGCATCAACGGTGCCAAACCAAACCAACCAAAGAAGCAAACAAAGAAAGTTAGCCACGTAATATGGAATGTTTGCATCTGAATACCCTTGAAACTGAAGGGATTGAACTTATCTAGCGGCTTGTTTGACATATTATTTAGTTATTAATTGTTAGTGGTTAGTGGTTAGTGATGAGCAAGTAGTTTAAACTAACAACTAACCACTAATAACTAACAACTAACGTGTTAATCATTGATAGAAAACTTATCAATCAATAAATTTAAGAGCTTATCATGAATGGTCATGTATTCTTCATTGTGAACGATGTCTTTTTTGTTTCGAGGACGGGGTAAATTTACTTCAACAATTTCCTTAATAGTAGCTGCGGGGCCATTATTCATCACCACAACACGGTCGCAAAGGAAAATGGCTTCTTCTATGTCGTGCGTAACCATCACAATCGTCTTTTCACGGTTGCCAATGTTCCATAATTTCAATAATTCTAGGTGCATATTGCTTTTAGTAAGGGCATCCAATGCGCCAAACGGTTCATCGAGTAACAATATTTTAGGGTCGATGGCAAAAGCACGGGCAATGGATACACGTTGTTTCATGCCACCAGATAATTGCCCTGGAAGTTTGTCCTTATGCTCCCAAAGCTTCACCATTTTAAGGTTATTCTCTACCAATTCTATCTTTTCTGTGTGCGATAGATGCTTCATCGTGCTATCTACAGCCTCATAAATGTTTTTATAAACAGAAAGCCAAGGCAATAAAGAGTAGTTCTGAAAAACAATACCTCTATCTGGGCCGGGACCCTTTACTGTTTTGCCGTTTGCTATTACTTCGCCGGTGGTAGGGGTTGTCATACCGCTGATGGCACCCATTAAAGTAGATTTTCCACAACCAGAGTGTCCGATAAAAGCAACAATTTCTCCTTTTTTAATTTCAAGACTGATGTTGTCGATAGCCGTATAGACACCTTTGGGCGTTTTGAAACTAACCGTAAGGTTTTTTATGCTGATATCGCCAATGCCTTGTTGCGAAACAGGCTGCTGTGGAACATGAACATACTCTTTTTGGCGAGTAGTTGTTGGCGGTGCGATAGTTTCTGTTGTACTCATGACTTATGTGTTAAAATGTTGAATGATTTTAGACCTGACAGGTTTCAAAAACCTGTCAGGTCTGTTTTTCTTTATGCTGCGAAAGACACTTTCTTTTGTAAAGCGGTAAATATTTTATCCAATATCAACCCTACAATGCCTATTATGACGATTGCTACCAATATCTTGGCGATGCTACCTCCATTGAAGCCTTCTTCCCAAACAAAATTGCCCAAACCACTGCCACCAGACAGCATTTCGCCAGCCACTATTACCATCCAAGCAATACCAATGGATAGTTTTAACCCAGTAAAGATGTGTGGAAGGCTGTATGGCAACATAATTTTTGTGATGTACTTAAAAGTTGAGAAACCAAAGGCCTTTCCTACATTCTTATGGTCTTGCGGAATGCTTGCAACGCCAAAAGAAGTGTTGATTAGCGTTGGCCAAAGGCAACAAATGATAATCATGAAGATACTTGCCTGCGGACTATCCTTAAAAATGGCCAAACCCAAAGGAAACCAAGCTAAAGGAGAAACCGGACGGAGGATTTGTATAACGGGGTTGAAGATATTCATCATAATTTTGGAAGAACCCAACAACAATCCTAACGGAATAGCTATTAAACTTCCAATGGTAAACCCAATGCCCACACGCCCCAATGAACTCAGCAACTTAGTACCAATACCCTTGGTATCAGCATCGTTCTTAAACGGTGATTGGAACACTTCCTTAAACACAATCCATGTATCTGATGGAGAGGGAACTTCATTATGGGTAACGGCAGACACAATTGTCCACCCAAATAACAGTATCGACATCCCAGCAACGAAGTAAGCAACCGGTAAAAGAATGGTGTTGACTGTATTTTTCATGATTGATTAATTTAATAATGATTAAATGATTTGAATGATAGAATTATTGGTGAAAAGTGTAAGTAACTTCCCGAATATTGAACCTATTCGGGAAGTTGAAACATCTATCAATGCAAAATACTTATAACCTATAACTTAAAACGTATTACTTAGTGGGTGCATCCCGCTAAATACGCCTTAGGGTTACTTGGATCGAACATTATTGTTTCTAAGTTAGTTTTAAACGGTTTCATATTGTCCGTAGGAACTGCAATGCCCATGCTTTTTGCCACTTCTGCATACAATTCATCCATTACAATCTTATCAACTATCTCTTTATAGTTAGCAGGAAGGGATGGAATCATACCAAAACGAGCATATTGGGTCATAAACCATATACCATAGCCAACGCGAGGGGCATTTACTAAACCATTGTTATGAAAAAGCATATAATCATCCTTATATTTCTGCACGCCAAGTTCGCAACCGAGATCATTACTACCTAATAGCCTCGCTTGAATAACAGGCAGTGCAGCATTTACATAGTTTGGACGTGTAAGAATCTTAGCTGCTGCATTACGGTTAGTCATATTGTCCAACCATTTGCAAGCTTCGAGGATGGCTTTCATTACATTCTTCAAATCTTCCCTTTTGGTTTCTGAAAAAGCTTTGTTTACCACCAATGCTTTCTCAGGATGGTTCTTCCAGATGTCTTGAGAGGCAATATGTGTAAAGCCAATGCCTTGTTGAGCCGCAACTCCGTTCCAAGGTTCTCCAACACAGAAGCCTTCCATGTTATCCACCTTCATATTCGCCACCATTTGTGGAGGAGGAATGGTAATGATGCCCACACTTTTGCTGTTTACACCACAGGCAGCCAACCAATTACGCAACCAAATGTCGTGCGTGCCACCAGGAAACGTCATTGCGAACGTAACTTCCTTTCTTGATTGCACACTTTTGATGGCAGCAGCCACTTTCTTGGTTTCTTTGAATCCAACCAAACCACAGAAGTCTTTAGAAAGCGTAATACCTTGACCATTATCATTTAAAGTCATTGCAATACGCATTTCTGAGCCAGCTTTACCACCAATACCTTCATAAACTGAGAAAGGCATTGAGTACAAACAATGAGCACCGTCTAATTCTCCGTTTAAAACCTTATCACGGATAACAGCCCATGAGGCTTCTTTGGTTAATTGGATGTCTATACCATATTTGGCAAACAAGCCAAGCTCCTTAGCCATCACTAAAGGCGCACAATCGGTTAAAGCAATGAAGCCAAGCTTCACTACGTGCTTCTGTGCAAACGAAACTGACACCATTGCCAGTAAAAGAACTGCTAGAATAGATACTTTTATATTTTTCATTGTATAATTATGATTGGGTGATTGAAATGTTGACCGTTAACCGTTAACAGTTAACGGTTAACGGGTTTATTGCTTAATTGCAACGGGTTTAGTGTATAAAAAGTCTGGTGTAAACTTCAACATAGCATAAAACCAGTTGCCTTCCTTGTTATAAGTTGAAGTTGCTGCTTGTGCTTTTGCGATAGAAAGGCTGTTAGAAGCTTTCATGATAGAATAGCCCAACTCTATGTTGGTAAACTTATTCATGGTATAGCCTAATTGTAAGTCTATCTCTCTACCAAGTTCCTTTGAAGTACTGGTTTTTGATATTTGCTTATCAGTAAAGAAGTTATGAAAATCTGCACTAAGAGATAATACGTTTGTAGCATACTTGATTTTAAAGTAAGCATCTTGCAAACCAGCATTAGGAGAACCAGTGCCAGCGTAGAAATAATCCATATTACCACGGAATTTATGTGGAGTTCCGTACAAAGGATCAAACCTATGGTCTTCGGTTGCAGGAGTTGTGGCATCATTGCCTGAAAGCATTTCATAACCAGGCGTAATGCTGAAATTTCCTTTTTGATAAGTCGCTTGAGCCATCCAATGGTAGGCATTTAAAGTTAGATTATCTCTGTTTACACCGCTTTGTTGGTAATAAGCAGCTTGCAAAGCAATTTTTCCAAAGCCAGATGCGTTGCCGATAGTATGGTTAATCATTAAACCATACGTGTATCTGTGTATACTACCAGTATAATCGAAAGGATCAGTTGCACCAGCACTTACAAAACGACGACCATATACATAACCAACCGTAGCACTACCTACACTGTCTTTTTTGTATTTACCAAAGTTGTCTGCAAAGAGCAATCCGGCAATCTTTGTTTGATTAAACTTCTTGCTGATGTATAAACTTGTAAATGATTTGTAATCTTGTGTAGATGCATTGGTACTTGGAGGGTTTGCAAACACAGGAGTACCTGATGAGGAACTGTTATTATTCACATTTCCACCAGCAGCTAAAGGAATCATGCCTACTGGAACAGGAACCAAGACACCTAGAGAATTTTTAACGTAAGCAGGAAGGTTTCCTGGAACATAACTAGTGCCTGCATTGCCAAAGTTGTCATTGTTTTGGTTAAAGGCATAGCCTAAATCAACCTGCCAGCCTTGGTGCATGGTCTTTAATAGAGCCATGTCGTGTCGACGGGCTTGTTGCAACCAATCTAAGTTTCCTATAAGGCGGCTATCATCATAAATCAATTCTTGGCGACCTATTTTTATTGACATTTGGTCGAACCACTTGAATTTAATGGTAGTATCAGCTTTGTTTGCCAAAACTAAATCGGCCCAAGCTTCATGAATCATGAGCTTTGCGCCATCATTGTTTGTGGTAGTAGAAGCATCTTGTCCCCAAACACGAACATCCTGAACTGCAACACCAATTGTTAGTCTGTCCCATTTGTAGCCAAAGTTTAAACGGGTTCTTTGAGAGGTAAATGCAGCTGATTTTGTGCCAACTACAGCAAGGTTACCAACGCCATGGCGTACTTCAGTTCTTGTTCTTAGTTGTCCTGTTAAGGAAAACTGTGCATTAATGTTAATAGATACTGCACATAAAATAAATGTGCCCAATAATACCCTTGTAAACTTTCTCTTGTACATTTGTTGTAGATTTTGAGTGAAAAAATGTTGTCATCTTAAGATTGCTGCCTGGTTAGATTGCCGTCTGCCAGGCTTTTTTGTACCCCCTTACCCCCTGAATGGGGGAGAAAGAAACCACCTCCTTGCCCCCTAGAGGGGTGTTGTGGAGTAGAATTGGGAGAAAGTGTAGTTAAGGAGAGTTTATCATGTGTAATTTATTTAATGGTGGTTAAAAAATGGGGTTATGTTGCTTTAAATTCCTATAAATAAAGTACTAAGCAATCAATTCGTGTGTTTCAAGTTCCCCTTTAGGGGCGGAGGGGTGTAGGTTGATGTAAATTTTGTCGCCTTCTATTTTAACAGCATAAGTTTTAATAGCACATTCATCACCGCTTAAGCATTCGCCAGTAGCAAGAGAGAAAGTTTTTTTGTGAAATGGACAGGCAACCTTTGGTTCGTCATTCTGCGAACCTATCATTCCCCTGCTTAAAGCCATTTGTTGGCGATGAGGGCATTCATTTTGGGTGGCATACCACTCGCCACGGCGAGAAAAGTTGAATAACGCAATTTGTTCTTCCTTATATTTTACACAAACACCACCATTTGCAGGCACATCTTCTATTTTGCAGGCATAAAACCAATTTTCCATCTTTATTATTTTAAATTTTGAGTTATGAATTTTAAATTTGAGTACTACTTGTTTTATTTTGAATTTTAAATTTTAAATTTTTAGTTTGACTAAGACTTAATTTAAAACTTAAAATACAACATTCAAAATAACTTCTCCTAGCTCCAGTCCTTTACTTTCTTTTGTTCCCTCATCGCTTCGAACTTCATGGTAGGATCTTTCTCCTCTGGCGCATTAATGAAGTGAGAAAACTGCTTACGGATGGCGGGATTCTCAATAGCTTCCTTCCATTCGCACTTATAACTATCAACTAGGGTTTGCATTTCTACCTCTAGTTCAGCAGCAATGCCGAGGCTATCGTTTACAACCACATTTCGGAGATAAGACATACCTCCTTCCATCTTATTCAACCAAGTTGCGGTACGGGTAAGAGGATCTGCGGTTTTTATGTAGAACATCAGGAAACGATCGAGGTATTTTATAAGTGTTTCGCTATCTAAATCGGTAGCAAGAAGCTGCGCATGTTGTGGTTTGCTTCCTCCGTTACCACAGATGTATAAGTTCCAGCCTTTTTCAGTAGCAATCACCCCGAAATCTTTGCTTTGCGCTTCTGCACACTCACGTATACAGCCAGAAACACCTCCTTTTAGTTTATGAGGAGAGCGAAGACCACGGTAACGCTCTTCTATTTGAATGGCAAAACTTACACTATCATGCAAACCGAAGCGACACCAAGTGCTACCTACACAACTCTTAACAGTACGAAGGGATTTTCCGTAAGCATGACCACTTTCGAAGCCGGCAGCAATTAGTTCTTCCCAGATTTTTGGAAGGTCGCTAAGGTGTGCGCCAAACAAGTCGATTCTTTGTCCACCTGTTATCTTAGTATATAAGCTATATTTCTTAGCAACAGAGCCAATTACGATTAATTTATCAGGAGTAATCTCGCCTCCGGGAATACGTGGGACAACAGAATAAGATCCTCCCTTCTGAATGTTCGCCAAAAAGCGGTCATTGCTATCTTGTGCAGTAGAATTTCCTTTAGCGAGGATGTTATCATTCCAAAGACTAGCAAGAATTGATGCAACAGGTGGTTTACATAGTTCGCAACCATCACCGTTACCAAAAGTATCCAATACTTCATCGTAGGTTTTGAGTTTATTAATCTTAACTAGGTCATATAATTCCTGTCGAGAGTAGGCAAAGTGTTCACACAGGACATTCCGGATATATTTCCCTTCGGATTTCATGGTATGTACCATCAAATCTTTTACCATTGGCACACAACCACCACAACCAGTTCCTGCCTTTGTACATTTTTTTAATGCATCAATTGTTTCGCACCCATCTTCGCTTACAGCTTTACAAATACCAACTTTAGTTACACTCTCGCAACTACAAATAATGGCATCATCGGGTAAACCAAGTACACCATTACCTTCAGCTTCTCCAGCACGCCCCCCCAATATCATATCTTCAGGGTTAGGAGGTAGAATAACTTTATTTTTAGAGGTTTGCAACAACATATTGTAAGCAGAAGCATCGCCTACTAGTATTCCGCCCAATAAATATTTACCATCGCCACTAATATTGATACGCTTGTAAATACCTTTCATGGTATCTTCAAATACGACGGTTCTAGTATCGTTAGTATTAATAAATGGATCACCAAAACTTGCCACATCTATACCAATCAGCTTTAGTTTAGTACTCATGTCGAATCCAAGGAAAGCCTTTTCGCCACCCCTAACTCCTAAAGGGGTATTAGAAAGATCATCATTAATATAAGAGACTAGGTTACTTGCAACTACATCAGCCATTTCATAACCAGGAGCCACTAAACCGTATATCATTCCTTGGTGCAAGGCGCATTCTCCTATAGCATATATGAAAGAATCAGCGGTTTGCATTTTATCATTAACTACAATGCCACCTCTATGTCCAACCTCCAATCCACAAAGCTTTGCAAGCTCGTCTCTTGGTTTAATTCCTGCCGAAATAACCAGCATATCAACCTCAATCTTTGTGTCATCAGAAAATTGCATTCCTTTAATACAATCATCTCCCAAAATTTCTGAAGTATTTTTACTGGTATGTATTTTTAATCCCAATTGTTCCAACTTGTTTGCTAAAATGCCAGAAGCCGCCTCATCTATTTGTCGGGGCATTAGTCTAGGTGCAAATTCAATTACAGCAGTATCAGTAATGCCAAGATCAATCATTGCTTTTGCAGCTTCCAATCCCAACAGACCACCACCAATTACCGCCCCTTTCTTAGCTTTCTTGGAGTATGACTGCATCATTTCCAAGTCTTCAATCGTTCTATAGATGAATACCCCTTCCTTATCAACGCCGGGAATGGGAGGAACGAAAGCTGAAGAACCTGTAGCTAATACTAATATATCATAGCTTTCTGTAATTCCATGATAAGAATGAACTGTTTTGGCAGTTCGATCAATACTTTGCACGGGATCTGATAGATGCAATTTAATCTGATTATTTTCATACCAATCCATAGGTGACATAGACAAATCTTCGGCAGACTTACCACCGAAGAATTCGGATAAATGCACTCGGTCGTAGGCTGGTCTTATTTCTTCGCCAAAAACTACTACCTCAAACTGTTGCGGCTGAGACTTTGCTACCAATTTCTCACAAAACTTATAGCCCACCATGCCATTGCCAATAACTACTATTTTCATAATATATAAATGAAAGCGTTTACAAAAAGCAAAAAAGCAAGTAATCGTATTAATAAAATTTATATTCGATTAAATAATCTTAATATTTTTATTATTGACTCAAAAGTATGATTAAAATCATATTATTAGTTCATTACTAATATATTTATTTTATTTTAATTTATATTTTTAATTAATAATATGCTATAAATTAAATCTTTTTGCTGCTTTGAATAGCACATTTTTAATTTTTATAAACCATAATAGGGAAAACAGAGCTGAATGTTTAATGTTAAGTCTTCTTGTATTTTTGGTTTAATGCAGATAGGACTTAGAATATGGTTTTTTTCATGATTAGTCTTTTGGTCTGAGAAAGTAACATGAATTTTTTGAACAAATAAGGTGCATATTTATTATGTTTCCTATAGAAGTTATTAAAATATGTTTTGATTGCTGGATATTATGGCTATTGTTTACCTAAATTAACAAAAAAACATTAATTTGGCATTTCTAGATTGTTCAACTCTACAATTTTTAAACATTTTAAAATGAAAAGAAACATGAGATTATTTTTTACTTTATTGTTACTAGGCAGTATGTCTTGTTTGTTTGCACAAAAAACAAAGATTAGTGGCGTTGTTGTAGGTAATGGAGTACCATTAGAAGGGGTATTGGTAAAAGTGAAGTCAACCAAGGCAGGTACAGCCACTGGAAAGGACGGGTCTTTTACTTTATCGATAGCTGCAACAGACGAACTGGAGGTAAGTAGCATCGGGTTAACCACGAAAAAGGTAAAAGTGACAAGTGCTACATCCACTAGGTTGTCGATTGTTTTAGAGGCTAATACTGCCGAACTATCAGAGGTGGTAATGGTGGGCAGCCGAAAGGGAGGGCGGGTTAAAGTGGAATCACCAGTGCCTATTGATGTGATTAACGTTAATCAAACAGGGCAAACAACAGCTAAACCAGACCTCATGAGTCAATTAAACATGGCCGTTCCTTCTTTTAATTACAATAAACAAAGTGGTGCTGATGGTTCTGATGCCATAGACTTTGCTAGTTTGAGGGGTTTAGGATTTGACCAAACTTTGGTGTTAGTAAATGGGAAACGCCGCCATTTATCAGCTTTCGTTAATCAGTTAGGAACAAGGGGGCGTGGAAATAGTGGTACGGATTTGAATGCAATACCCGAAGCTGCCATAGATAGAATAGAAATATTGCGTGATGGAGCATCTGCACAGTATGGTTCGGATGCTATTGCGGGTGTATTAAATATCATCCTAAAAAAAGATGTGAATCATTTGTCTGTAAATGCAGGCTGGTCTGGTTATTATGATCATAAATATAATTCATTGAATAATGTGGATCCAAGTCAATACTACACGGGTTCATGGATTGATGGGAAGACGTTTACTATTAGCTTAAATGATGGTTTTAAAATAGGAAAAAATGGGGGTTTTCTGAATATAGGAGCTAACTTCCTCGATCAAGGTAAAACTTTCAGGGCAGTTCCCGATACAAACTGGACAACTAACGATAAAGCATTAAAAACAGACAGTTGGAGACGAGCATTTGGAGATGGAAGTGTTACATCGGGCGGTGCAATGTTTAATGCTGAGTTGCCGATTGCAGGAACTAAAGCAACTTTTTATTCATTTGGAGGATACAATTACAAAAACTCTAATGTTTATGCATGGACTAGAAACTTTTCTGCTGACCCACAGAAGTTTCCAACCAATCCTGATGGTAGTTTAATTTTTGTGCCTGGCATTATGCATGTAGCAGGAGCATTAGATGGTACCATATCTCAAAATAATGTGTTTTATAACCCAGAAGAAGATGTTCATGTTTCAGATGTCTCTTATGCTGCTGGTTTTAAAGGAACTGCTAATTGTGGTTGGGATTGGGATGTAAGCAATGTGTTTGGTTATAACGATTTTCATTATTATGGTAAAAATACTTTTAATGCTTCTTTGAATAATTCACTTCCTACCTCTTCTCTTAAAACCAGTTTCGATGATGGAGGATTTAATTTCTTACAAAATACCACGAATGCGGATTTTAGTAAACATTTTGATGGTATTGCAAATGGATTAACCTTGGCTTTTGGAGGGGAATATCGTTACGAAAAATACAAATTGTATGCCGGGGAATTTGATTCTTATGGAAAGGACACCATTAACAAATTATACCCAAATCTTTCATCCGATTCTTTAAGAAAACCAGCATCTGGCTCACAAGGTTTCCCTGGCTTTACTCCTTATGATGCTTCATCTACAACAAGAACCAATGTGGGGGGCTATGTCAATGCTACCATTGACATAACTAAACAATGGTTGGTGGATGCTGCCGCACGTTTTGAAAATTATTCTGACTTTGGTTTAGTTAACACTTATAAATTGGCATCGAGATTTAAGGTTTCAAAAGACTTTAACATACGTGGGTCTGTTAGTACTGGTTTCAGAGCACCAAGTTTGCAACAACTAAACTTCAGTAATACCAATACTAACGTACAGAAAATTAATGGAACGCCAACTTTGGTATATGTGAAACTGGTTCCTAATTATAGCTCAATTGCTAGAGCTGTTGGCATTCCAAAGTTAAAACAAGAAACCTCTGTAAATTATAGTTTAGGCTTTAGTCTTAAACCAATTAAAGAATTAACAATAACTCTTGATGGTTATCTTATTCAGATGAAAAATAGAATCGTTATCACAGGAAATTATGGTAGTTCAATTGCTGCTTTAACAAATGTGTTAGCAAACAATAATCCTCCATTGTTTGCGGCAAATTTCTTTGTAAATGCTGTTAATACAACGAATACTGGATTAGACATTGTGATTGATTATAACAAGAAGTGGGGGAAAAATGGTTTTAAAGCATTATTGGCTGGCAATATTCAAAATGTAAACATTGACAAGATAAATGTACCTGCCGATTTAGGTACCAGCTATGCAGACCAACAAGCATTCTTTAGTTCGAGAGAACAAGCTTTTCTGATTGCTTCTGCACCTAAAACTAAGTTTTCATTAGCTCTTGAATATTCATATAATAAGTTTGCTGTGGGGTCACATATTACTTATTTTGGTAAGCTAACAACGAAAGGTTTTGGAAGCAGTAGCCTTGCAGGTGCGCCAGATAATGGCCCAGGAGGTGCAGGCATTTCAGATCAGTATAGTGGTTGGGATCCTTACACTGCTAAAGATGACGGTACAGGTGCAGTGCCAGAAGACTTTGTTTTTCATGGCAAGTACTCTACAGATGTATACTCTTCTTATAGGGTGTCTAAAATTGTAACATTAACCATTGGTGCAGATAACGTATTTAATGTACATCCAGATTTAGCAGTCACTGAAGGTGCGCATCAAAGTTCTTGGGGAGATAGTGAATCGGGCGGACCTTTCGATTCAGTTCAAATGGGCTTTAATGGTTTAAGGTTATTCTCTAAGATTGCTTTGAATTTTTAGTGCCTTATTTCTGTAATCAATAAGAGCTATGAGGTGTAATACTTCATAGCTCTTTTATTTTGTTCAATACCACTATTACAATTAATTTCGATAAAGCACTAAAATTAAATGCTTTTTTTAAATGTATAATTATGTCTAGACGCTTCATTCTTATTTCTTTCTCCTTGCTTGTATGCTTTGTAACTAATTTATCAGCCCAAAATGCTGGCTATCAGGAACCACCCAAGGTCATGGCCGATTTGTTATTGGCAACGCCTACACCTTTGATAAGCATTAGTGGTAAAGCCAATTGGTTATTGATTTGTGGAAGAAATAGCTATTCTACTGTAGAAGAATTAGGACAACAAGAAGTTCGTGTGGCGGGCTTGCGCATCAATCCAAATAACTTTTCTTTAAGCCGTCAATCTACCTACAGTAGTATCATTCTTAAAAATGCCAATAATAGCAAAGAATATCCTTTAATTGGAATGCCATCCCACATTTCAGCTTCAGATATAATTTGGAATAGTAGTGAAAACAAGGTGGCTTTCATTAATACATCCGATTCAAAAGCAGATTTGTATGTAATAGATATTGCTACCCAAAAAGCATCTATTATTAATAAACAACCGCTAAATACTGTTCTTGGTAATACTTTCAGTTGGATTGATGAAAACACATTGATTTATAAAACTATTGTTTCTCCTGCCTCATCCGCCCCTAAAAAACCTATAAAACCCACAGGGCCTGCCATTCAAGAAAGTGTGGGTAAGGCTGCACCGAGTGTAACTTATCAAGATTTGATAAAAACCCCTTATGATGAGCAATTATTTGAATTTTATGCTACTAGTAACCTTAGCATTAATAAAAATGGCATAGAATCAACCCTTGGAAAGCCAGGAATTTATGGTTCTTTTGTTTTGTCGCCAGATAAAAAGTATTTGTTATCTAAAAAAGTGCATAAGCCTTTTTCATATCTAGTTACTGCTAGTGGATTCCCAGCCACCATTAGTATCTCCGATTTAAAAGGACAAATGATTAAGGTTTTGCACGATTTGCCATCGGAGGAGGTTACCCCTTCTGGGTATGATAATGTGCAAGATGTGCCAAGGGCATTCGATTGGCGAAGTGATGAACCCGCCACAATTGTTTGGGCAAAGCCATTGGATAGTGGTTTAGTTAAAAAGAAATCTGCCTTTAGGGATGGAATTTATAGTTTGACTGCTCCTTTTTCAGGAGTGCCTAAACTATTGTTTAAAACAAAATATAGGTATTTAGGAACTACATGGGGAGATTCAACTTTGGCATTAGTTAGAGAAAGTTCGAAGGCCAAACAACTAGTATGTTTAAGTAGATATAACTCTGTTACAGGTGTTTTAGATAATTTATACCAACTTAACTCCACCGATGCTTATAGTAATCCAGGAACTCCTGTGTTGTCTAGAAACAAGTATGGACGATTGGTTATTCAAACTACAGATAGTGGAACAAAGGTTTTAATGAATAACGATGTTGGTTCCTCGCCAAAAGGAGACCTCCCTTTTTTGGCTAAGTTCGATTTGACTACCAAACAAACAGAGATGATTTGGCGTTGCCCTGATTCGCTTTTCGAGTATGTGGTAAAAGTGGTTGATGCTAAAAAGCTAACTGTAATTACCAGAAGAGAATCGCAAACAACACCGCCCGCATTCTATCAAAAGAATCTATCTACGCATGAAAATGATAAGTTATTGGTTGGTTTCCCTAATCCTTATCCTGCATTAGATGGCGTAATCAAGCAGAAGATTAGTTACAAAAGAGCGGATAGTGTTTCATTAACGGGTAATTTGTATCTGCCAAAAGGGTTCGATCCTAAAAAAGATAGTGCCTTACCAGTATTTATTTGGGCTTATCCAAGAGAGTTCATCTCTGCCGCAGATGCAAGTCAGGTTAGGGGATCGCAAAATAAGTTTACTACCTTAAGTTGGGCCTCTCCAGTTTATTTTGTTACGCAGGGTTTTGCAGTGCTAGATAATGCAGAAATGCCCATTGTGGCAAAAGAGGGGGCAAAGCCAAATGATAACTTTATAGAGCAATTACGCTTAAATGCGGAGGCCGCAATTAATAAATTAGTTGAAATGGGCGTTGGAGACCGAAACAGAATGGCTGTGGGCGGACATAGTTATGGTGCTTTTATGACTGCAAACTTGTTAGCACATACCAATTTATTTAAAGCAGGCATTGCTAGGAGTGGGGCGTACAATAGAACACTTACGCCTTTTGGTTTTCAGAATGAAGAACGGACATATTGGAAAGCACCACAGTTATATTATGAAATGAGTCCTTTTAGTTATGCAGATAAATTGAAAACGCCCATACTATTGATTCATGGTGATGCAGATGATAACACAGGCACTTATCCCATAAATAGTGAACGTTTATTTAATGCGATTAAGGGGAACGGTGGTACTGCAAGATTGGTTATGCTACCTTATGAAGCGCATCATTATGATGCAAAAGAGAATTTGTTGCACATGCTTTGGGAAATGAATACATGGTTGGATAGATATGTGAAGCATGCAAAATAATACTGGTAATAAATACTTAAAAAGACCAAACGCTCAGTCGTTGCGTTTATGGTCAGCGATAGGATTCCTGAACTTAAATGCAGGTGACCTATAGATGCTGAAAAAAGTGTTGACATTTATTCCAGTTACTCATAGGTTTTACATTTACGTTCATTCATGCATAACACACAGAAACTAACATGAATTAAAGCTCTTTCATGTAAAACACACAGAAACTAACATGGTTTAACGTTCATTTATGAATAACACACAGAAACTATCATGAATTAAAGCTCTTTCATGTAAAGCGCACAGAAACTAACATGGTATAACGTTCATTCTTGAATAACGCACAGAAACTATCATGATTGACTACCATTTTATACAAAGTACATAGCAGTTAACATGGATGACTGCTATTTCATGTAATGCGCACTTAAACTTACTTGAAATAGCTTTAAACCATATAAGTTGAAATAGATTACACATGAAATGAAAGTAATTGGTGTTAGTGAATTCCAAACATGCATCATTTAATACAATATGCTGGCAATATGCCGGAGTTATTGATGACTTGTTAATAAATAGTAATGCTTTTTTTAGGTGACAAAGTGCTTTGTTTAGTTTAATAGAAAGTTCTCTGCACTATTGCTGTTCTTTGGTTTTCTTGATCTACAACTATAAATATAGAAGCCCTATACTTGAATACAGAAGTAACTAATTAAACTTCCTATTCTTTGTTGTTAGTCAGGAAAACGAAACAACGACGAATGTGGGAACATTTACAAGGAAAGAAAAAACTCAGCTAAATAAAAAATATGTCATTTAAACCAAGGGAATATAAATCTAAACAGATTGAAGGAGTGATGGTGATTCATTGATTATTGAAGAAGAAGCCTACACAGAAGAGTTGAATAGAAAGTACAAGAAAATAGAAGGAACAAAGTATTTTCTAAAGTGCGACAATAGCACAAATGCTAAGAAAGATCATATAGAAAAAATTGGAAAGCTGCTCAATATAAAGCTCGATGTAATATCATTGCACAAATAAGTTTGAATAAATAAATAGATGAAACGGATACTTTTTGTAGATAGGGATGGGGTAATCCTTCAAGAACCCCCAATAGATTTTCAGGTTGACAGCATTGAGAAAACGACTTTTGTGCAAGGAGCAATAACTGCTTTGAGTAAGATAGCTGCCGAATTAGACTTTTATAAAGTAATGGTGACTAATCAAGATGGACTGGGTACAGATTCTTTTCCTGCCGAAACCTTTCATCCCGTTCAAAACCTAATGTTGCGCACATTGGCTGGTGAAGGGTTTGTGTTTGATGAAGTTCATGTTGATGAAACATTTGCTGCTGATGGAAGAGATACAAGGAAGCCAGGAACTGGAATGCTAAAACACCTTCTTAACAACCCTGAATATGATTTAGCCAACTCTTTTGTGATTGGAGATAGATGGAGTGATATTCAACTGGCAAAGAATCTTGGTGCAAAAGCAATATACCTAACTTCTCCACTGAATAGTTTGTTGTTAACAGATGAACAAGAACTAACACTTCGTTCAACAATTGCCTTAGAAACAAGTGATTGGAATGAAATAGTTGGTTTTCTAAAACTGGGTAGTCGTGTTGTTGAGCATGAACGTAACACGAATGAAACGAAGATTAAAGTTGCTTTAAACCTCGATGGAAGTGGTAAGGCCACGATTGATACTGGTTTAGGCTTTTTTGATCACATGCTGGATCAGATTGCTAGACATGGAAAAATTGATTTAACAATTGAAACAAAAGGCGATTTGCACATTGACGAACACCACACCATTGAAGATACTGGTTTGGCTTTGGGAGAAGCTTTTGGGAAAGCTCTTGTAGATAAACGTGGCATGGAAAGATATGGTTTTGCTTTGCCAATGGATGAGGCAGAAGCGAAAGTATTGATAGATTTTGGCGGACGAAACTGGTTAGTGTGGGATGCTGAGTTTAAGAGAGAAAAAATAGGGGAGATGCCTACCGAGATGTTCTTCCATTTCTTTAAATCGTTTAGTGATGCCGCTAAATGTAACTTAAACATCTACTGCAGAGGCGATAATGAACACCATAAAATTGAAGCCATATTTAAAGCATTTGCCAAAGCTATTAAGATGGCAGTGAAGCGTGATCCATTGAGCAATTATTTGCCTAGTACGAAAGGGGTACTATAATTCAGATTCGTTTAGAAATAAATCTATTAATAGATTAATCCTCTAGAAACCGGGGCAAAGAAAGTGAGCTACTTACTTAGATGCATACTGTATGTTCTGGCTGGCTCTCTTTGATAAATGAATTGTACTTAAATCTATTCTCAAAAGAAAAGAGGCTGTCCTATTCGAACAACCTCTTTTTAATATTAAATACAAGAAATCTAGAGTTTAGAATAAACTAAATAGGAAGACTTGCTTTTGATTTGTTTTTGTCATAAAGCTTTTTACCTAACAGTGCCACACCTACGGCAAATAAAATGACAATCTCTTTATCGATTGGCACTTGTGTACCCTGATTGCCTCCTGTAGTGCCGGCACCTCCAGAAACATCTGAAACATCCCCTCCAGCACCGCCAGAACCTATGTCGGAACCGAGCCCACCTAACTGAGCCTTGGCAGCTATCCCTAAACAAATAGAAAGCAAAAACGATAGTCCTAATTTTCTTAACATACTTTTCTTTTTTTATTGTTTAATAGTAATTTCTTGTTGATAAACTCCACCATTTGAACCTGTAACTTTTAGTATATACACGCCCGTAGGTAGTTTGCTGTCGGCAGCAATTGTTTTATTTAACTTACCGCCATCATGCCTTATTTCCTTTGAAAATAATCTTTTACCTAGCACTGTAAATAGTTGAACTGTGTAGTTTCCTTTCGCAGCTTGATTCAATTCAATATTGAAATAGCTACCATAAACAGGATTTGGATAAACTAATAAGCTATGTTCAATTTTGCCAAATGAAACACTTACTGCTTCGCTAAAGCCGAGTGTTTTGTTGTTATTTACAGCCTTAATTCGATAGTAAAGTTGACCCGATAACGTGGAAGAATCAGTATAGCTTCTTATTGTTGATGGAAGATTAACTAGGTTAACATAGTCTTTACCATTCACCGAACGCTGAATAATGAACGATGAAACGTTAGTAGATATTGTTTCCCAATGCAAGTTTACACTATTGTTGTTTGTTGCTGTTGCTTTCAATGTAATTGAACTGACTGGCAGTGTAGATGGCGCAAAACTTACAATGAAACGATTAACATTGGTAGCTGAATCACTAGTTGTAGTGAAATCGATGATTGTGCTATCACTTGTCAATAGTGTATTAGTGTTCAAATAATTGTCATGCAACACCGCAGTTAAGCCATCGGTATTAAATTGATTTGCATTAAAGCTCAATTGATAATTGACATTTTTACTAGTATTTGTCATTTGTAATTTGATGCTGTCAGTAATGCTAGGCAATCCAAAACCACTAATACATAACCTGCTTCTTCCTTTAGTGATAATAATATTCTCGCCAGAGTTCATTAATTTAGGACAATCTCCTTTACTTAAAGCACTGCTATATGCAGACTTAAACGTTGCAACTGCGCCATCTATCGAGCGACCGCCTTTCCAAAGATTGATGCCCAGTTTGTTAATCGGTGTGCTTATTCCGAAAATGTGAGTAGGGGTATTGCCTGCCGTTTTTGCTATTTCTGGAATCACTAGAACTGGTGACGTTCCACTACCATCTTGTTGAATAAAAAAGCCTTGACCCATCTGAATGTCATCAGATACTACCGAGCTTCCATTGCTATTTGTTCCTGTTCCTGTAAATGTTCCATCATCCATATAACTAATGTAGGTGCTAGTATTTGTTCCACTACGAACATTAGGGTCTAGATAATAGTAGTAATTATTAATTCCATTTGATGCCGCTAGTATTTTAGACCAACTAACAGTGCTAGCAAAAGGATTGCCTACAAAACTATAAGAACTCGTTGCAGGGTTTAAGTGATTTGATGAGCTGAAACCGTCTATGCTAGTAACATTTGTTGTTGTGAAAGTAACATCCCCAGTAACTAAAGTTCCAGTAGTCCTTAGTGTTACATCACTAGCCATAGCTGTAGGTTGAGGTGAAGTGAAAAGACTAAATGAACGATTTCCTCTTGCCAAAACCCTATAGCCAATTGTTGGATCAAGAATCATTGTTTTGGTATTTGATGGATAAGCCCAAATGCCATTGGTATAGGTTTGCATGGAACCATTACCAGCAGCAGAAGCGTCAAACCCTTTTACCGCATCTGCACTATCCTTGAAACCTTTAATGCCAGATATTTTCAAACCATAACTATTTGTATTAATGCCTCCTTCCTGCCAGTTATCGAAGATTGAACCTCCATAAACAATTGGAGATAAATCAATAAATGGACGGAAATTGTTGTTTTGAGGAATGTATCTTTCTGCTGTTACATTGCCGCTTATATTGCCATTTACTGCTGCAATCATTGCATTTTGTGCATAACTAGTATTCTTCAATGTTAGGAATCCACCAGTAGTAAACGTTCCAGAATTTGGATATAATATTCCATACAAACTAAGCGTGTTGCCTAAAGTGACATCTCCGTTTACAGTAAGGTTTTTTAATGAACCATTTCCAGAAGTAAATTTGAGTGGAGAAGTGGCACCGTTAATAACTAGACTAGAAGTTGAAGACCCAGTGAAAGTTCCATCCCCACTTACTACCCCATTAACAGTTAAGGTTTTGCCATTGAGGGTAAGTGTAGCACCAGTATTTAGAACTAGATCACTAACTGACACATCAGCAGATAATTGTGGTTGATAGGTGCCCGTATTGATGGTAACATTAACACCAGAAGCTGGAACAACATTATTCGACCAGTTGTTTGCATTACTCCAAGCAGTACTAAATGCACCAGACCATGCTGCACTAACTGTAATGGTTACTGATGCAGATGTTGTATTTACACTACAAGGTGCTCCGTTTTCATATCGTCCATAATAGGTTGTTGTGCTAGTAGGTGAAACTACTGCTCCATTTCCTGTTGCAACTAAGACACTTCCTACGGCATCTGTGTACCATTTCACAGTTTCGCTCGATCCCCCTCCACCGCCATTCAATGTAAGCGTACTACTTGCACCAAGGGCTATTGAAGTAGAGCTTGCTGTTGCAGAGGTAGGGTTTGAAGAAGGTTGATTTACCGTAACAGTCCAAGTGCCAGTAGATGCAACGGCAGAAGTATTGCATGATCCATCACTCACATACCGACGATAATTTGTAGTAGTCGTTAAACCAGCAGGTGGTGTGTAATTTGCTGAAGATGCACCAACTATTGGACTTGTATAAGCATCAGAAGATGATCTCCATGAGTAAGTTATTACACCATCTCCTCCACTAGCAGTGTTAGAACTTCCAATTAGTGTGGGTGTGCCACCAGAACAAATAGTTTCTCCAGTAGAGACAATTGTTCCTTTTTCGAATGCAGGATTTACACTTACTGTAATATTTGTTGCAGAACCCACACATGATCCTGTAACTGATGTAGGCGTAACTGCGTATATGATAGAACCAGTACTAGTACTACTAGGGTTTGTCAACACCTGTGCAATGCTACTGCCACTAGAAGCGGTAGAACCTGTAATTGATCCTGTGTTAGTGCCCAATGTCCAAGCATAATTACTTGCCGCACTTGCGGTTAAGTTAATGTTAGTTGTGTTTCCACTACAAATAGTTGCTGCCGTAGAGGTGGTAATTGTAGGTTTTGGATTTACAGTAACGGTTATGTTTGTAGTAGCCCCTACGCAACTACCAGAAGTTGAAGTTGGCGTAACTGCATATACAACAGAACCAGCTGTGCTATTACTAGGATTGGTTAATGTTTGTGCAATACTACTTCCCGAAGATGCACTAGAGCCAGTAATTGATCCTGTATTAGTACCTAAAGTCCAAGAAAAAGTACTAGAAACACTTGCCGTTAAACTTATGTTGCTGGCATTTCCACTACAAACAGTTGCAGTAGCAGCAGTGGTAACTGAAGGAAATGAATTTACTGTAACGGTCCAAATACCTGTAGAGGCTGTAAAGGCTGTATTGTAGGTTCCATCATGTGCATAGCGTTTATAACTTGTGGTAGTTGTTAGACCAGAAGGTGGGGTGTAAGTAGATGAGGTTGCTCCAGCTATTGCATTCAAATATCCATCAGCAGAAGATCTCCATGAATAAGTTATAACTTCATCTCCACCACTTGATGGAATGCTATTCCCTATAACCGAAGGAGTTCCTCCACTACAGATAGTTTCTCCAGCAGTAAATATAGCCCCAGAAGTAAATGTTGCTACAAAACCAACAGTAACTGTAATATCTGTTGAAGTACCTACACAACTACCCGTTGTAGCAGTTGGTGTAACACGGTATACAATTGATCCGGCTATGGTGGTGCTAGGATTTGTTAATACTTGATTAATAACTAGCCCCGAAGAGGCAGATGCCCCAGTAATTCCACCAGTATTTGTACCCAAGGTCCACGCAAAAGTACTTGGCGCACTTGCAGACAATGTAATATTAGGACTATGTGTAGTAGCAATTGTGGTAGTAGTTGTTGTAGTAACGATTGGCTTAGGATTTACAGTTACCGTAATATTAGTTGCTGTACCTGCACATGTACCTGTAAGGGTAGATGTTGGGGTAACTGCATAAATAATTGAGCCTGCGGTGGTATTGCTTGGGTTGGTTAATGTCTGGGCAATGGTTGTACCAGAAGATGCTGTTGCCCCTGTTATTGCACCAGTATTTGTACCCAATATCCAAGCAAAAGTACTTGCAGAGCTAGCGGCTAAACTTATGTTGGTTGCTGTGCCACTACAAACAGATGCTGTTGCAGATGTTGTTATGGATGGCGTTACATATACAGAAACGGTAATATTGGTAGCATTACCTACACATGAGCCAACAGTTGATGTTGGGGTAACTGCGTAAACAATTGAACCAACGGTAGTAGTACTAGGATTGGTTAATGATTGTGCAATGCTTGTACCAGAAGATGCTATTGCCCCTGTTATCGCCCCCGTATTTGCGCCCAACGTCCAGGCATAAGTACTAGCAGCACTTGCCGTTAAACTAATATTGGTGCTACTACCACTACACACATTTGCAGTAGCAGCGGTAGTTACTGCAGGTTTCGGATTTACGGTTACCGTAATACTCGTAGCTGAACCAGCACAAGTCCCAACCGTTGATGTTGGGGTTACATTATATATTATAGATCCGGCAGCACTAGTACTTGGATTGGTCAATGTTTGTGCAATGGTGGTACCATTAGTGGCAGTAGCCCCAGTTATTGCACCTGTATTGGTACCCAATGTCCAGGCAAACGTACTAGCCACACTTGCTGTCAAACTGATGTTGGTAGCATTACCACTACAAACAGCTGCTGTAGCAGCAGTGGTTAGGGAGGGCAAAGGGTTTACAGTTACCGTCCAAGTACCAGCAGAAACCGTGGGAGTAGTAAAACAACTTCCATCATTAGCATATCTACGATAACTAGTTGTTGTTGTTAAACCTGCTGGCGGAGTGTAAGTTGCTGCTGTTGCACCACCTATTGATGCAACATATCCGTCTGCCGACGACCTCCACGAATATACCACTGTGCCATTACCACCACTTGCAGCAGTGGTACTACCTATTACGGTTGGCGTTCCTCCACTACAGATAGTTTGCCCTGTAGAGGAAATAGTTCCTGTTGCAAACGCATTGGCATATACCGTTACTACAACAAATGTTGCTCCCCCAGCACATGAACCTGTAGTTGATGTTGGGGTAATACGATAACGCATTGAACCATTGGCAGTAGCACTTGGATTGGTTAATGTTTGCGTAAATGTTGCACTAGCAGTTCCTGTTGTAGCCCCTGTAATAGATCCAGTATTTGTACTCAATGTCCAGGTAAAAGTACTTGGGGTACTAACCGATAGGTTGATGTTTGTGGCGATACCGCTACAAACAGCGGCGGTAGTAGAAATTGTTGGTACCGGAATTACCGTCACCGTCCATGTGCCAGATGAAACTGTAGGAGTAGTATTGCAAGTTCCATCATTTGCATAACGCTGATAACTAGTTGTGGTAGTAATGGCCGGTGGTGTATAAGTTGCGGCAGTTGCTAGTGCAATTGGGGCAACATATCCATCAGCCGAAGAACGCCAAGAATAGGTTATTACACCATTACCACCACTTGCAGCAGTGGTACTACCAATAACAGTTCTTATAGCTCCAGTACACATTGTTTGCCCGGTAGAGGAGATAGTCCCTGCTGTAAAGGCAGCGTTTACGGTTATAGCGCCAGACACATTACTAGTTACTGTGCCACCGTTACTGTTTGTTATTATAACATAATAGTAAAGCGTTCCTGCTAAGGTGGTTAGAGGCGTGTACACATTACTATTTGTACCTACAGCGGTGCCACCAGTTGTTGTAGCCGTTGTGTTACTATACCATTGATAGGTACTAATAGTTCCGCTACCGGCAGCAGCAGTAACGCTCAGTGCTGTAGCAGTTGCATTTAAACAATAAGTTGATGCGCCCGTAGAAGGTTGTGCGCTAATGGTAGGCGATGCTATCCAGACAGCATACAATGTAGCAGCTCCTCCCGTAAATGGGTAAGAAGCACTATTGGCATAAGCAACTGTTCCTGCTGTTGCATTAGCAGCACTTGTAGCCCAGCCAACAAATGTGTAACCAGTTCTAGCAAGTACTAATGTAGTAGCAGCCGTTAAGTTAGTTGCCACATTTGACGTTTGGGTAGTGGTGGTTATCGTTCCTCCGCTTGCATTAAAGGTTACGGTGGTATTCCAGATAGCATATAATGTTGCTGCACCCGCCGTAAAAGGATAGGAAGCCCCATCTGCATAAGCAACTGTTCCTGCTGTTGCATTAGCAGCACTTGTAGCCCACCCACCAAAAGTGTAACCAGTTCTAGCAAGTACTAAAGTAGC
>CANFLL010000069.1 GCA_947447825.1 Chitinophagaceae bacterium | reverse complement strand
TTTAGAAGGACAAACAAATGCTAAAGCTGAAAATATGAATGGAAAAATACAAAGGTTTTTAGCCAATAATTTTGGTATTAAAGAAAGAGACTTTTTCCTGTACAGGGTTGCTGGATATTTTGCGTAGCACCTCAATAAAAGAAATAGCCATTATTTGGGTATTTTATTCTACAAGGTCTTCACATTTCATAACTATTCCTTTGACATAAACCTAATCTTAAACCATTTATTTATTAATTGGTTGAGCCCCACAGCAATTGACTCTGTTGTACCAGGCGGATGGTCAATTACTACAGAATTTACTTTTTATTTTTTTGCACCAATTTTGTTTGGATTATTAACAAATATTGGCAAATCAGTTACTGCGTTTTTAATTTTGGTTGTTGTATCGAGGTTGGCTGTATCTATTCTAGTAAAGGTTTATCCTACAGCAGATAGTGTTTATTACCTGCTTAATCCTCTTTCATACTTTCCTGTATTTATAGTTGGAGTCGTTTTATACTTTATCATCATTAAAAATGAAGTAATAAGCCTAAAAAAATTAGATTGTTATCTTATTGCGCTTATTATTTTGCTAGACTTCATTTTAGGAGAAGGTACTGTTATTAGGGTACATTATCTTGATGCTATTCTTTTTGCTTTGTTAGTATATGCAGCTTCTAAAAGCACAATTTCGCTTTATATTTCTAAACCTCTTTCATTTATAGGGGAGTTAAGTTTTACAATTTATATCACTCATTTTCTTGTGATAAATTTACTATTAAAAACAGGTTTGCCTTTTGTTGTTAACAATATATTTGTTAACTGGGTACAGCGATTTGGAATAGTATTAATTGGTGCCGTAATAATTAGTTGGCCTATATATCATTTAATAGAGAAACCTTTGATACTGGTAGGAAAGATTGTTACAACCCGACCATCGCGTTAATGACAGTACAACTAGCTGATTTTATGTTCGTCCTGTTCGTAAATGTACTTTATGCTAATTTACTACACCTTTCAAGAGGAATATATATAACTCTAAAAAACGCTAGGGCTAACCAGCATTTTTTTAGAGTTATATGCATTTTCAGTTGGGGGAAGTTCTTTATCATGCAACTAAGCATAAGTGGACAACCTTAAAATTTAGCTTTTAGCTTTAAAAATGGTTTTTCGATGATATAATATGAAAAAACAGCAGCTAAAAATATGAACAATAAATTGATTGGAAATATATTGCACCACAAGTTTGTATTGTAAATAAAGAATTGCTGCCACAAATAAATGCTGTATGATAAAACGCCTACATAATTCATGGCTTTAAGATTTAAAAACTTATAAAAAAGTCGATGGGGGCCAAATACTGAGTACATCATAATAAATGCTATAGCAATATTTGCAATTGTTCCATGCCCAACTCCTAATGGCAAAAATATAAAGCCCAAACGGATATGATATGATGATGTTATTTGAAAAATATTGGTCCATAAAATAAATGCACATATAGAACCCCAAAATGTAAGCGGCCAATTTTTGCTTATTTTAGTCAATATCACCTCTTTATGTAAAGCAAATACGCAACCTATGGCAATTGCATCTATTCTAGTGAATATTGTGTAATCATTAAACCATACGATAGGGTGCAAGTGAGAAAATAATCGAGCAAAAGGAGTTATTAGAAACAAGGAAATTGCAATTGGACTCCTCATTTTTTTTAAATACACAAAAATTAATGGCCAAAATAAATAGAAGTGCTCCTCTACACTTAAAGACCATGAGTGCGATGTGTACCAATCTATGTATCAATTGAAATATTTTGTGTAGGTTATTGCTGTTAACCATGAAGCATTTGAAATTGAAATTATTCCACCTAATTGAAGCAGAAAGTAAACAAGAATTAAGAAATAATATGCTGGAAATATTCTTAAAGTTCTTCTAATATAAAAATTTTTGAGTGAAACTGTTTCTGTATTTGCCTCTTCAATCAACATTAAAGAAGTAATCAAAAAGCCAGATATTACAAAAAAGATATTTACACCCAATGCACCATCAGTCAAAATATTGATAACAGGAAAAAGTATTTTATAAGATTTTAAATACTTAAAAATATTGTATTGCATTTCTAGGTGACATAAAATTACAAATGTTAAACTTATTGTTCGTAACCCATTAATGCTATTATATTTTTCTTTTAACATTTTGCAATAATATTAAGATTAGGTGATTCTTATTTTATTTTCACAGGTTTGTGATACAGGTATGTAGATTTGGCAAATAAATGAGATTTGCAATCCTCGCTTTTAAAGGCTTGTTACCACCTGCAAAATTATTTATTAGTATCAATTCTGTCTATTAGTTTAATCTATTTGTGATTTCAAGTCACTTTTATTATCATTCAATTTACTCCAAAGAAAAAAGGGTTAGTATAGATTTAAATTAGTTGGAAACAGAATGCCTCAAGGTTAATCTGGATTCATACCACTCCTTTATATTTAAAATTATTGAATCTTGTTGTTGCAATCAAATTAATTTATGCTAATATTCTTTCGCTTAATTCTCTCCTTTTGAAGCTTTTTAAGTTTATATCCAAAGGTGTTTATTTTAGGATAATGTGACAATTTTATTCCTAAATTAAAATACTAAAGATTTCCATGAGGTTCTTTGTATATAACCTACCGGAATCTGTACTGATTTCTTTATCATTACAAATGGCATTTACTTATGATTGTATTTTGTAATTAATACTACAAACCCTACTACAGTTTGTAAAATTTGTATCCTATATATTTGCTAAAACTACATATCTTTCTATCGTCATTCATTTATTCATACGATTTTCAGATGCCATATACTTTTAGAAATAGTATTTTACCTATCATATTAATTATCTTTTTATTAATTGCTAAAGTAAAAGCTCAACCTACAATTATTCCTGAACTAAAAAGAAAAGCATTACAACTTGAGCTGAAAAAGAATTTTGAACAAGACACTTCCTACATCAACACATTGCACCAGCTTGCAAGGGGATACTACTCGTTAAATGTTGATAGTATGCGTTTTTTTGCTAATAAAGCATTGTTATTGGCAAGAAAAAGTGGGTATCAAAAAGGAGAGGCAGAGAGCTTAAAGCAATTGGCCAGCAGCTATCGTCTTACCAACGATATTGTTCCGATGTTAAACTATTATCAGGAAGCATTGGCTATAGCTGAAGAAATTAAGGATAGTTTACTGATAGCCAAAATTATTACTAACATTGGTTTTTACTACAGCTCAATGGAGCGGTATGATGAAGCACTTGCCAACATCAAGCGAGCCTATTTTCTCACCTTGCCAACGAAAAATAAAGCTGAGATTGCTGATATTATGTCTGATGTGGGGGACATGTACTTCTTTAGAAAAAACTATGATAGTGCTTTGTATTTTAACAGAAAAGCGATGAAGATTGCTACGGAAATTAATGATAGATACATTATTGCATTTGTGAGTAGTGGTATCGGGAAGATATTTTATGCTTTAAACAATTACAGCGAGGCTTTGAAATATTTTATTCCTCCACATGACTATTATGTTGAAACCAACGATAGACTCGGTCAAATTCACACCTCAATATTGATGGGGAAATGCTATCAAAAGCTGAAAGAAAATGAGTTGGCAATACACTTTGCAAAAACTGCTTTAGACTCTGCAAAGAGTGAAAATTTGAAAAGGGAAATAATGGATGCTGCTAATATATTAGCTTGCGCATACGAGAATAAAAGTGATATAAAGAATGCTTTTAGCTATTATAAATTATTTAAAACTTATGCTGATAGTGTTTTTAATGAAGAAACAAGAAAAAAAACGTATGAAATTGAAGCTAGGTATGCCTATGAACGGAAAGAAGAGATGTTTAAAGCAGACCAAGAAAAGAAAGACCTAATAACGAATCATCAACTAAGAATCCAGAAGGAAAAAATTTCATTAGCTATTTTTTCTACCATTATCTTATGCATAGTCGCAATATTTTTATTCATCAGTAGAGCAAATAAACATAAACTCAATTTGTTGTTGAACGAAAAAAACAAAAAAATAAGCAAGCAGAAAGAAGAAATTGAAGAACAAGCTAAAGCTTTGGCGATTAATAACAATTTCAAGGACAAATTATTTTCTATTGTTTCCCACGATTTACGAAGCCCTTTAAATTCTTTGTCGAGCGTTTTGACTTTGTTGCAACTTAAAAAACTTCCGCCAGAGGATATAGAAAAACTTATTTCCAGATTAAGAATAGATGTAAGTAATACAACCGAACTTGTAAACACATTGTTATCATGGGCGCATAATCAAATGAAAGGTTTTTCCTTATCTCCAGAAAATATTGACTTCAATGAAACTGTAGATAAAATAATAAGTCTTTTTAATACACAGACTAAAGAGAAACAGCTAACCCTAACTTCATTGGTACCTCCACACACATTTGTGTTTGCAGATACTAATATGGTTCAGATTATAGTAAGAAACCTGATTAGTAATGCTATTAAATTTTGCAAGTTGGGAGATTCAATTGCCATACAATGTAAAACTACTGGGGATTTTTTAGAGATATGTGTGTTTGATACTGGAATCGGCATAAAAGAAGAGGTGCTTAAAAAAATATTGAACAATGAATCAGTGACTACTTTTGGTACTCAGAGCGAAAAAGGTTCTGGTTTAGGTCTATTACTTTGCAAAGAATTTATTGAAAAAAATGGCGGGAAGTTTTGGATAGAAAGTAATGTAGGCGAAGGAAGTTATTTCTATTTTACGCTTCCTAACTATAAAGTCTAATTGATGGGTAACAGACCGATTTGTTGCAACCTATTTGAAGTGATAAAGTTTTTTTGAGTTTAAGTTGTATAGATTATCCTCTTGGATATATCAATTTATGCTCATTCATTTATCCACAAAAGCGGATGCCTAATAGGTAAGTTTCTTTTCACTTCCTCCAATATCGGAAAATGATTCAATCCAGCCCATGTTTGCAAGAGTCTACTGTCTTGATAAGCTTGATAACCAAATAGCAAAAATGGTTGTGCCACTGGCCACTCCGTCCAGTACATTACATCTGGTTGAAGCTTCCAAAGAGTTTTGTTTGCAACAAAAGTTGCCATGAATGTGATAGCTTGTTTCATATTTCTACCATCGGGCAAACTAAAATTCCAAAGATTTTCTTGTTTGGTGGATAGCTCCTGACAAATAGTAGACATAGCGTCCAGATTAAATAATGAATAACCATAAGGTTTAGTTCGGCTCATTTCTAATGGAAAACTTCCATCAATAGCCAACTGATTGGGTATTAAAACTGTTTTGAATCTGTTTGTGCAGTAATCAATCAATTGCAGATTATTAGTAAATCTGGCAAACACTGCCACTTGCATCACCCAGCAAGTACCATGATTGTTTTTGGCCTCACGCTCATCAATGCCGTAAGGATATGTGGTAATCCAATTAAGATAATTGTCAAACCAATGCTTCACTTTATCCAGTAGGCGTACATCCATTGCTTTCGATTGTTCCATTGCTTCCACACCTTTCACCACTTCCATCATCTGAATCATATCAATAATGCCAGTTCCTCTACCAGTTACTTTTCCCTTAATGGCTTGTGCAAACAGTAAGGATGGATTCATGATAGTAGCAGTATCCACAAACCATGCGTTTAAGTGTTTGCTGGCATGTTTAACATACTTTTCTCTACGGGTAAGCTTGTAAGCAGAAGCCAGTGAGCCAATTATTTCACTAAATCGAATTATGGCTTTTCTGTGTTCTACAAAATTGTTTGGGTTAGTCATTCCATCTCTTTGAATGTAAGTGCCATTGGGGTTTTTAGGGTCTGGCCACCAATAGTCTCCTTCCGAAAAAAAGTCATGATTGCCACCCGCCGATCTTGAGCAATAAGTAGCGGTTACAGTTATAGGGCGTTCCTTCAAAGCTCTATTTCCTTTTGCAATAATGCTATCTCTAAGTATTTTACTTGTTAACAGATAGGTAGAATCATAAGCAAATGAATTGTTTACTACCAAGCATAGAAGTGAAAACAGGAGGGGCTTATAAATCATACAGCACTTTTATGGGGCGAATCTATTAACTATTATTGGATAAATTGCGCTACTCAACGTAGTTCTGGATAATCAGAATTGGGTTACTTAAAATGAAATGATGGAATTTTTTAAAAGCAGGTAAATAATTAGTTGTTTTGATTCAAGTCTTTCAGTTTTCAATTTAGTTTTAAAAATCGATGTATTACTAATACAAGGAATAATAAATGGTATCTGGGTTATTTTATTTAATTGTCAATGTAGTTTATAATTCAGTCAATTTGTTTTGTTTGAATTGTTTTTCCCTTTATTTGTTACATACAAGGAACCTTCTAAAAAAATTGGGCTATTTGATTTACATCACTTGCATTTCTGGCTTGTTATATTGAAATTATTACACTAGTGCTAAATAAAACAATTGTTCTGAAGTATTATCCCCTTTTTACCCATTTATCATTGGTCTGAAATAGACTTATTTAATTACTTGTACCTTTTGCTGTATGATTGTAAACGTATTTGATGGTCTGTTTGTTTTTATATTAGATTATGGAATCTATTGGGTTTTGTTTTTGATTTTAGCAATTGTAATTTTCTATGTTTTAATAAAGCCAATTTCATACAGTAATTTCATAAAATGGCTGCAAATGAAGTTCTTTATCATCTTTATAATCCAACCATTCAGTAGAAAACGAATTTTTAAAATGTTGTGTGAAAAAATTTTGATTACTTTACAGGTATTGCTATTGTTAAGTATTCTTATTTTGGTTTTTGCAACTTTACTAATTGAAGTAAATGATTTCTGACGAAGAAGAATGAGATATTAATTATTACCAAATAATCTACTCAAAATAAGTTGAGCAATTTTCACTTTTATACAGTATTAATTTCTCTAATTACTTACCATTTAGTAAGTAAAAACTTTTCACTATTCCAGTAGGCATAAAACTTTTTCGATTAGAAGATTAAATTTCAATAGTTCAGAAGCTTATTTATACGTTAAAAAAGCGAAAAACTATTTTGTAGCCCTACCACTCTCTTTATAAATATGGATAGTATTCCATGTTTTTTACCTTTTTCTTAATTCAACATTACTGATAAATAATAGCAGTACGTCAATCTTTTATAGATGTCAATCATTATAAAATAAAATTATATATATCACGTTTATATTATTGAAATTATTTATTCATTTCAAAAATTGCTTGTATGGAAAAGAGTATTTTAAATTTACATGGACTTCTTCGTTTAGCGTTGTTATTTCTTCTTTTTGTTAACATTATCAGAATCATTTTCCCAACATTTAAAAACTACAAACGAGAGGAACTTAACTGGGGACGATGGCTATTACTAATTGCAGGGGCTAATTTTGTTACGGTGGTTTATTTGTATTTGTATGGCAAATACGGTTTTATGACCTTGAAATATCAAGGATATTTAAGAACAGATTTACTCCAGATTGCTTACCTCCGATTTTGGCTTATTGAGTATCCTACACTTATGCTACTATCATCTGTGCTCATTGTTGTTGCTTTCAGAATAATAAGAAAGAAAAATTTAGGCTTAACAAAATATAAAAAAGCATGCTTCCTATACATAGCTGCTTTCTTAATTATTATTATCGAGATGCCTTGGAAGTTCAGAAATACAGAACTTACCATAATTACGCCTACTGCAATGAACGCAAATTGAATAGTTAAATAGTTTACTTCCTTTAGTGTCTTTCAATTTTTAATACTTACAATAGGCAACATCTTGGCTACTCTATGCAAAGAAGCTCTTCGGGCTAAGTGTTTTTTCTATTAACTAACTCATATTAACAAAGGAATCTCTTTATTTTCACACAAATTATTGTTGATACAATTCAAGAGCGTACAACAAAGAACAATTGTTTTAATAAAGGATGCGAGGATCTGTTTTACATTCCTGTAATCCTCGTATAACTCTCTTGTTCTTTTCGCTAAAAATGCCCTTGAGTGGTAGCTAATCACTGAATCATTCATTGCAATGCATAATATTTTGTGGCTTTCTAGTTGGTATCCTAATAAGTATGATGGCTATTGCGGAGATTTCATTCAGCGTCATGCCATCGCAGTTGCCCCATATTGCAATCTTACCGTAATGGTTATTCAGTTAGTGCCTCATAATTGGCAAAAGCCTTTAGTTGCCAAGGAACTTTTGATTAATAATGGGTTTAATGAACAAATAGTTTATCTAAAATTATCAAACCTTCCTTCCCCATTCAACAAAATGGTAGACCAATGGAATTATATGCGGGTGTTTAAGCAAATGGTTGCGGAATATCTCACAGACAATTTGCCCAATTTAGTTCATGTTCAAGTGCCTGTTAAAGCAGGTATAATTGGGTTATGGCTAAAGAAAAAGTTGTCCATCCCAATGGCAGTAACCGAACACTGGGCTATTTATAATGATTTTGCCATCGATAAATTTAAAGACCGCAGTTTATGGTTCAAAAATTTAGTTAAGCGAGTGATAAAAAGGGCGGACGTATTTATGCCTGTAAGTAAAAATTTAGGAGATTCCATAAATCAGTTGGTGGTTGAAAAACCGTTTATGGTGGTGAATAATGTGGTGAACACCGCATTGTTCTATTTTAATCCTACCAATAATTCACCCTTATTTTGGTTCATACATGTGTCTATGTTGAATTATAGTAAGAATCCTAAGGGCATATTAAAAGCTTTTTCCGAAGCTAGGAAAAAGAATAAGAGCGTTAGATTAAAGATGATAGGAGTGGCAACTAAAGAGCTAATTACCTATTCCGATGAACTAGGAATCCGTGAATCTGTGGTCTTTACTGGCGTATTACCTCAAGAGGAAGTGGCTATGCTTCTTCAAGAAAGTGATGCTTTTGTTTTGTTTAGTTTCTACGAAAATATGCCCTGCGTAATAGCAGAAGCTTTATGTTGTGGGCTGCCTATAATTTCAAGTGATGTGGGTGGAATAGCAGAATCTATTGATGCTAATAATGGAATTTTGATTGACTCAAATGACATAGATCAACTCACTTTACAAATGTTAGCTATGGTAAACAATTATAATAAATATGATCGACAGAAGATTGCCAAAGCAGCCACAGAGCGATTTAATTACTCATCTATCGGCAAACAGATAACAACCATTTATGAAGAAATACTGATTAAGTAAGGAAGGTTTCGCTTTTTGCGAAGCCTTCCTTTGTTCAAAGCGTTTCTATTAGTTAAACGTCCTTCTTAATGCATTCTATTAAAAAAGTACGCCATTAATTATTAGCTGAATAATTTATACTCAATATTGATTGGTTTGCGAAATAGGAAAGGCTGAAATTCTTTAAAATCAAGGAAAACAATCGTACCATTTATGGAAATTGGTATACCAAAAACCCAAAATGGTGTACCATTATTGAAAAAAGGTAGACCAAAAATGAAGAATGGTACACCCCAAATGAATAATGGTATACCAATTTTAGAAAATGGTATACCCAAAACCTAAAATGGTATACCATTATTGAAAAATGGTATACAACTTTCCAAAAAAGGTAGGTAGCTTTTTTAAGAATAGCACAAATAAATCATAACCAAATTCAGTTAAGTTAATGAAGGCTTCGCTTTAAGCGAAACCTTCCTTTGTATTTATAATTTCACTAAACTAAACGGCAGCCTTGTTAATCGGCATTTATTAATACTTTATAATATTGTTGAGTCGTTGTCACTAAAATGAAGTGTCTTTTTCAATTATCATTTTCAACTTTCTTAGCTGCTTTTGTTCGTCAAAATGCCCACAACCCATTTCCAATCATTCTTTGAGAAAGCAAATAAATCTTTTGTTTTAAATGGATACAGCCTATTAAAATGCCATAATGAATACCCGAAATTTGAAAAATAGGAAAGTGTACTAATGGCCGCCGCCGCATTAATGCCATATAAGGGTACCAAGAACCAATCACAAACCAATGTTAGTACTAATCCAATTAATGCACCTTCCATATTAATTTTTGCTTTCCCTTTTCCAGAAAAGAAGGCAGAAAGAAGGGCCAAACCAGATAGCGAAAATAAGCCTGGAATAATAATCAACATCGGCATATACATGCTGCTAAAAGTGCTTCCAAAGATGTACGGAAACAGATATTTTCCCACCAAAAAGAGTAGGATAAATAATAGACTGAATAACTGAAGAAACAATCTGAACAATGTGATAATTGATTCTTTTACATATTCTTGAGACTCCCCACTTGCAATCTGAGGATAAATTGCACTTGCTAGTATCTGTGGTATTATTAGCAACATCTGTCCTAGTTTTGCAGCTTGAATGTAGTTTCCAAGATCACTTAAATTACAAAACTTATTTACGTACAAATAATCAATCCTATAAAGTGCATTAAATGCTAAATTGCTAATAAGTGTGATAGCCGAATATCTAATCAGCAACATAAAATCTGTTCCAGAAGGTAATTTAATATGACCTTCTTGTTTATTTATATAGAAAAATAACGCAATCAAACCAACTCCTTGTATTGGATAAAATATAAAGAATAGGTTCACCAAATGTTGATTTTCCCAATGGTTGACTGCTCCTATCCAGAAAAGTACAAATAGCAACAAATTGCTACAGCCTAGCCACATATTAGGAATAAAGAAATCTTTTTTTGAATAGAAAAGAACCGTAAAGTATGATGTTAACATGACACCTATAATGAACGTGGAGGCATTATAGGTTAATTGAAAAGCAGTTATCCCATGCAGAATCGAAGTGTTTAGCAAAGAAAAATAGGTAATAGGAATAAAGATAATTGAAACCGCTGCCGTCCATATTGTGCCAACTAATGCTAACGAGTTAAAAGGTATCTTATTGGATGAGGCAAAATAAGTAAATCCACTTTCTAAGTTGAAGGAAACTATAAGTAAAATAAAATTAAAAATGATGGTAGAAAAGTAAAGTCCTCCACTTCCGTCGGCTTTTAAGGTTCTACTGATAACTATATTCAGTAGTAATACCGTAAAAAAGTAAAAGCCCCGCCATACTAGACTTTGTTGCAGCAATTTATTAAAAGACATAGTACTAAGCTTTTGAATGCCGCTAAAATAATGCTTTGTAAGATGCGTCACTATAATTCAAATTGTCATTCAGAAAGTGGTATGTATAAAGTTGTCTGTAATAAGCCAACAGAATACAGGCATGCGCCCTAAAAAGGATATTTAATTTTTATTGAATTCATAGGCTTTATTAATTTAAAATTTAAGATTCAAAACCTAAAACAAAACTATAAAATAAACATAAACTCCCTATTTTTACCGTTGCTACAAACCCGAACTATCGCCTCAAATTTATTTTGGGGAGGAAAGTCTGGACAGTATAGAGCAATCCACCGGTGAAGAGCCGGCTTCTTTAAGTTTTAAGGAAAGAGAAAGTGCCACAGAAAATAACTGTCTTAAGCAATTGAGATGAGGGTGAAAATGTAGGGTAAGAGCCTACGGTATTGAGTAGTAATACACAATATGGGTAAACCTTGGGTACTGTAATGCCACGTATAGAAACGCTTGAGAGCGGCTCGCTCGATGTTTCAGGGTAGGCAGCAACAGGTAAACAGTAATGTTTATCGCAGATAAATGGTAGTTTAGAAACAGAATCCGGCTTATGAGGTTTGTAGCAACTTTTTAAGTTGTTAGTGGTTAGTTATCAGTGGTTAGAGTAAGAGACTCTCTTTGAACAAACATTATGTATTTACTGAAAGCAAACTACTAATAACTAACCACTGATAACAAATTACTTTTATGGTAAAAAAGTCATTTTTCATTTTACTTTTGGTAGGCATTTTAGTTAGTTGTAGTTATAAACAATATCCTACTCAAATAACCACAACTAAAACAGTGCATGACACAGTTTTTGTCAGGCTTCCTTCCTTGCCAATTGTTCCTCCAGCCACCACTAATCCCATCGATTCTCTTCTGTATGATGCACATACGGCTAGTACCCCAAACTTCAATTTGCGCAAACCCAATTTTGTTATCATTCACCATACAGCGCAAGATAGCTGCGGACAAACGTTCTACACTTTCAGCCTCACCCGCACTCAAGTAAGTGCCCACTATGTAATTTGCAGAGATGGTACCCTGCGTCATTTACTAAATGATTATCTGAGGGCATGGCATGCTGGCAATAGTAAATGGGGGAATATTACTGATATAAATTCCTGTTCAGTAGGAATAGAATTAGATAATAATGGCAAAGAACCCTTCTCTGGGCAACAAATAAATACGCTTTTAACGTTGTTGGATACACTTAAAAAAAGCTACGGAATTCCGGCTTCCAATTTTATTGGTCATTCAGATATTGCACCTCGCCGAAAAGATGACCCTAGTGTTTATTTCCCTTGGAAACTATTGGCTGAAAAAGGGTTTGGCTTGTGGCAAGATAGTATTCCTCCTTCTTTACAGGTTGATAGTACTTTTAAACCAATGGAAGCTCTTAGAATAATAGGATATAACACCCACGACTCAACTGCGGCAATCATTGCATTTAAAAGGCATTTTATGCAGGTTGATTCTTCAAAAACACTTAATGAGTGGGATATAAAAACATTGTATAACCTTTACAAAAAGTATTTATAGGCCATTTTTTAAGTTGGAACTTAGTAGCTTTCGCTTTAATTTTGATAAATCAGATGTTTGAAGAGTATTTACTATTAAAGTTTAAATAACAAATTTGCTACATTATGGATATTACAATTAACACACCCGCTCTGCTTTTTCCTGCTATTAGTTTAGTGATGTTAGCATACACAAATAGGTTTCTTGCATTATCAAGTAGAGTTAGAACCCTTCACGATGAATATAAGGGGCATGAAAACCCGCATGTAATTCATGGGCAAATCAAAAATATGCGCTATCGGTTAAAGCTCATTAAGAATATGCAAGCACTTGGGGTATCCTCTTTTTTATGCTGCATTTTGTGTATGTATATGATTTATCTAGAAGCTACTTTTTTAGCACACCTGATATTCGCTGTAAGCATGTTATCCTTTTCCGCTTCTTTAGTTGTTTCGTTAATAGAAATCAATTTAAGCACAAAAGCTATAGAACTTGAGTTGAGTGATATGGATGATTTAGAAGATCCTTCTGTTATTCAGTATATAAAGAAAAAGTTTGATAAATAAAGTTTTCCAATTTAATGTTTTATTCAACAAGAGAGGCTTCACTAACCATTAGTGAAGCCTCTCTTATTTTTAAATTCTTTTCATACCTTAATCAGGAATTCATATTGAAATTTTGTAAAAAAACTAACCACTAACCACTAACCACTATCTCGGCTTAGTTGTATCAGATGGAACTACTATTTTGTTTCCACCAATTGTATCGGTAGCTGGTTTGCTAATACTATCTGTTGCTAACTTTTGTTTATTAGCAGTACTGTCAGTAGTCACAGGAACTATTGCCTCTACCTTTTGTCTGGTTGGTTTATTTTCAATAGGAGGAACAACGGGTGGCGCAACAGTTGTTGAGTCTTTGGCTGCTGGAGAAACCACAGACTGACTTGTAGTATCCGCTACCACAGGTTTATTTTCTACAGGAGGCGGTGCAACAACAGGCTCTTTAGGTTTCTCTGTTGCCTTCGGAGTTTCCATAGGTGCAACTATCGCTTTAGCAGTATCCGCCACCATAGGCTTATTCTCAACAGGCGTAGGCGTAACAACAGGCTCTTTAGGTTTCTCCGTTGCCTTTGTAACTTCCACAGGTGCAACTATTGCTTTAGCAGTATCCGCTACCACTGGCTTATTCTCTACAGGCGTAGGGGTAACAACAGGCTCTTTAGATTTCTCTGTTGCCTTCGGAGTTTCCACAGGTGCAACTATCGCTTTAGCAGTATCCGCTACCACAGGTTTATTCTCTGCAGGAGGAGGCGTAACAACAGGCTCTTTAGGTTTTTCCTCCACCTTCGGAGTTTCCACAGGTGCAACTATCGCTTTAGCAGTATCCGCCACCACAGGTTTATTCTCTACAGGCGTAGGCGTAACAACAGGCTCTTTAGCTTTTTCTGAAACAACTGGTTGTGCAACAGCTTTAGCAATCGAGTCTTTTATTGCATTTTCTCTAAGTGCAGCACTATCAACAACTCTAATTCTTCCCCCATTAGTAGGAGGCTCCTGCATTGCCGTCTGATTAACGGTTGTAGAACTATCTTTTGTTGCATTAGGAGGAGGAGTGATTGCTACTGCATTTTCCACAGGTGTATTTGTAGCAGGTGCAGCCGGCGTTTCCGTAACTACTTGTTCCGTAACTTTATTGCCCTTTTTCTTCTTGGAATCCTTTCCTCTTTTTGCCTCTAGTTTATAATCTCTTATTGCAGCAACACTGTCATCACCAGTCAATCCTTTTGTAATGCTTGCAATTGTAGCTTCATCTAATTCTTCGCTGCCTTTCTTTTTCTTTTTATCTGCTTTTTCCAGTTTGGTAGTAGCAGCAGGAACAACGGCTGCGGATGCATCAACTGGAGTAGTAACAGCTCCAGAAGTTGAGCCAGAAATGGCTGGGTCAGTTGGTACACCGTTAGCACCATTTGTAGGTGTGGACGCACCATTCGCATCTGCTAATGTCACTTGTTCAGCAGGCTGCCCTTTTTTCTTTTTCTTATCCTTGCCGCTCATTTTCGCTGCAAGCTTATATTCTTTGATAGCGTTTAAACTATCAATACCTGTCAAGCCAGCAGTAACTTTTGCAATTGTTGCTTCATCAAGATCGTCCCCTTTCTTCTTTTTCTTGTCAGATTTTGTTTGTTTGGCAGCAAAAGCAGGCTCCGGATTACTCAGACCAGTACTATCATTTGCATTCATTGGCAACGCACCATTCGATTTGTCAGCAACTCCTCGTGTCTGTTTAGACCTTTTCGTTGCCATCGCTCCCATCAAATACTTTCGTACAGCCTTAACACTATCTGTGGGCGATAATCCTTGTGTAAGCGAAGCAATGGTAGTGCTATCTAAAGTTTTTTCTGCTTTAATGTAACGCTTGTCTTTCTGTGCTTTTTCCATAGCCACATACGACTTTATGGCGTTTATACTATCAAGCCCCGTAAGTCCATTAGTAATAGCAGCTATCGTGCTGTCATCCAATGCTGCTGCCCCTTTTTTCTTTCTAGCTTCAATCTGTAACTCTTTTTGTAGTCTAGTAATTTTCTGTACAGCCAGTAGGCTGTCATCTCCTGTCATGTTGGAGGATATTGAAATCAAACTATCCAACATTTTCTTAGACTTTAATTTTTTTCTTCCAGACTTGGTTTCCAGCATTTGCAACAAATCAATATTGTCTTCAACTTTGTTTTGAGCTACTTCATTTGCATCCAACTTCTGATGCCAATCTTGTGGTTTTGCTATGCTGTCAAGATCCCTAATTTCTTCTGGTGTTTTTGCACAATGAAGTTGTTTTAAACTGTCTAGTGCACACCATTCTATCGGAATATCAATTTGACATTGTTCGTAGATTCCCTGATTTGATTGCATTAAGGGTTCTTTTTTCACAAAACCAACAATGTTGCCTCCCACAAAGCGCAACATCACCTTCACTACATAATCCTCAAAAACATCATTTTTATCTTTTTCCGCAAAGCTTTCATGGAAATCTTCTCCCCCCAATAACGCCGAATCCATATCTTTTTTGGTATATCGTCTAATCCTTTTTACCATCGATTCTGGCAAGCCTATATCAGTCAATTTATGAATTACAGCAGGCCACTTTCTTTTGCTTAATCCCTTAAAAGACTCATCCCCATACTGAGCATTGGCGTGTCCAAAGTGTAAAGTGAACAAAAAAAGCACAATAAGTTTCATCATAAATTGAAACTTAAATCCTCTTTGCATATATCGGTTTGTTGTGTATGACTTCATTTAAGATTATTATCCTGGAAACAAAATAAAAGTAATTTGTTCGACATTACGAAAATAATCTTAAATAATTCTCAAGTATCAATAATTTAATGTTTAAACATTGTAAAATCACTCAAATCCCTTCATCATAAAGTTCTTTTACACCCAATCCATCCCAATATACAAATCACGCTCACCACTAATCATTCTCTACTTCCTCGGCTGCCATTTCACTTCTGCAACCCCAATTTGTTGACATATATATCTAGATAATACAAAAAGATAATCACTAAGTCTATTCAGGTATTTAATAACCAATGGTTCCACAAAAAGGGATTGTTCTTTCATATTAACACAACATCTCTCAGCACGCCTACAAACACAACGAGCCACATGAGTAGTAGATACCGCAACATTACCCCCTGGCAATATAAAACTTTTCATGGGCGGTAATGTTTCATTCATAGCATCTATTTCACGTTCCAGAAAATCTATATCGCTTTCATGTAAATCCGGAATTTTCATTAAGGGCTCACTGTCAGGGTCGCAAGCCAAAGATGATCCAATTGTAAACAATCTGTCCTGAATCTCTTTTAATGTCAAATTGGTTTTTTCGTCCTCATAATAATCGTTTACTAAACCAATATAACAGTTTAGTTCATCCACTGTTCCGTAAGTATCAATTCTAATATGGCTTTTAGGAACTTTTGTGCCACCAATCAATGATGTCTTTCCTAAGTCTCCAGTCTTGGTATAAATTTTTTGTGCCATTTAAATACTAGGTTGATGTTTTAATGATGAGATAATATTATCTAAAATCATTCAACACACATAATGGTGAAATGTTTACTCAGTAACTTAAAAGTCGAAAGTCAAAAGTCAAAAGTCAAAAGTCAAAAGTCAAAAGTCAAAAGTCAAGAGTTTAATGTAAGTCAAAAAAAAAGAGGCATTTAGGACGATAATACTTCTCAACTGCCCCTTTATTTTATACTCCCAGAGTTTAAACTCTTAACTGTCGACTCTCGACTTTCAATTCTTTACTCTCGACTCTCAAACTAACCACTAACCACTAATCACTAACAACTAAAAGAATGTCACTCTCCATCACACTCATTAAACAGATTTGGTTTGGGGAGTTAATGATAAATCAAATAACTTCGGTTGAAATAAAATAAGTAATTATGCTGTACAGAGAAGTTTGCATCGATCCGGAAATAATGAGCGGAACACCTGTATTTGCAGGAACTAGAGTGCCTGTGCAAAATCTTTTTGACTACATAGAAGGCGGCGAGCCACTAAGTGAATTTTTGGACGACTTTCCTTCTGTATCAAAAACCGCAGCCCTTGCAGTATTGGAAATGGCAAAACAAAATCATTAATTGATAACTAAGTCTCTCGACTTATAACTAATCATTAATAACTAACCACTAAAGCATGTCACTCTCCATCACACTCATACAAACAGATTTGGTTTGGGAAAATATAGATGCCAATCTTGTTCAAATAGAAAAAAAGATAAATGCCATTGAAGTAAGAACTGAACTGATTGTGCTTCCCGAAATGTTTAGTACCGGCTTTAGCATGAATCCCGAAAAGGTGGCGGAAACAATGGATGGTAAGGCTGTTGCCTGGATGAAAAGGGTTGCCATAACTAAAAAAGTTATCCTTACAGGAAGCCTTGCCATTAAGGAGGATGGAAAATATTTTAATAGACTAATTTGGATGTTACCTAATGGACAATTCAGTTATTACGATAAGCGGCACCTGTTTGGGTTTGCTGGTGAGGACGGGCATTACACGGCAGGAAACAAGCGATTGATAGCACAAGTGAAGGGTTGGAAAATAAACTTACAGATTTGTTACGACCTCCGTTTCCCGGTATGGGCAAGGCAACAAAGTAGGGGAGAGGAAGCTGAATACGACCTGCTTTTGTATGTTGCCAACTGGCCAGAACGTAGGAATCATGCTTGGAAAACACTACTTACGGCAAGGGCAATAGAAAATCAATGTTATGTGGTGGGCGTTAACCGTGTGGGCAATGATGGCAATAATATTTATCATAGTGGCGATAGTGTGGTCAGTAATCCGCTAGGAGAAATATTGTACACCAAGGCACATGAGGAGGCTATTTATACCTTCGTTTTGGAGAAAGAACCGCTTGAAACCATCCGAAAACAGATCCCTTTTCTAAAAGATGCCGATGGGTTTTTGATAAGATAAGGAAGATGCAAGTCAATGGTTAAAGGGTGCAGAATACAGATTTCTAGTACTCGCAACCAGTAATCAGAAACACAGATGCCTACATTAAAAAAGACAGAAAGTCTTTTTTCAATTCTTTGAACGTTTACAACTAGAAAGAAATTTCTAGTTGAAGTTTTTAGATTTAACGGGTTCTCATAAAGATTTCAAGAGAGAATTATTCTTGATTGTATTGATTTTACACGCTTTTAAGCTTCTATTTTTATACTTCAAAAGCAACTTCCATCATATCAACCCAACTATTTGTTTCAGGTACAGTTCGTCGATTGCATCAAAGGTATTTAGCTCAATACTGTCAACATCTAAAACTCCGATTATCTTTTCATTAGAGAAGATGGGTACCACGATTTCACTTTTAGATAGGCTGCTACAAGCAATATGACCAGGAAACTGTTCTACATCAGGCACTATTATAACGCTCTCCGTTTCCCAACATGCACCACAAACACCCCTTCCTTTTTTAATGCGGGTACAGGCTATTGGTCCTTGAAATGGGCCAAGCACTAGTTCCTCATTTTTAACTAAGTAGAAGCCTACCCACAACCAATTGAACTGTTGCTTTAGGGCGGCGGATAGGTTGGCAAGATTAGCAATAAGATCGCCTTCGCCAGTTAGCAAAGCTTCTATTTGTGGTATCAATGCTAGGTATTTTTCCTCTTTTGTTCCTTCAATCAATGATAAATCTTCTGCCATTTTTTTTTATTACCCAATCCTTGATGGATTTAATGCAAATGTTAATAAGCACAAATGTATAGTCTATAGTTTTTATACCCAGTAGAAATTAGTATGGGGTAGATAAAAATTTCTCGTTTTTTAAGCTATTTGTTTGGCGTTGATGTGCCTAATAAATAAGCAGATTGAAATGAACTTTGTAATTACCAATGGCAGATTGTGGGTTATGAAACCGAAAGGTTTTGTCACGGAACTGATCCGTTTAGCGACGAAACTTAAAGGTTTTGTCACGGAACTGATCCGTTTAGCGACGAAACTTTCCCGTTTAGCGACGAAACTGAAAGGTTTTGTCACGAAACTTTCCCGTTTAGCGGCGAAACTGAAAGGTTCTGTCACGGAACCTATCCGTTTAGTTACGAAACTGAAAGGTTTTGTCATGGGACTGATCCGTTTAGCGACAATCATCACCTTAACACAAATTACACTTTCTGCGTCTTTCAATTTTGATAAAAGTGCGTAAACAATTAGCCAATAAGTCATTTTGACTACATCAAAACGTTCCCGTAGATAATTAGAACATAAACTTAAAAAGGAATTCTTTTCTTTACTTATGTTTGTGTTCTATTACATCTTGAATGGTTAAATACACCCTAACTCTTTTACTTTCATTAATAGTTGTTTATTCAACAAATGCACAACAGAAAAGTCTCGACTTATTTATTAATGCTGGTATTGCAAAGAGTCCGCTATTAAAAGATTTAAAGAACCAAAAAAGGGGTAATGCAATAGATAGCCTTAGAATAGATGCAAGCTACAAACCACAGGTTACTGCAACTAGTAGTAACATGTATGCACCTACTTACAAAGATTGGGGCTATGAATCTGCCATTACTAATGGTGGGAATTTTAGCCAATTAATAAGTGTAACTAAAAGATTGGTGGGCAAAGAGAACCTGCATACACAATATGAAGCTATTGATTTGCAGAATCAAACTTTAGAAGTAACTGGAAAGATTTCTGAACAGGATATTAAAAAGTCAATAACTGCCCAATACATCACTGCTTATGGAGATCAACAACAATATCTTTTTAATCAGGAGATGCTGAAACTGTTATCTAAAGAAGAAAGTATATTGAAAACCCTTACCGAAAAGAACGTTTACAGGCAGACAGACTACCTAACCTTCTTGGTAACATTGAAACAGCAAGAACTTTCCATTTCTCAACTAAAGATTCAGTTGCAGAATGATATTGCTACACTAAACTACCTGAGTGGCATCAACGATACTTCTTTTATTACCCTAGAAAATCCTTCTTTAGAACCAACTATTCAACCTGAAATAGATAATACCATCTTTACAAAACAGTTTATGTTAGATAGTTTAAAGCTGAAGAATAGTGACGCCACCATTGATTTTAGTTACAAACCCAAAGTTGATTTATATGCAGATGCCGGCCATATTAGCACGTTTCAACTGGACCCGTACAAGAACTTTGGAACAAGCTTTGGCGTAACTGTTACGATGCCGATATATGATGGCAAGCAAAAGAAAATGCAGCACGACAAGAATGCGATTGCGCAGCAGACCATTGGCGAATATCAGCAGTATTTCAAGAGTCAATACACGCAACAGATTCAACAACTAGTTCAGCAATTACAGTTGACAGACCAGTTTATTGCGCAAGCAAAAGACCAGTTGAGGTATAGCGAGGCATTGATAGAAGCCAATAGAAAACTTTTGGTGAGCGGCGATGCGCGGATGGCTGACTTTATATTGGCAATAAGCAATTATCTGACTTCGAAGAATACGATTACACAAACAACAATTAATAGACTACAACTTATTAACCAGATTAATTATTGGAACACGAAATAAAGAAGTGGTTAGTTATTAGTGGTTAGTGGTTAGTTCAAGGTTGTATGTTTTAAGTTATTCATGTAGGTAAATGAAAATTAATTTATAGCTCAATGAGAATATCATTCATAACATTATTATTGGGAGTTGTTTTGTTTACCTCGTGTAAATCGAAAGAAGAACCCAAGGAGGAAAAGAAAGACTCTACTGCTGAAGCGGGAGGAGGAACACCTGTTACCGTTACCGCTGCCACTGTTGGGTCGATGGACGAAACAGTGGAACTAAGTGCCGTTTCTACTTTTTTGGTGAAGACCTTTGTGAAGGCGAATGCCAACGGATACCTCACGGCCGTAAACACGCAGATGGGTAAGTATGTACAGAAAGGGCAAGAGCTGTTTACGCTGAAAACAAAAGAATCGCAAAGTTTGGGCAACACCGTAAAAGACCTTGACCCTTCCCTCAATTTTGAAGGGACGATGCGCATAAAAGCACCTGGCAGTGGTTATGTTACGCAGCTTAATTACCGTACAGGGGATTATGTGCAGGATAATGAGCAATTGGCAACCATTACCGATACAAAGAACTTTGTTTTCCTGCTAAATCTGCCTTATGAATTGAAACCTTATTTGCCTTATAACAAGAATCTTAAACTTCATTTGCCTGATGGAACCACGCTTGATGGTACGCTAGAAGGAGAAATGCCCACTGTGGATGCGGTATCGCAAACACAGAGTTACATGATAAAAGTAAACACCGAGAAGGCAATACCGGAGAACCTGTTGGCTAAAGTGTATTTTGTAAAGAGTGCAAAAAGTAGTGTTGTTTCGTTGCCAAAAGAGGCAGTCTTGACTGATGAAATACAGAGTCAGTTTTGGATAATGAAGATGAAAGATAGTACTACGGCGATAAAACTGATGGTGACAAAAGGCATTGAAACAAAAGACAGGGTAGAGATTCTATCGCCTAAACTATCCCCTACTGATAAGGTATTACTGACAGGCAACTATGGTTTGCCGGATACAGCTAAGGTAGTTGTTAGTTATTAGTGGTTAGTTGTTAGTGTAAAACAGGTTCTTCTTACGCTAACAACTAACCAATAATATCTAACCACTAACCACTAATCACTAACAACTAAAGATGAGAAGTCATTTCGTAACACATAAGAATCCCATTGCTGTAATCATTGTATTGATTATTGTAGGAGGGTTGTTTGCCTATTCAAATATGCAAACGGCCTTGTTTCCAGAGATTACTTTCCCTAAAATAAAGATCATTGCCGAAGCAGGTCAGCAGCCCGTGAAGAAGATGATGATTTCTGTAACCCGTCAATTGGAGAATGCAGTAAAGCAAGTACCTGACCTTAAAAGCATCCGCAGTACTACTAGCCGTGGTAGCTGCGAAATTTCTGCTTATATGGATTGGAAAGCGGATATTGACGTTAGTGAACAACGGATAGAATCGAAGATAGCTGAGATAAAAAACACCTTACCTCCCGATATAAATATTACGGTAGAACGGATGAACCCCTCCATATTGCCTGTAATTGGTTACTCAATAGAATGTAAGAATCGTTCGCCTATTGAAATGAAGATGTTGGCAATGTACACCATCAAACCCTATCTGTCGCAGGTGGAAGGGGTGTCGGAAGTGCGGGTTATTGGTGGAAAAGAAAAGGAATATTGGATTCAATTGGACATCCAAAAGATGAGTTCGCTTGGCATTCCGCCCGACACCATTAATGCCGCACTAGGCCAAACCAACTTTATTAAATCTAACGGCTATTTGGCAGACTATAGATTACTTTACCTGACTGTTACTGATGCGTCCGTGACATCGAAAGAGCAGTTGGAGAACATTGTAATTAGCAACAATGGTAAGCGTATAGTATTGCTAAAAGACCTTGCAAGTGTGCAGATTCAGGAGGCAAAAGAATATGTAAAGATTAACGCCAATGGGCATGATGGGATATTGTTAGCAGTAATCAAACAGCCCAATGCCAACTTGGTGGACGTGTCGGACAAGATGAATGAGCAATTGGCAGGATTGAAGAATATTATTCCGAAAGATGTTACTGTTTCGCCGTTTTATGTTCAGGCAGACTTTGTAAAGGATTCTATAAAGAGTGTTACAGATAGCTTGTGGATTGGGCTTGCATTGGCCATCTTGGTTGCCATTGTTTTCTTACGTTCCCTCAAGGCTAGCTCGGTTATATTAATTACCATTCCTGTTACCTTATTGCTCACCATCATCATCATTTATGCCATTGGGCAAACGCTAAACATAATGACCTTGGGTGCATTGGCAGCCGCCATTGGGTTGATAATAGACGATGCTATTGTGGTGGTGGAGCAAATTCATCGAACACATGAGGAGCATCCCGAAGAACCAACCTCTCGTTTACTGCATCGAGCCATAGAATATTTGTTTCCTGCAATGGTGGGTTCATCATTAAGTACCATCGTTATCTTCCTTCCTTTTTTGTTGATGACGGGGGTGGCAGGTGCTTATTTTAAAGTGATGACCAACACCATGATTATTACGTTGGTTTGTTCCTTTTTTGTTACTTGGTTGATATTACCCGTCATTTATTTACTGTTTACCCGAAAAGCTAGTCAGGTTAGGGTGTTGAAAAAGAACCAACAAATACACCACGTAAAGCACCAACCGTGGGTAGGTTTTTTTATTAAACATGCTTGGATAAGTATTATCATCATTGCGGCATTAGCAGCCTCCATATATTATATTTTTCCAAAACTAGAGACAGGCTTCCTGCCTGAAATGGATGAAGGAAGTATTGTGTTGGATTATAATTCTCCGCCCGGCACTTCATTGGAAGAAACAGATAGGATGCTGCGCGAAGTGGAAAAGATGCTGGTGAAAGTACCAGAAGTGGAAGCCTATTCTAGAAGAACGGGCACACAGATGGGTTTCTTTATTACAGAACCTAACAGGGGCGATTACCTTATTCAGCTCAAAAAGAAAAGGGACAAAACAACTGAAGATGTGATTAGCGACATCCGCAAACAGATTGAATCCACACAGCCAGGTTTGCGCGTAGATTTTGGTCAGGTGATAGGTGATATGCTTGGCGATTTGATGACATCGGTGCAACCTATTGAAGTAAAAATATTTGGTAATGAACCAACCAAGCTTCATGAACTATCCAAACAAGTGGCTGCCGTTATTACTGGCGTTGAGGGTACGGCAGATGTGTTTGATGGGATAGTTATCGCCGGACCTTCCATAAATATAGAGCCTAATTACAGTGCCTTGGCACAGTTTGGCATTAACCCTACTAGCTTTCAATATCAGTTGCAGTGTGCCTTAGAAGGTAATTTGGCGGGTAGTGTATATGACAGAGGACAGTTTACCAATATCAGGATGATTTATCCTAATAGTAAAAATCTAAGTGTGAATGATGTAGAGAATACGCTCATCTTCATGCCTAGTGGGAAACTAAAACCCATAAAGACACTTGCTTCGGTACATTTAATTGCGGGTGATGCAGAAATAGAAAGGCAGGACTTGCAATCGATGGGTGTGGTAACAGGCCGTTTGGAAGGGCGCGATTTAGGCAGTGTAATCAAGGATATTCAAAAACAAGTGAAGGCAAAGGTTTCTTTACCGCAAGGTTATTCCATTGAATACGGAGGTTCGTATGCCGAGCAACAACAGTCTTTTAAAGAATTACTCATCATATTAATTGCCGCTAGCTTGTTGGTATTTGGTGTTATACTATTTCTTTTCAAAGATTTTGCTATTTCGTTCATCATTCTGTTGATAGCCGTATTAGGCATATCGGGTAGCTATATGGGATTATATTTTACACACACGCCGTTGAATGTAGGTAGTTATACCGGCCTAATAATGATAGTGGGCATTATTGGTGAGAATGCCATCTTTACTTATCTTCAGTTTGAAGAGATATATCTAAAGTCGCAGGACGTAAATAGTGCCATCATCTATTCTATTTCAACAAGGCTTCGTCCTAAATTAATGACCGCATTGGGAGCTATCATAGCCTTAATGCCAATTGCCTTAGGTATTGGTACGGGTGCACAACTACATCAGCCATTAGCGATAGCGGTTATTTCAGGGTTTATCATTGCGTTGCCTTTATTGCTGATAGTGCTGCCAAGTTTGATAAAGTTGAGGTTTATGGTTGTTAAAAAGCAACCAGTAATTAGTCATGAAATCATGGATGTTTTATGAGAAGAATAGTGGTTACAACAGTATTTATAGTTTTAGCTTTTGCATCAAATGCACAATCTTACAAAAGAAACCCATCAGAGAATAATGAAGACTTTATTAAGCGAAGTTTTAGTTTAGAAGATTTGCGCTATCCCGTGAAAAGAATTAAATCATGGGATTCCACCAAGGAATTATTGATTTATTTATCAGACTTTCAGGGTCAGTATAATAGCACAGAACAAGTTTGCTATTTACTAACCCCAACAGATAGTAACAGTTATAGGCGGACACTAATTGATACTTTATGGGGGGAAGGAGGGGAAAACGAAAAACAGATTGACACCATCTTTTTCACCAATGCCGATAAAGATAAAGAACCTGAATTGATTATTATGTTGAAGGCAGAAGCTCATTCGCCAAGGTTTGCCGATAATGATGTAGAGGGTTATTATTATCAGACTTCAATTTATGATACTCCAAATTTGATATTACCAAAACCAAAACTTACCTATCTTAAAGATATTAGCCAAAAGTTTGATGAAGAATTGGAAGGTAAGGTTTATAATAGCAAGAGTGGGCATTTACTACGAAGAGAACATGCTAAATATAAAACTGCAAAAGCTGTTATTGCTTTATTGAAAAACATGGGCTACTAATTCTCCCAACAAAGCAATCAAATTATTTCATCGAGCTATGGCAAACTCTTTACAATTTTTAGTAACTGGATGCGCGACTATCAATATTGGACCTCTTCGACAATTGCTTTGAGATAAAAAAGAGTGTCTTCTATTTGATTTCTCTGTTTTTTCTGTGCCTTCTGTGGCAATCATTTTATACAATTAGGTAGAATTTCTTTGCCACTGAGGTAACTGAAAGAGAGAGAGAATGGATTTCCTAAGAGGTCTATTTTTCTGCCCTTGTTGGTGTTCCCACTCGCCGATGTTGGTGTTCTTCACCAATA
>CANFLL010000068.1 GCA_947447825.1 Chitinophagaceae bacterium | reverse complement strand
GGCATTTGTCTTGCCGAAGAACCTAAACATAGCTATAGTGTGCTTTCTCCTTACTATTCTACTATCCATCAGTTTGTATTTTCAAAGTCTTACTCTCTAGCATTGCCTTTTATGTTCTACCTATGTAGGGCATTATATAGAGGCAAGCGAACAGATTGGCTAGTAGGCATCATTAACGACTATGAACAACATTTTAAAAAGACACACCACAACACCGTTGGACATTGGGAACTGAAAGTAGAAAACCAATTGCTCATTTATATCTCTTTTGTTTATCAAGTGTCAGGACACACACAGAAGGCTAAAAATTACTACAAATCAATAGATACTAACCTGTTTGAACCTTTTATTTATACCCAAATTTGGAGGGATTATATGGAGGTGGGGAAGCTATTGTAAAGGAAATTAATCTAGAATCAGTGTGCTAACACTGAGTATATTATAGAGCTGATAATAAACAAAATACCCATCCATTCTTTTAGTGTAGGTTTTTCGGCATGAAACAGAAACGCAGCTAGAATGGTTACAGGAAAGCAGACCATTCCGAAAATATTTACCTCCACGATGGTTAAATTTGCAATGGCAATATTAATAAACAACGAACCGCATACCAATAAACCTCCTGCCACATAAAAGTGAGGTGTTGCTATTAATGCTTCTTTTAGTTTTTTAAGAGGAATAAATCCATTCTTAAACAGTAGAATAATAGATACAATCCACACCACCAATTCGATCATTACACCAAGTGTTAATGCACCCATCCATTGTAAGGGTATCTTAAAAAGCGTATAGCCTACACCCCAAAAGAAAGCGGCGAGTAGGGGAAGGATGATGGAATGAAAATTGAAAGCTATATTCTTAGTGGTTGAATTGCTTTTTAGTGCAATTAATAGAACCCCGATTGCAGCAATGGCAAGGCTTAATAGGTGTTTGAATAGAAAGACTTCGCCAAAGAAAAAAATTGCTGTAAGTATTCCGAAGATGTTGATGGAAGAAAGTGAGACGGAAACCGCTACGATTTTATGTTTTAGTGAGGGGACAAAACAGACCAGCCCCAAACTGCAAACTATGCAGACTAGTAGGGTTTGTAACCAATGATAATTTGAGAGGATTGATTTGTCTAGATAAACGAGAAAAGGTAAGGTGTTTGTTTTATGTAATATTATCCAAAGGGTAGATAACAAGATAACACCGATAAACCCACGGTAAAAGATGGCTTCCTCATAATAGAACCCTGCTTTTTCTATTTTGCGCCAGTAGGCATTGCTGATACCGAAACAAGTTGCACTAATTAAAGGGTAAATAAAAGAAGTCATCGTCTCTAGTTCTCTGCGGCAAACATATAGTAAAAGACAACACGTTGCTTATTAAGGAAGGCTTCACTCCAAGCGAACCCTTCCTTAGTAAAGCATTTTATTTCAAATGGAAAACCTTCCAGTCGCCCCTTACTTCTCCCTAAAACCACCAATTAATCGCTTTCTTAGGCAAAATGAAAGAAAAGGGATATTACGAAACGTTTGATTTGCTTTATTGCATCTGCTTGTATGAAATAGGCCAAAGAGATTTAGCCAAAGAAGCATTTGCATTTATTGACTTATCTACTTTCCACTTTATTTTTAGAAGCTATTTCAAAATACGTTATCTGCATTTAAAGAAAGCTCTTTTCGGCTCTATTAATAACATGGAAGAAGAAGAACTCGGATTGCTAAAACACCAAACACAATTCTTTGCCTTGATTTATTAATTTAATGATTGAAAAGTAGTGACTATTTATATAGAAAACTTCCCGAAAGCTTCAAGCTTTCGGGAAGTTGAAGTTTAATTTATCTGAATCAAGATTAGATTGATTGTAAGATATTTAATATTAGGCGTATTAATACTACCTATCCTTTAATCGTAATAATGCTAATTCAGACAGACATGCAAATTTAAAGTGATGCTTACAACATGACAATTCGGTTAGGCTTCTTCTTTTTATAGTGAGGATTAAAATGATATAATATTTACAAAATTAGATTGCCCATTAATCCAAACTGTCCCTTAATCATACAAACTAATAAAACATAGTTTACGAAAAAAAATACATTCAATCCTTGAATAAATTAATAATATGACGGAGTATGACAGTTGTATAGAACGCAGCAGTTATTTTGCCCGCTTAAATAAACGATTGTAATGTCTATTATTATTTCAAGGATTAAATATCTGGTTGCATCCCTTTTGGGAATCATTACTTTTATCTCTTCTTTTGCTCAAATTAGTCTGCCCGCAGTTTTTTCCAACAATATGGTGCTTCAGCGAGATAAGCCAGTTTCTATTTGGGGAAAAGCTACGGCAGGAGAAAATGTTATAGTTTCTTTTGGTAAACAACAAAAAAGTACGGTAGCCAGTGCCGATGGTAAATGGCAGGTGCAGTTAGACGCCATGCCTGCAAATGCTAATCCATCCACATTAACTGTTAAAGGAACGAACACCATTGAGCTTACCAATATCTTGGTGGGCGATGTTTGGCTTTGTTCGGGTCAGTCTAACATGGAATATCCATTGGATAGAAAGACTAAGAAATATGCAGCACCTAAAAAAGGTATAGATAGTGCAGCAGAGGAACTGTCCGCCACAAAGCCTGATGGCATCCGATATTTATATGTAGAAAAGAACTTAAAGAAGGATGATTTGCCTACAAATGGTTGGGTGAATGGCAATGATACCAATGTGCGTTTTATTTCTGCAATTGGTTATTTTTTCGCTAAAGAGATCTTTGCTAAAATGAACGTACCTATTGGTATAATATCTTCTTCTTGGGGCGGAACGCGTGTAGAACAATGGACACCAGATTGGGCTTACAAACAATCACCCATATTTAAGGATTCAGCCACAAATCCTAAGTTCAAAATAGATGGCATGCACCCCGGGCAAATGTTTGATAAAATGATGTTACCAATGATGCCTTACACCATAAAAGGAATGTTATGGTATCAAGGAGAGTCTAATTGTATGGTGGAAGATCAAGCAACCTATCCTGCTAAAATGGAGTTGATGATTAATACTTGGAGAGATTTATTTCACGATAAAAAAATTCCTTTCTACTTCGTTCAAATTGCTCCACACAAATACACTTCTAGGTTAAAGGATGCCAAACCTCATACGGTAGAATCATTACCACTTACATGGGAAGCGCAAACCAAAAACCTATCCATTCCCTATACTGCAATGGTGGTTACAACTGATTTGGTTGATGATTTAACCAATATACATCCTTCGTACAAATGGACGGTTGCTCATCGGTTGGCTTTGTGCGCCTTGGCAAAAGATTATAAGCATAAGATTGTTTATTCTGGTCCAGCCTATCAATCAATGAAAATTAAAAAGAATACCATAGAACTAAGTTTTAACTATGTGGGAAGTGGATTGATTTCAGGTGATGACCAACCATTAACCTGGTTTGCCATCGCTGGCGCAGATAATCAATTCGTGCCTGCAAAAGCTACCATCAAAGGAGATAAGATTATTGTGGAAGCTGATTCTATTGCCAAGCCAACACAAGTTCGTTTTGCGTGGGATGAATCTGCACAACCAAATTTGTTTAATAAGGAAGGCTTGCCTGCATTGCCTTTCAGAACATCAACAAATGTTTCTATTCAGGAGGATTTTAACCACAAAGTGCACTAGGAAAAACAAAGGACACTTAGGTTTGAATAGCTATTTTACAAAAATAAATCCTATAATCCTAGTGTTCGTGGAGAAAACCTTGTGTTCCTTTTGGTAAAAATACGCTTCACTAATACCTTACTAATTATTTAAAATTTATGAGAAAAAGTTTGTTTGCTTGTGTGTTTATGATTGTAGCTAGTTTACAATTTGTTGCTGCTCAAAACTTGGATTGGGTGCCTAAAGTGGGGGCTAAATCTTTTCCCACAGTTAAAAAAGTATTTTGGGTGAACGATTATGGAGCTAAGAATGATGGCGTAACCATTAACTCTGCCTTCATTCAGAACGCCATTGATGCCTGTGCCAAGCAAGGTGGTGGTATCGTAAGTTTTAAATCGGGTACTTACATCAGCGGTTCTATCTTTTTGAAAAGTAATATTCAATTGAGAATTGATAGTGGCGTAACCATTCTTGGCTCTCAAAATTTTGATGATTATCCAGAGATTCAAACACGTATTGCAGGTATTGAAACCAAGTGGCCAGCCGCTTTAATCAATATCATTGATGCCAAAAATGCAGCCGTTACTGGTAAGGGTATTGTTAATGCAAGGGGAAAGTTTTGTTGGGATAAATACTGGTCGATGCGTAAGGATTACGACAATAAGGGCTTGCGTTGGATAGTGGATTATGATGCAAAACGTGTAAGAACCTTATTGGTGCAAAACTCATCTGACATTAGCATTAAAGGGGTAACCTTTAAAAATGCAGGCTTCTGGACAGTTCAGCTTTTGTATTCTCACAACCTGACTGTTGATGGTGTTATCATTAAAAACAATGAGGATGGCAGCGGACCAAGTACCGATGGTATTGATATTGATTCTTCTACGTGGGTGTTGATTCAGAACTGTGATATTGATTGTAACGATGATAATTTCTGCTTGAAGGCCGGTAGGGATTGGGATGGTTTGCGTGTAAACAGACCTACAGAATATGTAGTTATAAGAAAAAGCGTTGCCAGAAGAGGTGCAGGATTGGTAACATTGGGTAGTGAAACATCTGGAGGCATCCGCCATATATTGGCTACTGATTTGAAAGCAACCAATACCGACAATGGCTTGCGCATTAAGTCGGCATTTACAAGAGGTGGCACTATCGAGGACATCTATTTTCAGAATACGGTGATGGATTCTGTGAACAATGCCTATCAGTTTAACCTAAACTGGTATCCTGCTTATAGCTATTCTGAATTGCCCAAGGGATATAGTTACGATTCTGTTCCTGCACATTGGAAAGCCATGTTGCACAAGGTTACACCTGCAGAATTGGGTACGCCTCATGCCAAGAATATCTACATCACCAACGTTAAGGTTACCAATGCAACCACCGCTTTTGTGGGTACTGGTTATGAGAAATCGTTGTTGGAGAATTTCGTGTTTACTAACTGTAGCATTCAGGCTACTTCTTTGGGTACGCTTGAGTTTACCAAAGGATGGAAGTATAATAACGTAACCATTGATGTAGACAAAAAGCCTGTGCCATTAAAATCGGCTGATGGAATTGAACACTCTGAACGTTTGAAATAAAAGTTTGATGTAGCATTTCCGACATTGGTATGTGTCAAGCGATCATTGATATGTGCCGAGGCATTTATGGTATGTGTCGAGGCATTATTGGCATGTGTAAAGCAATATATGGTATGTGTCGAGGCATTTATGGTATATGTCGGGGCATTATTGGTATGTGTAAAGCAATATATGGTATGTGTCGGGACATTATTGGTATGTGTCGGGACATTATTGGTATGTGTTGCGTAAACAATGGGATACAAAAGATAATATGAAAAAACATTTACTCGTTATTGGTGCAGTATTCTGCTGCATCTTTGGCTTTGGTCAAGCTAAATTGTCGGTTGGTTCACTTACTTGCGAGTATAATACCAATCCATTAGGCGTTGAATCTTTACAACCAAGGTTAAGTTGGATTATTGAATCCTCTCTTCCCAGTACTTCTCAAACAGCCTATCAGGTATTGGTTTCAGATAGTAAAGAAAAGCTTCTGAAAGATCAAGGGAATGTGTGGGATAGTAAAAAAGTGTTGTCTAATCAATCAATTCAAGTTCAATATAAAGGCTTGCCTTTATCATCAGCCAAAAAATATTACTGGAAAGTAAAGGTGTGGAATCAAGAAAACATCGCTTCTGATTGGAGTACTATTGCTACTTGGCAAATGGGATTATTGTCTTCAAATGATTGGAATAACGCTAAATGGATTACGATGGATGTGTTGGATGAATCCAAATATCCTAGCCTAGATTCTGCCTTAAAAGTTCCTGCTTTAAGATACATTTCACCTCAGTTTAGAAAGGATATTCAAATTAATAAACCCATCAAGAGTGCAACGGCCTTTGTGTGTGGATTGGGGCAATTTGAAATTAACATCAATGGCAAAAAGGTTAGCGATCACTTTTTAGATCCCGGTTGGACTACCTACGAAAAGTATAGCCTGTATGTTCCTTTTGATATCACCGATCAATTGGTGAAAGGGGCAAATACCCTTGGAGTTATTCTTGGTAATGGCTTTTATTTCCTGCCTAAAGGACGGTATATTAAGGGGCATATCATGCAACATGGCTTGCCCAAAATGATTGCAAAAGTGGTGGTAGAATTTACTGATGGAACTAGCCAAACCATTGTGAGCGATGAATCTTGGAAGAATAGTAAAAGCCCAATAACCTATAATACCATCTACGGAGGCGAAGATTATAACGCTACACTAGAACATACTGGTTGGGATAAACCGGGTTTCGACGATAGTAAATGGCAAACTTCTGTGGCAGTAAAGGGCTCGCCTTTATTGAAAGCGCAACAAGATGCCCCCTTAAAAGTGATGGAAACATTTCATCCCAAGGCTGTCTTTAAAAACGGTAAAGGAAATTGGGTGTACGATTTAGGACAAAATGCTTCTGGCATTGTAAGCCTATCTGTTCAAGGTTCAAGTGGAAAGCAAGTAAGGGTTTTTCCTGCCGAACTGATTGATGCGGATAGTTCTGTAAATCAATCTGCTACAGGTAAAGGTTATTGTTTTACCTATATTTTAAAAGGTGGGGCTGAGGAAAAATGGCAACCACGTTTTTCTTATTATGGTTTTAGATATGTACAATTGGAAGGTGCGGTGCCTGAAGGAGAACCTAATCCCTTGAAGCTGCCTGTTGTGAAAAGCCTAGCGGGATTGCATACTAGAAACTCTGCTGAAAAATCGGGTAGCTTCCATTGTTCTAATCAGTTGTTTAATAGAATTGATACTTTGATAAATTGGGCAATAAAAAGTAATATGGCTAGTGTGCTAACCGATTGCCCACACCGTGAAAAGCTTGGCTGGCAGGAGCAAGTACACTTAATGATGGCATCGGATCAATTCAATTTTAATTTAGTTGGATTGAATAATAAAGCTGTAGCCGATTTGCAAGCTGCCCAACACGAAAGCGGTTTTGTACCCACAACTGCCCCTGAGTTTGGAAGATTTGGCAGTGAACTTAGTCCTTTTGCAGATTCTCCAGAATGGGGTTCTACTTATGTAATCTTGCCTTGGTATATGTATTTATGGTATGGAGATACAAAGGTTTTGGCAGATAATTATGACGGGATGAAAAAGTATGTGGCTTACTTGCAAAAGCAGGCTGGTACTGGTAATATTGTCTCTTATGGCTTGGGCGATTGGTTCGATATTGGTCCAAGCAAGCCCGGCGTTTCGCAACTTACATCGCTTGGGGTTACAGGAACTGCAATATGGTATTATGATGTAAATATTTTAGAGAAAACAGCTAGATTATTGAATAATGAGGCTGATGCCAACTATTATAAAACATTGGGGGCAAGCATTAAGGAGGCGTTTAATAAGAAATTCTTCCATGCAGATACCTACCAATATGATAGGGGAAGCCAAACTGCCAATGCGATGGCTTTGTATATGGATTTGGTTGAGCCTCAAAACAGGGAAAAGGTTTTGGCAAATATTATTCAGGATATTAAGGCCAATAATAACGCACTTACTGCGGGCGATATTGGTTACAGATACTTGGTTCAAGCTTTAGAAAATGGCGGTGCATCGCAATTAATATTTGATATGAATAACAGAAGCGATGTGCCCGGCTACGGTTATCAGTTGTCAAAAGGTGCAACCTCTCTTACTGAATCTTGGCAAGCTTTGCGTAATGTTTCCAATAATCACTTGATGTTGGGGCATTTGATGGAGTGGTTTTATAGTGGACTTGCAGGCATCAAACAAACAGAAAATTCGGTGGCATTCAATGAAATATTAATTCATCCAGAAGTGGTTGGAGATATAAACGAGGTAAAGGCAAGTTATCTGTCTCCTTATGGACTGATTAAAAGCCAGTGGCATAAAGAAGCAAACAGTTTTGAATTGATGGTTACTATCCCAGCCAATACGACTGCTTTGGTAGATGTTTTAGGAGATTCTTTGCAAGCAATAAACCTTAACGGAAAAGAAGTGTCAACTTCTACCTTGGCAAAGTTTGTTGGGAAAACTAATGGGCGATTACAGTACAAGATTGGCTCTGGTAACTATACATTCAAAACGACTATACTCAACAAATAAATTACAGATACATGAATATGAAGTGGCATTCTTTCAAACAAATTATCCCTTTAACTGCATTGATTTTTGGCAGTTACCAAAGTTTTGCGCAGCGTAGCATCAGTTCTTTCGATGCTAATTGGAAGTTTATAAAAGAAGATGTAAGTGGTGCAGAAAAGGCCGATTTTAATGATGCCGCATGGCGTTCGTTGAGTGTGCCGCACGATTGGGGAGTGGAATATCCTTTTGCCCGTACCAATCCTTCAGGTAGGGGTGGTGCTTATGCAGAAACAGGTATTGGTTGGTATAGAAAATCTTTTACTATTGCTGACGCCGATGCCAAAAAACGTTTCTTTATTGAGTTTGATGGGGTGATGATGAACAGCGATGTATGGATTAATGGCAACAATTTGGGTAAGCGTCCTTATGGCTACATCAGTTTTCAGTATGAGCTGACCAAATATTTAAAGGTTGGTGCCAGCAATAAAAATATCATTGCAGTCAAGGCGGATAATTCTCAGCAACCTGCTTCCCGTTGGTACAGCGGTTCGGGTATTTACAGGCATGTTCGTTTAATCTCTACCGATAATGTACACATCGATAAATGGGGCGTTTTTGTTTCTACTCCAGAAGTGAGTGAGGCAAAAGCAACCGTTCATGCACAAACAGAAGTTATCAATCAATCAACAAGCAAGACTGACATTGTTTTACAAACAGATATAGTTGCTCCGGATGGTAAGGTTGTTAAGTCTATCGAATCCAAACAATCTCTTGCTGCTGGTAAATCGGCAGTCATTAATCAAGACCTTTCTGTAGATCAACCACAGCTTTGGAGTATTGATAAACCTAACTTATACAAGGCTATTTCTAGTGTGAAAGCAGGTAAGGTAGTTTTGGATAATTACACCACCACCTTTGGTATTCGCACCATAAAGTTTGATGCAGAAAAAGGCTTTTCATTGAATGGAAAGAACATTAAAATAAAAGGTGTTTGCTTGCATACTGATGGAGGTGCCGTTGGTTCTGCCGTGCCTTTGCGTGTTTGGGAAAGACGTTTGGAGTTGTTGAAAGGCATTGGTGTTAATGGTATTCGCACTTCTCATAACCCTCCTGCGCCAGAGTTTTTGGATTTGTGCGATAAGATGGGTTTTGTGGTGATGGATGAAACTTTCGACACATGGAATGCTGCAAAAAGTAGTGCTACTTATGGCTATAATGAGTACTTCAATAATTGGTGGGAGAAGGATACACACGATCAATTGGTGCGCGACAGAAATCACCCATCTATAGTTATTTACTCTGTTGGTAATGAAATTCATGATAACTTAAATGATTCTAGTGGCTTTAGGAAATATAGAATGCAACAGGACTTAGTTCATTCTTTAGATCCAACTAGACCTGTTACGATGGCATTATTTCGTCCGGGAATGTCAAAGGTTTATGAGAATGGTTTTGCGGAAACAATGGATATCGTGGGACAGAATTACCGTGAGAATGAATTGGTTGCTGCGCATGATAAGAATCCAAAAAGAATAGTGATTGGTACGGAAAATAGACCTGAATTACAATCTTGGTTGGCATTAAGAGACAAACCGTTTATGTCTGGTCAATTTTTATGGACTGGCGTGGATTATATTGGCGAAAATGATTGGCCTCTTGTTGTTGCGCCTTTCGGATTGTTGGATAAAACGGGTACTGAAAAGTATATTGGCTATCAATATCAAAGTTGGTGGAGCGATAAGCCAATGGTTTTTGCGATGCGTAAGGAACAAAATGCAGGTGCGGGCAACTGGATAAGCGATTGGAGTCCTACGGATATTGATACGTATGATGAAGCGAAGGTGCAAGTGTATAGTAATTGCGATGAAGTAGAATTGTTCTTGAATGACCAATCAGTTGGCGTAAAACCAAGACCAGATGATAAGGCTTCTGCAAGGGTTTGGAGTTTTACCTTTCATAAGGGTACTTTGAAAGTGGTTGGTAGAAATAAAGGCCAAGTAGTAGCTACGCAGGAACTGAAATCTGCCGGAACTCCTGCAAAGATTTTGTTATCTGCGGATAAAAAGTCAATAGAAAACTCTTGGGATGATGTGAGTTATATCACCGCAACTATTGTGGATGAAAACGGTGTCCCTTGCCTGAATGCAGATAACCAAATTTCCTTTACGGCCATTGGTTCGGGCGTTGTTGCCGCTACTGATAATGGAGATTTGAATGCTTCTGATGTATTCTCATCTCCAAAGAGGTTTGCTTTTAAAGGATCATGTATTGCCATTGTAAAGGCAAATGCTAATGGTTCAATCAAGATTAAGGCTAGTGCTGATGGATTGAAGGATGGAGAAATAACCTTGGAAGCAATTCCTGCAAAATAATTAGTGTGAATATTAAGAAATTATCTCTGTCTCTAACGGTTGCTACTTGTTTGTTGGTAAGCGGTAAACTACTTGCTCAAGCAAAAGATAATGCCAATATAAGCGTGTCTTTGGCTAAGGAAATTGCACCCATGACACCAATATGGGCTTGGTTTGGTTACGATGAGCCAAACTATACCTACATGAAAGATGGCAAGAAACTATTGAGCGAATTGGCAGCTTTAAGTCCTGTGCCTGTTTATGTGCGTTGCCATAGTTTGATGAGTACCGGCGATGGCGTGGCAGCTTTAAAATGGGGCAGCACCAATATGTACACAGAAGATGCAAATGGTAATCCTATCTACTACTGGAAAATTGTTGATAGCATCTTCGATACATACATTAGCCGTGGCATGAAACCATTGGCTCAATTAGGGTTCATGCCAGAAGCTTTGTCTATTCACCCACAACCATACAAGCACAATTGGAAGCCCGGCGATGCTTATAACAAGATAGAAGGCGGTTGGTGCTATCCCCCAAAAGATTACACAAAGTGGGGTAATTTGGCTTACGAATGGGTGAAACATTGTGTGGAGCGTTATGGTAAAAAAGAAGTAGAAAGTTGGTATTGGGAAGTTTGGAATGAGCCAAATGGTTCATCCTATTGGAAAGGTAGTGTGCAAGATTATTGTAAGCTATATGACTATGCTGTTGATGGCGTAAAACGTGCCTTACCAACTGCCAAGATTGGTGGTAGTGATGTAACGGGTGGAGGTGAAAAGTTTCAGAAAGTATTTTTAAAACATTGCTTTAGCGATACAAATTATGTATCAGGTAAAATAGGTACGCCGTTAGATGTAATTCTTTTTCATGCCAAAGGTTCGCCTCGAGTAGTTAATGGTCACGTAAGAATGGGCATCAGCAATCAGTTGCGTAATATTAATGATGCATTTAAGTTGATAGCTTCTTATCCGCAAGCAAAGAATATTCCCATCGTTATAGGAGAATCTGACCCTGAAGGATGTGCAGCGTGTGGCATGAAGACCAATCCCCAGAATGCCTACCGTAATGGCACCATGTATTCAAGTTATACGGCTGCGTCTTTTGCCAGAAAGTATGCTTTGGCAGATATGTATAAGGTCAACTTTAAGGGGGCAGTCTCATGGAGTTTTGAGTTTGAAGACCAACCATGGTTTTATGGCTTTAGGGATTTAGCGACTAATGGGGTTGACAAGCCTGTGCTAAACGTATTTAGAATGTTTGGTATGATGTCTGGTAATAGGGTAGAGGCTGTAAGTGATAATATGTATAGCCTTCAGACTGCAAAAGATTCTGGCATAAGGGGAGCAACTACTGATATTGGCGTTTTGGCTTCAAAAGATAAAGCCTCTGCTGGTATCATGTTATGGAATTACCATGATGATGATACTATTGGCAATGCAGCAAATGTTCAATTATCCATTAACGATATTCCTTCTAAAAAGGTAACCATTACTCAATATCAAATTGATGACAAGCACAGTAATTCTTATGAAGCTTGGAAAGCAATGGGTAGCCCGGAGAGTCCATCAGCAGTGCAGATTAAAACTTTAGAAAAAGCTGGTCAACTGGAACAAGTTTCTTCCAAAGTAATTGCTGTAAAGGATGGTATTATCAATCTAACTGTTGATTTGCCTCGCCAGGCTGTTTCATTTATTAAATTAACTTGGTAATTATTTCAATCATTTAATCATACTTAAAACCCATGTCACGCTTAAAGTCAAATTCCTCAATCCTTATCTTTTTTATGGCAATACTGCTTTCTAATAAAGTGTTGGCACAGTATCCTCCTAATGCAACAAGGTACAATGAAGCTTATGGCAGTGCAAAGTCATTAACGGGTAAAATAAAAGTGATAGATATTTTTATTTCAGATGATAAAAAGGGATGGAGCGACGAGGATAAAAAAATGGCATTGGCAAAACAAGAATACGGTCATCGTTGGATTCAAAGACAAGCCAGACAATACGCCCCAGAATCAAATATTGAATTTAATGTTTCTGTAATTGGGGAAGAACATGACATTAAAGTAAAGGAAGTTTTTGCGAGTAGAACACCAGGAGGAATTAATTTAATATCGTGGATATTGCCAGCCATTGGATACAAATCTTCTAAAAGTTTTTATGATTCCTTGATGATTGCCGATAGTTCTGATAATGTATTTGTAATGATTTTTGCCAAGAAAACAGGACGTGCGTTCTCTCAGCCGTTGTGGTATAAAACTGATAGGAACGCAGAAAGATTCTTGGAAGCTACCATCGTTTACACAGAAGGCTATGGCGACGAAATATTAAACATTGGCACCATCGTACATGAAATGCTTCACCTTTTTGGTGCTTGGGACATTTATAGTGATAAAACCAGTGGGCAAACCTATCAAGTTCAAAAAAGTGCAATTGATGTGTTTGGAAACAGTGTAATGATTAACTCTCATAAAGTCATTACAGAATTGAACATTGACAAGTTAACGGCATGGACAGTGGGGCTTACTAATAATTATATGGGATGGTTTGACTTTTTCAGACCGAGAGTTGACCCTAATGCACCAAGAATTGGCGAAATAAAATAGAGCTAATTTAGAGAATGGATAATCAAAACTAGATTAAATGATATCTAGCGTAGATCATTAATGATTAAAATTACATTGACTTGGTATCTAGCGTAAAACATTAATGATTGAATTTGTATCGGTTGGTATCTAGCGTAAAACATTAATGATTGAATTTGTAACGGTTGATATATACATGAGATCATTAATCACTCAAGAAACCAAATAACTTCACACTAACCACTAGTCACTAATCACTAATCACTAATCATTAATCATTAACCACTAACCACTAATCACTAATCACTAATCATTAACCACTAATCACTAATCACTAATCACTAATCACTAACCACTAATCATTAACCACTAATCATTACTCACTTTCCACTTTCACAAAAGGTTTCAGTTCCTTATCTTATATTTGCGCTCTTTATTAATATTTTCTATTCTCAAATATGACTTTACCTATTGTTGCTTTCGGAAACCCAGTGTTGCGTAAAATTGCCGAAGACATTACTCCTGATTACCCAGATTTAAAAAAGTTTATTGATAACATGTGGGAAACAATGTATAGCAGCAAAGGTGTAGGATTGGCTGCTCCACAAGTAAATAAGGCCATTAGGGTTTTTGTTATGGATAGCAAACAAATTTTCGAGAACCAAGACGATGAAGATAAAGGAAAGTATACCGATGAACCGGGTATCAGAAAAGTGTTCATCAACCCTAAAATAGTGGAACTTTCTGGTAACGAATGGGCTTACAACGAAGGATGTTTATCTATCCCTAAAATAAGAGAAGACGTTTACCGACCAGAAGCAGTACTGTTAGAATACCTTGATTACACATTTACGCCTCAAAAAGAACTTTTTACAGGCCTTACTTCTCGCATCATTCAACATGAATATGATCATTTGGAAGGAAAATTGTTTATCGATTACTTGAAACCATTGCGTAAAAAAATGTTGCAAGGAAAGATTAATGACATCAGTAAAGGGAAGGTGAAAGTTGATTACAAAATGAGTTTCTCTAAATAGATGAAATACCTCCTTTTTTTCGCTTGTTTGTGTAGTTTGAAACTCGCAGTTGCACAGGATACTACCATAGTTTTTGAGAATAAGCGGATGTCTTTACCAGAGGTAATTGTTAGAAATAATTTTGATTATAAAAAGTTAATCAAACAAATTAAAGAGGATACAACCTTCTATAAAGCCTTTAAAACATTGAGGATATTAAATTATTCCTCCTTCAATGATATTCAGATGCTCGATAAACAAGGACGAAAGAAAGCGTCCTTGTTCAGCAGAACCCAACAAATAAGAAACAATGGTTGCCGCACCATGAAAGTGCTACAAGAGGAAACTACGGGAGACTTCTACACAACCGACCATGATTACAATTATTTTACAGGGAAACTGTATGCTTCTTTATTTTTTACGGAAGGAAAAATATGTAATGAAACAAACATCGTTGGTGGCGTTCAACCTTCCACCGATAATGTTTCTGGGTTGGAGAAACATAAGCAACAACTAAAGATGCTGTTTTTTAATCCTGGCAAAAGAATACCTGGCATTCCTTTTATAGGTAATAAACTAGACTTGTATGATGGGAAAGCGCATAAACTTTATAATTATAGATTAGATCAACAGGAATATGATGGTAAAAGTTGCTATGTTTTTTCTATTACGCCAAAAGATGATCTAGGACCAATGCGAGACGATGTAGTGGTAGATAGTATGTCCACATGGTTTGATGAAAAAAATTTGGAAGTGCTTCGCAGAAATTATTCTTTGAGTTATAAGGCTGGATTATACGATTTCGATGTGAGTATGGAAGTGGAGATGACCCATTATCATAATCTGCTAGTACCTAAAGTTCTACGATATAAAGGTAATTGGGACATCATATTGAAAAAGCGAGAAAGAGGCGTATTCACGGCAACGTTATTTAATTTCTCAAAGGAATAAACAACACTTTTTACAAAGCTTTCAGAAAACTATTCAATGACTTACTATCAATTTGATTTGGTGTAACCGTAAATGGTTTGCTGTCAGTTACTGTAACTGCGTTGGCTCCTAAATAATAAACACCCTTTATTTTTGAAATAGTAACAATTGTAATTTTAGAATTAACAGGAATGCCTGCAATGCCATAACTCTTACCAGTACTATTTGCTTTTAACCTTATTGCAGATATATACTTATCAAAAACGGCATATACCAAAGTGTTTTTATTCGTATATTTCAATGGCATAAATACGTTCAATCTCGTCTTTGTTTGTTGGCTTAAAGGGTCTTGATAGTAAGCGAAGCCAAACTGTTTTGCCTTAGTTGAATTAATTTGATACCAGTTGCGTTTTTGGTTGTCTTTGTAGGGTAAAATAAAGCCGAATGGATTTGCATTTGAGCTGGACATCCAAGTAGAATCTTTGCTTGTATTTGAAGAAGGCTGAAACGAAAAATAAGTCATAGGCTCTGTAGTATTATTTGCCCTAACAAGCATCTTTATTTGAGCAAAAGGACTCCAGAATACTTCCCTACCATTGTATGTTAGTTTTATGTTTATAAATGCGCCTAAAGCAATCAAATTACCATTGCTTTCAGAAGAAAGATGGTATTTAATCAGGTCTCCCCTTGTTTTAATTAATCTTATTTCCGATTTTATTTTAGTAGACTTTTTGATTGTAGTTGAGGGTTGGTTCGGTGAAGTCATGCAACCACCCGAAGGAAATTCAATAATCAAACTATCTCCTTTAGTTATAATGTTTTCATTGTCACGATTCGTAAAACAGTTAAAGCTGTCTACAATAACAGGTTTGTCTAAGCTATCAATGATTGCGGGTGTAGAGTCACTAAAAGCCCAAACAGTATCATCTACAGTAGTTTCCACAACGCTTTCTGTTGGTGTTTTTGTGCAGCTTTGTAGGCAATAAAGCATACAGAAAGCCATTAATATTGTGAAAAGAAATTTCTTCATAATAAATTTAAAGATGCTAGAAGTTGATTATTTGATGCTTTTTAAAGTAGGGATTTTATATCGCAATCCGAAGTTTATGCCTGCAGAATTAAATCGTTGATTGTAGCCTATTGATGAATTGCTGCTGTTGGATAAACCATATCTATAGTAGGGTTCAGCAAACGCATCAATGCTATTGCCCACATTATATAATAAGCTCACGCTACCATATAAACTAACATTTGCATTGCTTTTGAAAAGTCCATTGGTTTGAGTTGCACCTAAAGGAACTACGTTTAATGTATTGTCAAATGTTTGTCCTTCGTAGTAGGTAGCAAGGTTTAAAATTGCACCACCACTAACCGCCCAATGCAATTTTTTGAAATTACTTTCCCAACTGCCAATAAGTGGAATTTCTAGACTCTTGTATGTATTAAAGACTGTTTTAACAACTACCGATGATTGTTGAACTACCGAGGAGTCTGTTTGATAAACTGTTGTTCCGGAATTGTCAGTATATGATCTTGTTGTTAAAACAGTAACATTTTTAATATCAGTTTGTTTTAGGTATCGAAAACGTTCTGCAGATTCTTTAAACTGAATACCACTCTTAATAAGAAAATGATTGCTAATTGTTTTACTAATCCTAAAACCTGCTGTAATGCCCGCAAAGGATTTGGTGGCACTATCCTGTTTCTGTAAGTAATTATTACTTAATCCGTTGCTATTTATTTGTTTTGTATCAATATCAGGGGATGCGTAAAGCTCCACATACCATCCTTTTCGTTTTGTGTCGGGTAAATGGATGGTTGTAGTGTTTTTATTCTCAGAAGATAATGTTTTATTGATGTCTTTTAGTTGAAGAACATTTTTGTCAGAAGAGATGATATTCCCTTTTTCAAATTTATTTTCAACGATTGATGTTGAAATATTATCCTTATAGGATTCAGAAATGTTAGGTTTTTGATTTGATTCTTTCACATCACGACTAGCTAATAATGCATTATTTTCTGAATTTGGTGTTGCAGAATGCTGCATTTGCTTTGTTGTTTTTGCAAAACTTCTTGCTGAGTTAATAGTTGCTTTTTCTTTGCTCAAAAGCGATTTAGATTCAGAAACGTTTTCATCACCACCACCATTATTGTCATTGTATGCGGTTGGCGCATTGATTATTCTGTTAGGGATGGTATGCTCTTTTTTAACCAAACTTGATTTTAAAGCTCTCTTTGAAATAGAATGAATTGAATTTATTTTAGCTATAGAAGTTTCTTTACTATTCTCAGTAGTTATGCTACGTTCGTTATTGTCTTCATTAGCAGATGAGCCAATTTTATTATCCTTAGGTGATTTGATATTGTTGATATTTTTATCAACAGAGATTAAGCTATTTTTTGAAGTTGATTCATTTGTTGTTTTTGTTGCCTCTATTACATTGGTTGTGCTTTTGATAATTTGGTTTTTAGTGCTGTTACTAACCAAACTATAGTTTGTTGAAATGAAAATAGTTGATGAAATTAAACCAGTTACTATTAGTGCAAGGATGATACCCTTGAAATAGCCATTCTTCCAAAAAGGGAGAGGCTTTTTCTTGATCTCTTTTTCAGCCACAATCTTGTCCCACAAGTTTTGTGGCACATAGCTTTCGTGATTGCTAAGTTTATCTTTTATAAAATTATCGAATAAATTTTCTGTCATTACACCGCTATTTTCTCTAGTTTAATAATTTGCTCTTGAAGTAATCTTCTTGCTTTTACTAATTGGCTTCTACTCGTACTTGCCTGAATTCCTAAAAGTTCTGCAATTTCATCGTGGCTATAACCTTCAATCACATTCAAGTTAAACACGGCCTTGTAACCTTCTGGCAATTGATTTATCAATTTCATCAGTTCATCTGCCCCAAGGTTGCTGTAGGCGTAGGGGCTAAGTTGTGGTTCATTATTATTTTCAATATCAATTTCTTTAAATTGAATTTTTCTTCTTTGTAAATGTTTAAGGCAAACATTTACCACAATTCTTCTCATCCATCCTTCAAAAGATCCTTCGAATTTAAACTGGTGTAAATTGTTGAATATGCGTACAAACCCTTCTTGAAGCATATCCTCAGCTTCCATTGAATCAATAGCATATCGTAAACATACAGTCATGAACTTACCAGCATATAACTCAAAGAGCATACGCTGCGTTTGAGGGTTCTGCTCAATGCAACCTTTTATAAGTTCGTAGTCCGACAAATGATATAAATATTTGAGTATGCTCACAAACAGTTGATACAAACACATTTTCTAGTGCTGCCTGTTGGTGATAAAATCGGTATAAAAGTAATATTTTAATTTAAAATGAAAAGAAATGGAGTTTTTGTAACAGGATTTTGGGTCTAATAATCAATCAGAAACTGTTTGTTTATGTAATCGACAACGCTTATCATACTTTTTGTTTCCTCAAAAATAGCAAGTTGTCTGTCCGCTCCAGTACCCCTTTCAAGCATTTTCTCCACGAAACTAATTACATGTCTGCTCCCCAATTCATCAACCACATCATCCACAAAGTCTAATAATTCCAATATCAGTCTTCTGGTAGGCACTTCTATCTCTTTACCAAAATCAATCATACTACCATCAATACCATATCTACTTGCTCGCCATTTGTTTTCATTAATCAAAGCACGTTGGTAGTTAATGAAGCTAAGGTTCTGCCTCCTTAGTTTATACAGTTTGGCACACAAAGCTTGAAATAATGCCGCAATAGCCATTGTTTCATTGATGGTCATCGGCACATCACAAACCCTAAATTCAATAGTATTATAAAATGGATGCACCCGCATATCCCACCATATTTTTTTAGCATTGTCAATGCAGTTTGTTTTAATAAGTAGGTTAATATAATTATCATAAGCTTCGATGCTTTCAAAATATTCAGGAATACCTGTTCTAGGAAATTTGTCAAAAACTTTTGAACGATATGATTTGTACCCCGTTGACCGTCCCACCCAAAAAGGAGAATTAGTGCTAAGTGCATATACATGTGGGAGAAAATAGCGGGCTGTATTGGCAATGTCCAGAGCCAGCCTTCTATCAGTTATTCCAATATGTACATGCAAACCGAAAATTAAATTGCTTCTAGCAGCTTCTTGCAACTCGTTTAATATTTCTTGGTATCTAATATTGTCGGTAATCAATTGACTGTGCCAATGACTAAATGGGTGCGTTCCGCTTGCACCCAAGCTTAGTCCCATGCTAACGGCAATTTCATTGATACTTTTTCTAAGGTTCGAAACGTCTAGATAAGCTTCATCAATATTATTGCAAACGTCTGTTCCAACTTCCACAACAGCTTGATGCATTTCTGCTTTTACCTTATCCTTTAATAATTTTTGTCCTTCGTGTACAATCTTTTGTTCATGGCTTTTAAGTTCACGGGTCAATGGATCTAGCACCATATATTCCTCTTCAATTCCGATAGTAAAACTGCGTAAGTTTAAATTACTCATTAATTTATTTTCAATTGCCGGCTATAAATGTAAGCGAATCTTTGCAGAAAGGAAATTCTGTTTAGAAAGTTGAAAGTTATAATCTGATTAAACGCTGAATTGAAGTGAAAATTTCACCATTTATTTTACTAGATACCCAAGGGTTGAGAACAGGAGGAGTATCCCAGTTGAATTGGTAGAACCTTCTTCACTTCAGCCCTGAAAGTCGTTTAAATTGGTCGCTTTTCTTTTGAACCAAGACAGTATGTTTGCATTCCGATAAATTAGGCTGATTTAATTTCATCTCTTATGTAATTATGTAAGTACGTCTCATTGTAAAAGTATATTGCATTTCTAACTAGAGGGCGATTTATTACTTATGAAACTGTTTTCTACAACCTAAACTTTAGGGACAAATACTTTTGATTAATGAAAATATCTTCTTGCAAAATTTCAGAACGTTCCCAATGGCCTTCAAAAGTCCTGCGTAAAACTTTTATGCCCTCAGTAGATTATGATAAAGAAAGGTATATATATTTACAACAATAATTCTCATTTCTAAAGTTTCTTAGTTTTAAGTTTATAATACCCCCTTGCCACATGATTAAATTGCTTGTCATAGAAATTAATGCTGATGGAACATGCTTGTCAGTCTCGAAACTTAATGCTGGAGTTGGGTTTGATTCATTGCCGATTGTTGGGCAAAATATTTTTTCAATTAAAACAGAAGAACCAGAAAATGCTATCGAAGTTGCCATTAAACCATTGTTTAAAGCTGGAGGTGCAATTGAATTTTATGCAACTATAAATGGGGAAAAGTTTCAAGTAATTGCTCATGGCATTGATGCAAATAAAACGATTACTTACTGGAAAAATATCAGTATCCCTCAGAAAACTAAAAAAATATTAAGTCACAGCCCACTAAATAAAAGAGATCTTACAGATGTTGCTTTTAGAAGTTCATTTACACCCAAGATTATTTACAGAAAGGATGGGACTATAGAAGATTTTAATCATTCCAGTTGTTTGTTGTTTGGCTACAGTGAGGAGGAATTTTCTCGCGTAACAATTTTTGATCTAAATCCAGAATTTAATAGTGTTTCTTGGGCAGCTCGGTGGGAACAGATAACCAATGCTAAAACACTTACTGTTCAGCGAAGACTTAAAAGAAAAGATGGTGCTTTAGTTGATGTTGAAATTAACACTAACACAATAACCCTTGGAGATGAAACTTTTAATTGCACTTTTTACATAGATATAACAGAAAGATTAATGCTGGAAAGAGAATTGCACCTTTGCAATTATTCTTTTCAAAGAGTTAGCGTAGGTATTGTTTTGATAAGAAAAGATGGTTCATTTTATGAGTGCAATGAAGCAGCCTATTCAATCTCAGGATATACTAAAGAAGAGTATTTGGCATTGAGCATTCCTCAAATTGACCCTGCCTATGATGAATCAGTTTGGTTGAATCATTGGGAGACTTTAAAGGTTGAAAAGAAACAAAACTTTACTACAAAGCACAGAAAAAAAGATGGCACATTGGTAGATATAGAAGTAAGTGCCAACTATATATCTTTTTCTAATGAAGAATACGTCTTTGCAATTTATCAAGATGTTACGGGCAAGTTGAAGTTACAAAATGAATTGAACGTAGTAGATTTCGCCTTCAGAAAAGCCTCTACTCCTCAACATTTGCTGAATGCAGATGGTAGTATCTTTGATTTTAACGATGCCGCTTGTAATTTGTTTGGCTATACAAGAGAGGAATTTAAAAACATTTCAGTTTTTGATTACACTACTCGACATAATCCAGAGTCATGGGCCTCTAGATGGAAAGAACTTAGAGAACTAAAATCTTTTAGGAATATTACTTTCAATAAGAAAAAGGATGGTTCCATAATGCAGGTAGAACTGGTATGCGATTTAATTGAATTTGATGGTAAAGAACTTGGCGTTGTAAGTACCACAGACGTAACTGAAAAAGTCGCACTGCAGAATAGATTAAGTTTGGTTGACTTCACATTTAAGAACTCTGCAACAGCAATTTATTATGTTAGAGAAGATGGAAGTATTTATGATTACAATAAAGCATTTGCAAGCTTACATGGTTATGATAATGCAGAAATAAGCGAAAAGAACATCTTCGATTTCGGAACTGGATATACTCCTTTGTCTTTTAAAAAATATTGGGCTGAGATAAAGGATAAAAAAGTTCTTAACTTTTCTTCAAAAAGACTAAAAAAGGATGGTACAAAAATAGAGGTTGAAGTAATATCTACGTTTATAAAGTATGGAGATTTAGAACTTAACTGCTCATTTATTACTGATGTCACAGAAAAAATACGCATTTCAGAAAAGTTAAATCTAGTAGATTATGCTTTTAGGAATTCTGTTTTGCCGGCAGCATTTGTTAAGCTTGATGGAACTCCACTTTATTTTAATGATGCCACCAATAAATTGTTTGGTTACACAAGAAAAGAGTATAGTGAATTATGTGTTTTAGATGTTAATCTAGGGTTTGATGAGAAAAAATGGAATGAAAGAGTAGAAGGTATTAGGATGGGCAAAAATGTATTGATTTCAAATCTTAAAAGAAAAGATGGTTTATTCATCAGTGTGGAAGTCAACGCAACCATTATAAATTATTTGGGAGAGGAACTGCTTTATGTTTCTTACATTGATATTACAGAAAGAATAAAAACAGAAAATCTAATTAGACAGAGTAACGAAAGATATGAAAATGCCACTATTGCTACTTCGGATGTTGTTTGGGAATATAATATTGAAGATGATACTGTATATCATTCAAAAAATTTCACCACTCAGTTTGGACATCGGATAGATGGATTAGAAAATGGTAACGATAATTGTTGGCATAAAAACGTTCATCCAGAAGATTTAGAGCGTGTTTTGGAAAGCGATAATGAAGCAATAATTGGTATCAGAGATAAATGGGAAATTCAATACAGATTAAAAAAAGCTGATGGCAGTTTTGCAATCGTGTTAGATAGAGGGTTTAGCATAAAAAATAAAGAAGGAAAGGCAATTAGACTTGTTGGAGCATTACAAGATATAACCAAAAAGAAACAAGAGGAAGATAGGTTAAGACTAATGGAGTCTGTGATACTAAATTCAAATGATGCTGTAGTTATAACCGAAGTAGATTCATTTGATGAACCAAACCCCCGAATAGTTTTTGTAAATGATGCTTACACAAAAATGACAGGCTATTCTTATGAAGAATCAATTGGGAAAAGCCCCAAAATTCTTCAAGCTCCAGAGACTAACCGTGATGAATTGGATAAAATTAGGCTAGCATTACAAAATTGTAATTCAGTAGAGTCTACCTTACTTAATCAAAAAAAGAATGGTGAAAAGTATTGGGTAAATATTAGAATCGCTCCAATAGCCGACGAAAAAGGCTGCATTACTAATTGGATTGCTATTGAAAGGGATGTGACAAAATTAAGAGAAGCAGAAAAAGAAAAGGAGGTTTTGTTGGAAGAGTTAATTCAAAACAATAGTGAATTGACACAGTTTAGTTACATTACATCTCATAATTTAAGGGCACCTCTCACCAATTTGCTTTCTATAAGTAATATGCTTAAAATTGAAACTATTGAAGACCCTCTTACAAAGAAATTAATAGAAGGATTTAAAACATCTACCCATTTTTTAAATGAAACTCTCAACGATTTAGTCTCGGTGCTAATCATTAAAGAGAAAGCAAATTATTCAACATCGCAAGTGTCGTTTGCAGAAACCTATGATAAAGTTAAGTCGTCTATTGATTTAAAGCTTGCTAGTTCAAAAGCAAAGATGAATGTTGATTTTTCAGAGGCATACACAGTAAATTTTAGTAAGGTATATCTTGAAAGTATATTTCTTAATCTAATTACAAATTCCATCAGATATGCTTCCCCAATTCGTAAGCTTTTAATAATTATAAAAACAGTAAGGCAGGCTAATGGAACTATTCAGTTAATTTATTCGGATAATGGAATTGGGATGGATTTAAAAAGAATAAAAGATAGATTATTTGGCCTATATCAACGTTTTCATGACAATCCAGAAGGGAAGGGGATTGGGCTATACTTGGTTCATGCACAGATTACCGCATTAGGTGGAAAGATTGAAGTAGAAAGCGAAGAAAATGTGGGTACAACTTTTACGATTACATTCAAATAGAAAATAAAAATGATAAAAACATTGTTGTCAATTGAAGATGATAAAGTAACCCAAATGTTAAATAAGGTTACCTTAAAAAACGCAAGACTTTGCGACAATATTATTGTGGCATTCAATGGTGCAGAGGCATTATCAGTTTTTGAAAAAAATGATAATTCAGTGGATAATATTAAAGATATGCCAGAGGTGATTTTGCTCGATTTGAATATGCCTGTAATGGGTGGATGGGAGTTTTATGATATTTTTAAATTAAAATATCCTCAACTTTTAAATAAAACCAAAATATTCATCTTAACCTCTAGTGTAAGCCCAGAAGATAAGGAGCGTGCTGCTTGCGAAGAATACATAACAGACTTTATTTTAAAGCCCTTAAACGCTAGTAATGTATCTGTTATTCAAAACTCAATTTTATGAGTAGTTCCCATTTTCTGTTAATATTTCTAGACAAATTCAACGAGTTTTTTGCAAGCTATTCATCGCATTTAAACAGCTAACTTCTAATTTCCATACATTTGACCTATTTAATTTTAGTGATAATGGCTATTAAACAAGCAAAATTATTTTCAGTTCCCTTTTCTTTATTGTTCTTTTTAAGCCTGATTTCAAAAGCGCAAGTTTCTTCAATTCAAATAAACAAACAACCCAACATCATTTTTATTTTATCCGATGATTTAGGCTATGGTGACCTTGGTTGTTATGGTCAACAGAAAATTGCTACCCCCAATCTTGATAAAATGGCTGCGGATGGAATGCGTTTTACACAGTTTTATGCTGGAACTGCCGTTTGTGCTCCCTCAAGATGTGCGTTGTTGACTGGCATGCACACAGGGCATGGATCGGTAAGAGGGAATAAAGGCATGAAACCAGAAGGACAGTTCCCGATGGCAGATTCAAGTATTACTTTTGTGCAGTTGCTTCAAAAGCAAGGCTATCACACAGCGGCTTTTGGCAAATGGGGACTTGGATATGTAACCACCGAAGGGGCACCTAGCCAAAAAGGGTTTGATATATTCTATGGTTACAATTGCCAAACATTGGCGCACAACTATTACCCAGACCATTTATGGGAAAATGAAATTAAAGTTTCTTTACCAGGCAATGTAAACGGAAGAACAGACTATTCCGCCGATTTAATTCATCAACATGCACTTCACTTCATTAAAAATCAACAACCTGAGAAACCTTTTTTCGCTTATCTTCCATATACTCTTCCTCATGGCGATTTAACTGTGCCGCATGATAGCCTCTATAATTACTATGTGGCACTGTTTAACGATAAGCCTCTGGCACCCAAAGAAGGCAAAACCGTTAAAGAGGGTAATAAACCATTTGAGCCTTATCCACATGCTGCTTATGCTGCCATGGTTAGTCGACTGGATAACTTTGTTGGTGAAATATTGAGTCTTTTGCATAATAAAGGACTTGAACAAAACACCTTAGTGCTTTTTTCTAGTGATAATGGTCCGCATCGTGAAGACGGCAATGACCCAGATTATTTTAATAGTAATGGAGGATTGAAAGGGATTAAAAGAGATTTATACGAAGGCGGAATTCGTGAGCCAATGATTGCCTATTGGAAAGGAACTATCCCTGCCAAAACAATAAATAATAATGTTTCTGCGATGTGGGATTTGTTTCCTACTTTTTTATCTGTGGCTAAAACAACAAAGATTCCTAAGACAGATGGGGTGTCTATTTTGCCGTCTCTTTTAAAGCCATCCATCCAAATAAAGCGTAGATATTTATACTGGGAGTTGCACGAATCAGGGGGGAAGCAAGCCATCAGAATGGGAGATTGGAAAGCAATAAAACTGCAAGTAAGTGAATTGCAAAATAGCCCAATTGAATTATATAAATTAAATGAAGATCGTTCTGAATCTAACAATGTAGCTTCAAAATTTCCAGCAGTAGTTCAGCAGATGGAAAAATTGTTTACAGAAGCGCATCAAAAGAATAAAAACTGGCCATTGTTACTATTGGAGAAACAATCATCTCAAGGAAATTAATTAGTGTTTTAAAAATGTTTGACCTTAGACTATTACTTTGTAATTGGTATTAAGTTTAGGTTATTATAAATAGGTGAAATGAAAGTATTTAAGTTTGGAGGGGCAAGTGTTCAAGATATTGAAAGAATTATATGACTATCCGCTATTTGGTAATTCACTACTACTTTCTCCTTAATCTTCGCTGTCATCCCGTTTTCTCTATCATAGAAAACCAGATGACAGCGAAGTGTTTATTAGGTTCGAGTAATATTTTACCAAATAGCGGATAGTCATT
>CANFLL010000067.1 GCA_947447825.1 Chitinophagaceae bacterium | reverse complement strand
CAACTAGTGTAGGAGAGAACCGTGATTGTGTAGGATCGAACCGTGAAATTGTAAGAGTGAACCTTAACTAGTGTAGGAGTGAACCGTGATTGTGTAGGATCGAACCGTGAAATTGTAAGAGTGAACCTCAACTAATGTAGGTGTGAACCTTGATTGTGTAGGATCGAACCGTGAAATTGTAAGAGTGAACCTCAACTAGTGTAAGAGTGAACCTTGATTGTGTAGGATCGAACCTTGAAATTGTAAGAGTGAACCCCAACTAGTGTAGGAGTGAACCTTGATTGTGTAGGATCGAACCATGAAATTGTAAGAGTGAACCTTAACTAGTGTAGGAGTGAACCGTGATTGTGTAGGATCGAACCGTGAAATTGCAAGAGTGAACCGCTATCAAGTAGAATTGAACCCTTACCAAGTAAAAATGAACCCTTACCAAGCAAAAATGAACCCCTACCAAGTAAAAATGAACCACTACCAAGTAAAAATGAACCACTACCATGCAAAAATGAACCACTACCATGCAAGAATGAACCCCTACCAAGTAAAAATGAACCACTCCCATGCAAGAATGAACCCCTATTAATCAAAAATGAACCGCCTCACACTAACCACTAACCACTAACCACTAACCACTAACCACTAACCACTATCTACTAACCACTAATCACTAACCACTAATCACCTCCTCCCAGTAGGTAATCCCTTATTCTTTTCTCTGATGATTTCAGCGGCGATGCTTACAGCTATTTCGCGAGTGGTTTTGCTGTAAATATTAACGCCAATGGGCGTAAAGACACGGTTAAGACTGGCAGAACTATATCCTTCTACTTCAAGTTCTAAGAAGAGTGTTTTAATTTTATTCTGACTTCCCATCAATCCTAGATAAAAGAAATCTTTATCTAATAGTTGTTGCAACACAACCTTATCTGTACGGTAGCCTACCGTCATTAAGGCTACATAGTCGTTGGGGCGGTTAGTAAATAGTTCACCAATGGTGGCATAGTTTACCAAGCGCTTCTCATTAGCAAATTGGTTATCATTCAGGGTGGTTAAATCTGTCCGATCATCATAAATTATCACATAGAAACCCAAAAAGTGCATCATCTCACTCAAAGCCAATCCTACATGACCACCACCAATTATATGAATAACGGGTTGATCATTTACTAATTCTTGATAAAACCAATCTGTTGCTGACTGATACTGCAACAATGGGAGAGGAGTAGTATTTATTTCATGCAAAATAGAGATACCTTCGGGGGATAACTGAATAATTTGCTTAGTGCCATCACGCTCACTATTTGTAATAGCTTCAATGATGGGTAGTTGATAAATAGTGAGTGGGATAAAAGCATTTAGTTGGCTTCCCGAGCAAATCATGCCAGATTGTTCACTGCTTTTCTTATCATGGTGTTGCCACATAAGCAACGTTTCGGATGCACCATTAGCCAACATTGCTTTGGCTTTCTCTACCAATTTATACTCCATGATGCCGCCGCCAATAGTGCCAATAAAGCTTCCATCGGCTGCAACAGCCATGTTGAAACCCCGTCTTCCAGGCGAACTACCCTCGCTCTGCAACACATAAAGCAGCATTACCGAGCGATTACTTGAAAGATGGGAATGAATAAATTTCCAGAGAGACACTTCTTTTAGTTGTTAGTGATCAGTTGTTAGTGGTTAGAGATGTTAGTGATTATTCCAAGTACTATCTAATAGCTAATCACTAACAACTTACAACTATTTTCCGCTTCTATTCTCTAATATCTTCTTGAAAGAACGACCACGAATTTCATCCATAGTAAGTCCTGTTTTCAAAACTTCTTCTTCGGTGATGGCACCGCTGTTTAAGGCACGAAGGAAGTAATTTAATAAGCCTTGTCCAGTTGCCGCATCATCAAATACATCACCTATCAACGTTGCCCTTGCAGCTTTTTCTACAAATGTTTTTAATCGATCCACAGCGTCATCATAACTCTCTAAAAAGAAGGCAAACACAGCTGCATAACGCATAGGCAACTGCGCCGGATTCAAATCCCATCCCTGATAATAGCCATTCCACAATGAATGACGAATATGGTCGTAACCCTTTCTCCAAGCACGGTGCACGGTGTCAGTATTTTCTTGTTTTTGAGCCTCTGTTAATTCTCCTCTGTGTGGCCCAATCGGCATTGTGTTGGTAGCACCATCCGATAACCAGATGCCCGTATGTGCCAACGCAACCTTAGTTACATGATGGGCAAAGTCGCACACTGGATGATCCATCTCTTGGTATTTAGCTGTAATGCTGCAAGAAGCAGTGTAGTCATAAGTGCCAAAATGCGTGGCAATACACCTTCCACGACTTGCCTTTATGAAACGGAATAATGGGTTAGTACCCTTATCGTCCATTACAGCCTGTGTAGTTTCCACCATCATTTCCATCTTCAAAGAGTTAGCTGGTAAGCCTAATTCTTCTTCCAGAATCTCGAATAAATCTATCAGCGTAACAACTTGTTCTGGGATAGTAACCTTTGGCAACATCACCACAAAGTTATTAGGCAATTTGCCGCCTGTAAGCTTAATAAGGGTAGAGACAAATATGTCTAGCGTGCGCAAACCTCTTTCCTTCATTTCCTCAGTAAAGGGTTTAATGCGGATGCCAATAAAAGGAGGCAAAGTATTATCAGCCATGCCTTTTGCTACTTCCGATGCCGCTTCTACTGCCGTTGCATCTTCCTCTTCATTACTACGATTACCGTATCCATCTTCAAAGTCAATCCTAAAATCTTCAATGCCTTCAGTCTGTAGTTTCTTACCTACCTTATGATAAACTTCATACGCCAAACGAGCTGGATGCTTCTTTTGTTCTTCGGTAGAAAGGGCTTCGTAAGCCTTCTTTATCTCTGCTGGAGAACCATTTCCTATCTTGTCAATACCTTCCAAGTGGAATACTTTACCAAAGGTTACAAAGTCTGGAGCGTAAGTGATTAAAGTTTCATAAGCACGCATACCCATTTTATGGGCAGCATCTGCCTTAAACAAATTAGCACCACCATAAACAGTATGTACTGGTTGACGGTCGGGTCTATCGCCCGGATAAATCTCTTGAAAAGCAGTATTAGCTTCTTTCAAGCTGGCAAATAATTGCTCCTTTTTACTAGCTGGAATCGTTGTAGTCATAATTTAAATTATAATTCTGTTTTGGCGTATTAAGCGAGTTATTAATTGTAAATATCTTTTCTATTTCCAATATCTCTTACGTCAACTAAAAGTACTATTTCTTCAATTGAATAAATAGCTCGATAGTTCCCAATTCTAATACGCCACAAATTTTTAAAACCTTTTAATTTCTTGCAACCCTCTGGACGAGGATTTTCTTCTAATCCTTTTAATGCTGACACTATCTTAGGGATAACATCTAATGGTAGCTTGTACAATTCTTTTTCTGCACTTTTTGTTAAGACAACCGAATAGCGTTTCATTTCAACGCCCCTCTTTTTTTCAACTGATTAATTACTTCATCTAAGGGTTTTCTTTCTTCATTGATATGCGATTCGGCGATTATGCCATCAATAAAATCTTCTAAAGAACTATCTCTTTTTTCTAATAGCTTCAAATCTATTTGAACAGCCACTTTTTTATTGTCGCTGTTCGTGATGAAATTTATCCCTTTCATAATCTACTTTTATTTATCAAATATAATAACTATTCACAGCTTCCTCAACTCCCCCTATATGTAGAGTATCCAAAAGGGTTAATCAACAAGGGAACGTGGTAATGAGTGGTATCAAAGACCGTAAAAGTAATAGGAACTTCTGGATAGAAAGTCTTTGTTTTTAACTGCTGATAGTAAGTGGCAGTATCGAACAGCATTCGATAGTTAGCAGGTTTTAGCCATCTCCCCGAAGCTAATAAATCGCCAATTCGTCCATCTGTATTGGTAACGCCTTGGGTAATGGTTTGCCAGTTGCCATCAATTAATGATTGTAGTTTGATGGTAATATTCTGTCCAGGTTTACCAACGGCAGTATCCAAAACATGGGTGGTGATATGGCTAGGTTTCAAGTTACTCCAATCTGCATTTGGCAACAATTTTTTCAGTCTGATGACTGTTATCTTTTGCTGTTCACCCATTGCAATAGCCAGTTCCTCTTGGAAAGTATTGGTTATTCTATCTAACAATAAACGAAGCATTTCATCTGCAGATTTACCCGTAGCACAAACAATAAAGATGAATCCAAACTTGGTGGCATAGTCCTCATTTGCTTGTGCTAGTTGTTCTAACACTGTTTGTGTTGCCACATTAACTCCAGCTTGTTCATTGCCCGCCAAGTGTTGGGTAGAGGCAAACTTCTCTGCCAAACTTTTCACATCACCAATCTTAGGATGATGGGTAAATGATTCAAGCCAATCTCTTTCAGTACATTCCTCATACCATATCTCCGCAGCCTTCGTTACTAAATCTACTTCATTAGCAAAAGGAAAAGCAGCCAACATCAATTGCACCCATTTACTAGAGCCACAACAGGTTAATAGTTGTTTTGCAGCTTCTTCTTTCGGTAAATTATTGAAATCCTTTACAGTCACTTTCTATATTTTATGTTATTACTTTATTCATATTGCACAATCAACTCATAATTTAAAACTTAGAATTCAAAATAACCTTATTTAAGATGTGCTCCCTGATTAATCCAGCAGCCAATCATATCCCTTTCCTTTTGGGTAATATTCGTCTTATTGTTCTGTGGCATTGTCTTCGTAATCACCACACGCTGCATAATCTTGTCCTTCAATTTATAAATTTGCTCAGGCGTATCATACATCACTCCATTGGGTGCTGCCTGATACACATCATCGGTAGGGTGGGAGGAATGGCAAGCCACACAACGCTTCTGAACAATCTTATTTACTTCCTCAAAACTAACCTCTCCTTTGCACTCTCCTTCTTTTTGAGGAGAGCTAATGTAAGCAGCGGATAACAATATTAATACAGAAATAGGCATCACCCAATAAGTAAGTACGCCTTTTTCTTTTAGATTCAGGTAGTGTTTAACCCCCGCTGCACCCAAAGAAATGATAGCCAGAACTAACCAAGGATGTTCATTGCCAAATGTACTTGGGAAGTGATTACTAATCATTACAAACAATACGGGTAATGTGAAGTAGTTATTGTGCAATGATCGCAACCCCGCATGTTTTCCTAATTCTGGATTTAGCCATTTGCCTTCTTTTGCTGCTTTCACCATTGCTTTTTGAGCAGGAATAATGATAAAGAATACATTCCCCACCATCAGCGTTCCTAACATAGCACCTAAATGAATATAGGCAGCACGACTATTGAATACTTGTGTATAGAAATAGGCAAAACCAGTGCAAAGCAAGAAGCCAATTAAAGCAAACCAAACGCCTTTTTTCACTAAAGGTGTGCGGCAAAGCGTTGCATAAATGCCCCACGCAACAACGAAAGAACCTATACCAATTAATACGCCTTCCCAAGCCGGAATGTTCAATATGTTTTTATCTATCAACATGGCTGATGCATTAAAATAATACACCACAAACAACAGTGTGAAACCAGAAAGCCAGGTGAAATAAGCTTCGTATTTAAACCAATGTAAGTCTTTCGGGATTTCCTTTGGTGCAACTTTATATTTTTCTACATAATAGAATCCGCCACCATGCACTGCCCATAAGTTGCCAGCTAATTCTTCCCGAACATCTTTTGTTCTATTTAAAGCGTTCTCTAAAAAGACAAAATAAAAGGAGGCACCAATCCATGCAATACCAAACGTAATGTGAAGCAGACGAACCACAATGTTCATCCATTCCATCACATGACCTTCATAAATAGTTCCTTTTACACCAAAGTACAAGGCGGCAATCATCGTGATGACTGTCAATATTATTGCAGCATAAATGAAACCTCTGATCAAGGATACTTTCTCCACCTGTTCTTCTTGTTCTGGTTTTCCTTCCGCTTCAAATTCTTCCACATGATGCTTCTTGATGGTATGCAGGTAGTAGGTCATTACCACCAACATTACCAAGATGCCCACTAATACAGCTATTAAAAATCCACTAATCATACACTCAATTTATTTTTTATTGTTGCTGGTTTCAGGTTATAAGTTGCATGTACTAGAAACTTGTAACCTGTAACTTGCATTATGAATACAACGCCATCAATACCTTTTCCGTGGTCATAGGGGCCTCGTAGCCAATCTTAGCTGTTGGATTGAATGCTAATATCGCATTTCTGATGGCGAAGTAAGCCCCAATACCATACATCAACGGAGGTTCACCCACGGCCTTCGATTTAAAGATGGCCAATTCACTTCCATCGGTATGTAAGAAACTTACATTTAATTTCTTAGGCACAGAATAAATATCAGGAATCTTATAAGTAGATAAGGCATTACTCAATAGTCTTCCTTCCTTGTTATAAACCACTTCTTCCATCGTCATCCAGCCTATTCCTTGTACAATCCCTCCTTCAACCTGACCTAAATCTATCTCTCTGTTAATGCTCGTGCCAAAGTCGTGCACCACATTTACTGCGTCAATCTCATAAGTACCACGCAAACAATCGACGGTAACCGTAGTTAGTGCCGTTCCATAAACGTGATACGCAAATGGATGTCCCTTCTCTTTTGTTTTATCAAACTTAATGATGGGTGTTGCATAATGCCCCTTGGCACTTAGGTTAACACGCTTCATAAATGCTTGAAGAACCAAAGATTTCCAGTCAAGGTCACTTACTTCATCATTCACAAATACTTGCTCGTTGGTAATTTTAATGCTTGCATCTGCGGGTAAATCTTTAATCTCTTTCACTGTTTGCACCAGCCTTTCAATTATCTGCTCACATGCATTTTCTATTGCTTTACCATTCAAATCGGCGGTTGCACTAGCGGCAGTAGGCGATGTGTTTGCTACTCTTGTAGTATTGGTAGTCTCTAATTTTATCCTGCTTTTGCTAACGCCCAAACGAGCAGCAGCCACTAGCATCATCTTCGTATTAAGGCCTTGCCCCATTTCTACACCGCCCGTACTTACGCCCACACTTCCATCACTATATACGTGTACCAAAGCCCTTGCTTGGTTCATCATGGTGTTGGTGAACGATATTCCGAAGGCAATTGGCATTAAAGAGATACCCTTTTTAAAGAATTCATTCTCCTCATTAAAGTAAGCCACCTCTTTTTTAACGCTTTCGAAGTTGTATTTATCCGTTACCTCATCCCAACAATTACTCGCTTCGCAGCCGTCAATTATTTGACCATAACTAAGCTCATAACCATTGTCCATCAGGTTTTTCCGTTGGATGATAGTTGTTTCAACACCTAAACTCTTAGCGGCATGGTCAATCGCACTCTCCATTACAAACATCCCTTGTGGTCCGCCAAAACCACGGAAGGCAGTATTGGGAGGAAGATTTGTTTTGCAGGAATGTGCCGTTACAAATACATGTTCTACACCATAAGTATTGGTAGCATGAAACAATGTCCTTTCCATAATGGCTGGCGATAAATCTGCCGCAGCACCACCATTCTGATAAAATGTAGCTTGATAGGCAATGATCTTATAATCCTTATCCAAGCCAATTTTATAATCGCTGCTGTAGGGGTTTCTTTTACCCGTAATGCGCATATCTTCCATTCGATGTGGAATACATTTAGCGGGCTTTTTAAGCACATAAGCAACCAAAGCTGCCATTGCCCCAAAAGTAGATGCTTGGTCTTCCTTTCCTCCAAAGCCGCCGCCCAATCTTGCCACATCAACCTCCACTTGGTTCATTCCTACCCCCAAAACTCTAGCTACAGTTCGTTGTACAGCCGTTGGACCTTGTGTAGAAGAATACACTTTTACGCTGCCATGTTCGGTTGGGTAGGCATACGCACCCTGTGTTTCCAGATATAAATGTTCTTGCCCGCCCGATTCTGTTTTTCCTTCAAAAACGTATGCACAATTAGCAAAAGCTTCTTCCACATTACCCTTCTGAAACTTCCTTGTGCCACTCAGCAATTTCCCTTGTGCAAAAGCAACTCTTGGGTCAGTAATAACAGGGAGTGGGTCTATTTCTATTTGTATTAAATGTAATGCATCTTCTGCCGCATCTTCATTTTCTGCAACGATTAATAGTACAGGTTGCCCTCGGTAATGCACTTCATGGTCTGCCAAAAGTGGTTCATCTGGAATGATGCCTCCAATCTGATTTTCGCCTGTGATATCTTTATAACTAAAGATTTTAACCACTCCTTCTACTTCTTCGGCTTTACTGTAATCGAGCTTTTTAATGATACCGTGCGCGATAGGTGAATCAAATACTTTCACAAACAATGTCCCTTCCATCACTGGAATATCATCTGTATAAACGGATTTACCAGTTACGTGCATTGGGGCATCCATATTGGCATAGAACCCCTCCGCCCCTAAAGGAGAACTTTGGAACCCTCCGATTGATTCGTGTGCTATGTTTTGTTTGGAACCCAGCCCACCTTCTTGAGTAAATCCCTCTGCCTTTATAGAGGAACTTAGAATGTCGTTGATTAATTTGGGCGCTATGTTTTGTTTGGAACCCAGCCCACCTACTTGAGTAAATCCCTCTGACTTTATCGAGGAACTTAGAATGTCGTTGATTAATTCGGGTGTTACATTTTGTTTGGAACTTAGTACCCCTTCAGGGGCGGAGGGGTTTATAGTATGCGCCCTAAATAGTTTCTCCAATAAAAGCCTTTTATAGGCTTCAGTTCCGCGTGCATCACTAATGGGGGCTACTTCTTTGTTGATGATGTCAATAGCTTCTTCAATAACCGCTTCCGTAAGTGCTTTACCTTTTAGAAAAGCAACCGTATTGAACAAATATTTAGGAAAAGGAGCAACGCCTCCTGCCGATAAATGCACCGACGTGATGATGCCTTCTTTATTTATGTCTATCAAACAAGCACTATTTACGCTAGCAATGTCAAGATGGGTTCTTTTACAAACTTTTTCAAAGTTGAAATATGCTTCTTTGGATGGTGCTTTAAAAATGATTTCTACAATCTTTTCGTCTATTTCCTTATCCAATTGTTTGTAGCCTTTGTAGAAATCTTTTAGGGCAATAGTTCGTGTATTGCCTTCTTTTTCTAATGCAATTTTACTATCCAATGCCAACAAAAACACACTCATATCACCAATTGGAGAAGCATTTACCAGATTTCCAGCTAGCGTAGCCATGTTGCGGATAGGCGTAGAGGAAACTAGTTTTATATGCTTTGCCAAATTTGGAAACAAGCCTTGAATAAGTGGAGATTCTGCAAAAGCTGTTACTGTAACCGATGCGCCAATATGCACTTCTCCCTCTAGTAAGCTTATATTTTTTAAACTTTTATCATCATAAAGATGAATGGTCTTTGCTCTTTTTACCGCATGATGTTTCTGAACCAATAAATCGGTTCCTCCACCCAAAATTGTTTCTCCATTAAATGGTGATGCTTCTTTTGGCGTTAATTGTTCACGCAGTTCCTTTAATCGTTGCTCAATATTTAAGAAATAGTCAGGGATAAAACCATTCTCTACCAACCATTCAGTTGTTTTATCAGTTGGTTTTTCTGCTACTTTTTGTGTAAGCAGGGCTGCTGCACGCTCAATAGATTTATAGCCGGTACATCTACAGATATTTCCATCTACCGAAGCAATTGCCTGGTTGTATTCTTTCGTTTCCTTTCCTAAAACAAACCCAGTAAGCGACATTACAAACCCAATGGTGCAAAAGCCACATTGTGTACCATTGGTAGCGGCCATAGCATGCTGAACCGGGGTAAGTTCTTTCATATTAATCCCTTCTACCGATACAATATGTTTGCCTTCCGCATTGCCCAAAGGCATCAAACAGCTAGTCATGGAGCGATAAACCAATTGCCCATCCTCAAAGTCGCCCACCAAAACAGTACAGGCACCACAATCCCCCTCTCTGCAACCTATTTTAGTGCCTTTAAGCTGTTTAAAATAACGTACATAATCCAGCACCGTACTCCCGCTTGCCTGATTAGCCGTTACCAACTGATTATTTAAAATAAACTTCATTGATTGTTGTTTTAAATTTTGAATTTTGAATTTTAAATTAAGAGAATAAAACTCTTTTTTTTAAACTATACTTGCGATGGGGTATAATTCAAAATTTAAAATACAAAATTCAAAATAACTTTTTGCATTAATCTCTTTGTGTCCTTTGCGGTTATTTTTATTCAATAAACCACATTAACTTAAAATTTAAAATACAAAATTCAAAATAAAATTAATACTCTACTTTGGCATTACTTTCTCTCCAAAGGTTAAAAGCTTCCATTGCTTCATCACGCAATAGTTGTTTGGTGAACAGTTTGCGTTCATCTAATGGACGAGCTATTTCCTCATAAATAAATTGGTCATCAAACTGAATGTCAGCAGCATCAACCTTCGTATTTGCATAAAACAACCTGGCAGGACGTGCCCAATAGATGGCACCCAAGCACATAGGGCATGGTTCGCAGCTTGTGTAGATGTCGCAATCATCCAATTGAAAAGAATTGAGTTCCTTGCAAGCATTTCTGATAGCCACCACTTCTGCATGAGCTGTTGGGTCGTTAGTACTGGTAACCGAGTTTGCACCCCTTGCAATAATTTTTCCATCCTTCACTACTACTGCGCCAAAAGGGCCACCTTTTCCTTCTGTAACGTTGGCTATGGAAAGCTTGATGGCTTCTTGCATAAAGGTTAATTCATCTTGATTGCTCATTATCTATAATTTGTTTAAATATTTTTCTTTGAAGAAGTATTTTTCTGAAAAATTACTTTCATTTACGCTAAAATACTGCAAAGAAGTCAAATGTAGGGCTAAAAAATGAAAATAATTAAGTTATTATGTTATTGTTACCATTGAGACGGAGAATAAATTATGTGCAATAAAGCTTGTTTGATTGCATTGAGTGGCATTTGGTTGAAATGTTCTCTTGCTAAATTCCAGCACTTGAATATTTGTGATATGCCGTTTGTTTTTAGCGTGCTCACTTACTTCATTTATGATATATTACTTCTTTGCAAGCCGCAGTTTCAGAGTAACTATTAGCTGTAATTGGGCAACGGTTTGCAGTAACTGGGTTACTGAATGGAGTAAACTGGTATACAGTGTGTAGTAACTGGGCTACGGAATGGATTAACTAGGCTACGGAATGGAGTAAATTGTTTTACAGGGTGTAGTTACTGGTCTACGGAATGGAGTAACTGGGTTACAGGAAGGAGTAAATTGTTTACAGGATGGTGTAACTGGGCTACTGAGATGTATAAATCTGTTACAGGAAGGTGTATGTTGGATACAGTGAGGTGTAAATTGATTTACAAGGTAGAGCAAATTGGTTACAGGGTGTAGTAGCTGGGCTACTGAGTTGTGTAAATTGGTTACAGGAAGGTGTAAATGGGCAAAAGAATGATGTTCTTCATACTGACTACAAAAATAAATTCACACATTGCTTGTTTTGTATAATACAATGCTTAATATTTACAACAGAAAGGTAAATGAAGTATCCGTTGAAAATCTGTCCGAAAGCCCCTTCTTTTCCTGAAATTTTATTTGAGGGAATTTTAAGTTACCAACTGGTTCGACTAGTACACACAAGTGATGCTTCGCAACACTTGCGCAAGTGGTGTTTTGGAAAGGTATGATCTGCTAAATAAGAGGCTAATGAAGTTTACTCAGTGTTTAAGTAAGCTTTATCAGTCACTAATAAAGCTTACTTAGTGTTTGATAATGCTTAGTCAACCATTTATAAAGTAAATATAGCGATTGATAAAGCAATAATAGTGTTTGATAAAGCTTAGTCAGGGACTTATAAAGCAATATAAATGTCTGATAAAGCTTAGTCAGAGGCTGAGTAAGCTTATTAAGTGTCTGATAAAGCAACATTAATTTAATAGAAGCCCCTCTCATTAACCTAACAGAAGACAATTTGAACAAAATTTGGCTTTAAACACCATTATTTAAAAGAAAATTGGTAACTATCCGCTATTTGGCAATTCGCTTACATCCTCTCCATCATCTCCCCGTCATTTCGAATGGTTCATCTGGCGCACCAGAAAAAAATTGGAATGACGTGTGGGGCTATGATTTGGTAACTTTTTGGAAGTTGCCAAATCTAACGGACAGAGACTTGCCACATTTAGATTTACCAACTTCTGAAAAGTTGGCAAATCAGGGACGTATAAACCCACGTCATTGTAACGATAGGAGAAATCTAACTCAAGAAAGTAAGCAAAATCATAACATAACGCCTCGGATATTATTCAATGAGATTTCTCCTATCGTTACAATGACGTTCACTAGTTCGAAATACGTTTATTGCCAAATAGCGGATAGTCATTATAAAATTTCAAATTTTAGTCATTTTTAATTTTATTTCAATTTAGTTGAATGTTAATGCCACGTAATTACAGAAGTTCAAGAATAAAGAGGGCTAAAGTTCTGTAAGGACGACATGTAATTAGAAAATGGAGAAATACATTTTACTGATTTACTTCAAAAATTGGAACATTTCGTACCTACGGCACTCTAAACTTCACCACTAATAGATTGCTACCCATTTTTCTTGCCTAACAGTACTTTCAACCCTTGAATGGCATTACTAGTAAAATAAGACAATGTGTTTAAATGAGCGTTGCTGAATATATATCAAACTCTATTGGTGTTTTAGGTGTGAGAGATTTCTGCCAATGATAGTAAGCCCTTGCACAATTTCTTTATCATTTATTTTGGAGGCTTGATGAACCGTTTGAAATAAATGATATTATACCCTTGGCATAAAGCAATTAGCACAACATTTACGGCCTCTCTACTTGCCTTTTTAGTTGATTGCTTTAGAAATTGGGGGTGTTGAAATTATTTTTCATACCGTTGCATTATCTTGTCAAAACAATCCCTCATCTTTGCGTTAGGTAAGAGAGGTGTCCGTTGAAAATCTGTCCGAGAGAACCTTTTTTTCCTGAAGTTTTATTTGAGTGAATTCCAGTTGTGAATTGGTTTGACTGGTACACGCAGGTCATCCATCGGAAGACTTGCGTGAGAGGAGACGGGATTAAAAATCCCTTTTATTGGCTGTTGGGGATGCGATTCGCTTAACAAGCACGAACAGTCGTGAAGAAGTGGAATATCTAGCTTGCACGAGTTGAGGGTATTTACTTTCTAAAGTTTATTAAATTTTTGAATTATGTTTACCAAAATAATTACCTATTAAATGAACATTACATTCTTGGGACAAGGTTTTGAACCGGACTTAGACAAATCTGTAGGAAATGCACTTGTAGAGTTTTTAGCTGATAAGAATTTCGATTCTTTCATAGGTATATCTGCTTTTTCGAGTCCAAGTGGTATTGGTGGACTTGCTAAGTATATTTCCGAAGCCAAAAAACATCTAGTTAACATAACGATCGTTACAGGAATAGATAGAAAAGGTACGTCTAAAGAAGCCCTTGAAGAACTTTTGAATTTAGATATAAACGCTTTTGTGTTTTATCAGTCTGGAGGAAACTCTAAACCCATATTTCATCCTAAAATTTATTTATTTGAGGGTAAGAACCAATCTGAGTTAATAATTGGTTCTTCAAATTTAACCGCGAGTGGCCTTTTCTCAAATATTGAAGCCTCTATTCTTATAAGTATTGATAATAATTTAGACGAGGATAAGAAAATTATTACTGAACTCAAACATTACTTTAAAGGGATTTTTGACTATACAGATCCAAATCTTAAAAGTCTAACTAAAGAATTAATAGAGCAATTAGATTATGAAAATTTTTTGCTAACAGAGGAAGAGCGGAAAGCAGCACAAGAAAAAAATGAGATTGGTGAAAGGAAGGAAAATGAAAATATGATTTCTAAAATATTTCCTAAACGACTATCTTCCAAAGTGCCGAATGAGTTTAGAGGAACTAGACTAAAACCAATTATTGGTATTGTTGCAAACAAAGAGAAAATAGATTTGGAAAGTGAGCCTTTAGAATTATTATGGGAAAGCGGACCTTTAACTGAACGAGATTTAAACATTCCTAAAGGCACTAACACTAATCCGACAGGTTCAATGCTTTTCAAAAAGGGCGAAACAAAAGGAATTGACCAAAGACATTATTTTAGGGATGAAGTTTTTTCGAATCTTAGTTGGACAAATGAAAATAATATAAATACGCCACACCTTGAAAGGGCAAAAGCATCCTTTATTATCATCATTGGCGGAATAAATCATGGTAGCTTCAACCTGACCATTACACATAATACAAATACCACAAGTCGTTCATATCAGCAAAAAAATTCAATGACTTCAATAAGCTGGGGTGACGCAAAAAAAATTATAGCTAGGGAAGAATTGATTGGTAAAAGTGCCAAGCTATTAAGTACAAGTGAGAAGGATGTGTTTGTTTTAGAGATTAATTAGACCTTGTTAATAAAAACTTTTCCATTATCTATACTCAACCGCTATCTTTGGACTGAATTAGTCCAAAGATGGAATTAGAAATAACTTTTGGTGATACCGTAAAAAAACTTCGTGAAGAGAGAAATCTTCCTTTGCGAGAGGTTGCGGAAGCATTGTGTATTGACACCTCTATGTTAGGAAAGATTGAAAAGAACAATCGAAAGCCTACCAAAGAATTGATTGAAAAGTTTGCAGATTTTTTTAATGTTAGTGCTAAAGAATTAAAGATTGCATTTCTGAGTGATCTTGTTGTGTATCAAGTAATGGAAGAAGAAGATTTTTCGAATGAAGTTTTTAAAGTTGCAGAGGAAAAAGTAGCCTATCTCAAAACAAAAAAAACACTTGACAAATGAAGTTAATTGCAACAGCATCAGCCGAAAAATTGAGAGGGGGATTTTACACCCCAGAACCAATTGCAGAATTTATTCTGCGTTGGGGAATTAATGGAAGTAAGGATTTTGACATACTTGAGCCAAGTTGCGGGGATGGTGTTTTTCTGGAACAACTTAGCAAACATAATTTGCAATACAAATCAATCACTGCCATTGAACTTGATGAAGAAGAAGCTGCAAAAGCAGAAAGAATTAATTTAAAAAATGGTCAAATTATTAATGCTGACTTTCATACTTATTGTAACAATACACTGCAAAGATTTGATTTAATAATAGGCAATCCTCCTTATATCAGGTATCAATTTTTTGATAAACAACAACAAATCGAAGCGGGCGATATTTTTATTAAAGCAGGTTTGACTTATTCAAAGCTAACGAATGCTTGGGTTTCGTTTGTTATTGGGTCTTCTTTATTACTAAAAGAAAATGGGAAAATTGGTTTCGTACTTCCCGCAGAGATTTTGCAAGTTTCTTTTGCCCAACAATTACGCAACTTCCTAGCTAAGTTTTATAATAAGATAAACATTATTTCATTTGAGAAATTAGTCTTCCCCAATATTCAGCAAGAGGTAGTTCTACTTCTTTGTGAAAAGAATGAAAGCCAGAATCATAATATTGAACACCTCGAATTGAGAGATGCAAGCGGTTTAGCTAAGCTTGATGTAGAAGTGCTGAAAAGCCCTAAGAAGAAAATTGATTTTAAATCAAACAAATGGACTTTCTATTTTCTTGACCAAGAAGAAATCGACTTTCTTGAGAGTATTTCAAAGAATCGAGATATTCCAACAATGGGAAAGTTTGCTAACATAGAAGTTGGTATAACAACTGGTTCTAATGATTTTTTCACAGTTCCACTAACTACCATTGAAGAATATGAGTTGAAAGATTATGCAAAACCGATGGTGGGTAGGAGTGTTCAAGTTAATAGTGTAATTTTCACTGAAAATGATTGGGAAACCAATAAACATTCAAAAGCAAAGGCACACTTGTTAGTTTTTCCTGATAGTAAAGATTCAATTAAATCTATGGGTGCAGCTAAATACATTGAATATGGAGAAAGTTTAGGTATTCATAAAGGTTACAAGACAGGAATACGAAATGATTGGTTTGTAGTTCCATCGCTTAAAATATCAGATGCTTTGTTTATTAGAAGAAATAATCTTTACCCTAGACTAATAATAAATGAGGCAAAGGCTTATACAACAGACACTATGCATCGTGTTTTTATTAAACCTGATGTTGATATAAAGGCATTAACGGCAAGTTATTATAATTCACTTTCCTTTGCTTTTACAGAAGTTTCAGGTCGTAGTCATGGTGGTGGGGTACTCGAATTAATGCCAAACGAAGCTGAAAGGGTTTTACTTCCTTATCACAATGACAACTCTATATTGCTTTCAGAAATTGATACCTTAATCCGTAACAAGACTAATATTGAAGACGTTTTAAAGATAACAAACCAAATAATTTTGAAAGAGCATTTTGGGTTAACGAATAGAGAAGTTAAACTATCCCATAGTATTTGGAAAAAACTATCCTCTAGAAGGTTGAATAGGGGAAAATAAGCCACCCCTCTAGCCCAAGAATGTCGGGGTCTAGTTCATGACTCTGTCATGTACTCGCTGTTACTAATGCTTAAATATAAACGAGTGGTTTGATAGTAGAAAATCAGTAACGATAGGCACATTAAGGGGTTCATGTGCCAGTGTGATAAATTCATCATTCCCACCATACTTTCTCTGTAAACTTTTTATTATCGTTATATTTGTATTAAGTAGGGCATTATCCCTTCTTTGCAATAAAATATTATGTACGCTACTTATCATTTATCATCGGCAGAGGAAGTAAACAACGAAATATTGGATGCAATAAAGGCTACTTTCAAGTCGAAACCTATTACCATAATTGTTGAAGATGACGAGGATAATGATTTTTTGGAGGCTGAAATGAAAACAGAATTGGATAATAGGTTGGCAGAACCAACTACTGAATACATCACTGCAACGGCTTCGATAGACCAACTTAACAGCATTTATGGCATTTAGCGTACTTGTTTCTGCCAGAACACAACAAGAAATATAAAATGCCATTGATTATTATGCCAAATACAGTGAGGATGCGCCCGCTAACTTTTTTACCTCACTAAAATACGCCTACCAACAACTGTCTATCAATCCTTTTCAACGGTTACTCTATAAATCTATCAGGGCTATTAAGCTAAATAAATTTCCTTTTTCGCTTTCCTTTACGCTAAATAAAAAGACAAAAACTGTAAAAGTTTTATCTTGATTTCACAACAAAAGAAACCTTGATAAAAGGCCTTAACCGCTACTCTCCGCTCTTCGAGGCTTGAAGCCTCAAAGGCTTATTTTGTTGCTTAAATCAACAGAGTATGTTTACTAAACTGCAAGTTTAGTAGAGCGTTTTGTTAGAGCTATCTACAGAAAGTCCATTTCTAGCAATCCAATATTATCGTAGTAGTTTGTTACACTATTAAAAATGTAATGCCCCTGCTCTACCACTCGCACAAGTCTTCCATAGGATAACTTATGTGTACCAGTCGAACCAGTTTGTAACTGGAATTCGCTTAGGTAAAGCATCAAATAACTAAACCAAAAAAGAATAAGATAGCCCAAAAGCAATCTGCCTATTACCTTGCCCCAAAATGGAGCTATGGTACGTAAGAATTAAAACTAGTAAGCTGGCTATTATATTAGAACTATGACTTATTGGATTGATTGATTTTAGTGATTCGAAAATCATGGTTATCACAAGAAACATAATAAATAACTATCAGAGAACAATCACAAGATTCATAGTTCAGACAAAAGGCATAAATACGCCATATTTAAACATCTAGGTCGCCTTTTTTTTGAAAAGAAGGAGTATAAAGTAAACTATTTCGATTGCGCCTAGTCTGTTTGAACGACTAAATAATTAATATGAAACGAATGCTTTTGAATAAAATACTTGTTGCAACGAGTGTGTTACTGACTGCCACAACCTCATTAAAAGCCCAAAATAAATTGACTATAGTTTCTGGACCTTATAATCCGAACGACACAGCCTCCTTTAAACAATACAAATGCCCAGAATGGTTTAGAGATGCAAAATTTGGCATCTGGGCACATTGGGGGCCACAAGCAGTGCCAAGACACGGTGATTGGTACGCTAAAAAATTGTATCAACAAGGGAGTGCCGACAATAAATACCATGTAAATACTTATGGACATCCCTCAAAATTTGGTTACAAAGACATTATTCCACTCTGGAAAGCCGAAAAATGGAATCCGGAGTATCTCATGAAACTGTATAAAAAAGCAGGCGCAAAATACTTTGTTAGCATGGGGAGTCACCACGACAATTTCTTTTTATGGAAATCTAAAATACACCGTTGGAATGCTGCTGAAATGGGGCCTCACAAGGATGTGGTAGGCATTTGGCAGGCTGCCGCAAAGAAAGAAGGACTTCATTTTGGGGTGTCGGAACATTTGGCTGCTAGTTACACTTGGTTTCAAACTAGCCGAGGGGCTGATACTTCTGGAGAATTTAAGGGAGTGCCTTATGATGGAAACGACCCTGCCTACTCGGATCTTTACCACACCAAAGCTTCACCCAACGATAGGGCTTGGATAACAAAAAGCAGTGAATGGGCTAAAGAATGGTTTGACGACATGAAGGAACTAGTTGATAATTACCATCCCGACCTTTTGTATTCGGATAGCAAACTGCCTTTTGGTGATACTGGTAAGGCAATGTTGGCAAATTATTATAATGGGAATTTATTGGCTAATCATGGTAAAATGCAAGCAGTTTACAACTACAAAACAATGCCTGCAGATGGAACTTATGTAAAGGATATAGAACGTGGTGTGAATGAAGGCATTGCACAGTACCCTTGGCAAACAGATACATCGATAGGTGACTGGTTTTACAGTACTGGTCAGAAGTATAAAAGTGCGGCAGAAATAGTGCAGCTATTAGTAGACATAGTAAGCAAGAATGGAAATTTATTGATTAATATAGTTCAAACACCAGAAGGAGATATTGAGCAAGATATGGTGAACACGCTAGAGGATCTTGCAGAATGGACGGGGGCAAATGGAGAGGGTATCTATGCTTCTCGCCCTTGGAAAGTGTATGGAGAAGGTCCTTCAACAATTGCTAACCAAGAAAAAGGTCGCTTTGGAGGATTGAAAGATGTGCGTAAATATCAATCAACAGATTTTAGGTTTACTACCTCAAAAAATGGCAATACACTCTATGCTTTCGAACTAGAAAAACCTACAACAGACATTAGCATAGCTTCATTGGGTAAAAATGCAAAGCTGGAAGTAAGGAATATTGCTTCGGTTAAGCTACTGGGATGTACCGAAAAAATTAAATGGATACAAAACGATGATGCATTGGTGATTACTAAGCCAACAATGTTGCCGAAATGGCAAACATTGGCTTTTCAAATTGAATTTAAGAAATAGTTTTTTACATGGTAACTATTCAGGAGTTATTAACCACTAAGTACATAAGGAAAATACTAAGGACACTAAAGTTTAGAGTCCCCCAATGGTAGTTCTGAAGAAATAATACAACACAATCCTTGTGTTCTTGGTGAAGGCCTTAGTGACCCTTTTGGTTAAATCCCCCCCTGAATAGTTACTTAACATGTAATCTAGCCAAGATAAATTTAGCAATATTCTGTTGAATACACTTTGTCTTTGTAATTTGATACTTTCAATTACCTAAATTCTGCCTTTTTATCTAGAAAAAGGCAGAATATGAATAAAAATGAAAGAAATTGAAAATAGTTGTAGCATGTTTGATAAAATACTCCTACATTTGCATCCCAAACAAATCGCGAGGTAGAGCAGCGGTAGCTCGTCGGGCTCATAACCCGAAGGTCATAGGTTCGAACCCTATCATCGCAACAAGAAAAGAGGTTGTCTCATTAAAATGGGACAACCTCTTTTAGTTTCTACAGTATTTTTAAACTCGGAAATGAAGGTTGAGAGAAAAAACTTGAACACATTGATGTTTTAGAAAGATAAGGAACATAGGTTTGCAGAGCAAAGTGGGTTGATTGGATACTATTACGCAAAGTTCTTCTCCATAATCTTCGCGTCATTGCGAGGCACGAAGCAACCTTTTTTCAGCGATGAGTTTGCTTCGTGCCTCGCAATGACGCGAAGATAGAAACGATAGAAAGAAAAAGATTGAATGGAGCGCTTGTTTTATTCAAAGCATATAATCATAAATTTATGAAAGCAGGTTTTGTAAACATTTTTGGTAAGCCTAATGCAGGTAAAAGTACCTTGCTAAATGCACTGATGGGCGAAAAGATGGCAATAGTGTCGCACAAAGTACAAACAACCCGACACCGAATTAAAGCCTTCTTGAATAAACCAAATGAATACCAGATAATATTCTCTGATACACCTGGCATAATAGAAACCACCAAATATAAACTTCACGAAAAAATGATGTCGGCAGTAAAAGGTGCTTTGGAAGACGCTGACATTGCCTTGCTAATAATTGATGTGAACGATAATTTAGATGAATGTGATGCCATTTTTCAGTCGTTAAAACTTTCTGTTCCTGCACTTTTAATACTAAATAAGATTGATGTTGCTGCAAATGGAAAGATTGCCTTAGCCGAGGAATTTTTTAAGAACAAAAGCTATTGTAAGAAAATAATAAAGATTTCGGCACTTCAAAAGAGTCATTTACAGAAAGTATTGGCAGCTATTGTGGAGGAATTACCAGAAGGCGTTCCTTTTTATAACGATGAAGACCTTAGCGATTTACCCACCAAATTTTTTGTAGCAGAGATTATCAGGGAGAAAATATTTGAACTGTTTGGCGAAGAGATTCCTTATCAAACTGCTGTGATGATAAATGAATACAAGGAGAGGGAAGATATTACTAAAATTCAAGCAGACATAATAGTGAACAGAGATACGCAGAAGTCTATCATCATTGGCGAAAAAGGCCACATGATTAAAAAGATTGGCATGGCAGCGAGAGTGGACATTGAGGCATTCATTCAACAAAAAATATTTTTGGAGCTTTTTGTAAAAGTGAAGCCAAAATGGAGAGATAATGATTTGAAGTTAAAAGAGTTTGGATACAATTAATATAAAGTGGTTAGTTGTTAGTGGTTAGTTGTCAGTGATAGTTCACTTTCTACTAATCACTAACCACTAACCACTAACAACTGAAAAGATATGGGTGGATATACAATTGCAATAGCAGGTAGGCCTAATGTGGGCAAGAGTACTTTGTTTAATCGTTTGTTAGAACAAAGAAAGGCCATTGTGGACGATATAAGTGGCGTTACACGTGATAGACAATACGGTGTAGCTGACTGGAACGGTAAGGTTTTTAACTTGATTGATACTGGTGGGTTTGTACCAGATTCGGTGGACATATTTGAAACTGAAATACGCAAACAGGTAAAGATTGCCATTGAAGAAGCAAATGCCATCATTTTTATGGTGGATGTAACTACAGGCATTACCGACTTGGATGATGCGATGGCAGATTTACTTAGGCGTAGTAGTAAACCTGTTTACCTAGTGGTAAACAAAGTGGATAACGGACAAAGAAACCTGGATGCAACCGAGTTTTATAGTTTAGGATTCGATACAATATATACTGTAAGCTGTTTGAGTGGAACAGGAACGGGCGAATTGCTTGACGCAATAGTAGAGCCTATTACCCCGGAAGAAGTTGAAGCTGCATCAAAAGAGGTGGAATTGCCTAAGATAGCCATAATGGGGCAACCAAATGTGGGCAAATCATCTTTACTGAATGCGATGGTAGGAGAGGAGCGAACGATTGTAAGTAATATTGCAGGTACCACTCGCGACACTATTCATACACATTATAATCTTTTCCAGAAGGAATTTATACTGATAGATACCGCCGGACTGCGTAAGAAAACAAAGGAAAAAGAAGACCTTGAGTTCTATTCTGTAATTCGTGCCATCCGCGCAATGGATGAAGCTGATGTTTGTATGCTGGTTATTGATGCTGTAAATGGTATTACTGCCCAAGACGTAAACATTTTTAGCTTGGCAACCCGTAAAGGAAAGGGTATAGTGGTATTGGTGAACAAATGGGATTTGATTGAGGATAAAGGAGCTAATACTGCCAGGGACTATGAAAAACAATTGAAGGAAAGAATTGCACCATTTACGGATGTGCCAGTTATTTTTATTTCAGCAAAAGAAAAAATAAGAATATTTAAAGTAATTGAAGTTGCTTTAGAAGTTTGTGAAAGCAAAAAGAGAAGAATTGCTACTTCTGTATTGAATGAAGTGATGCTAAAAGCCATAGAATCGTATCAGGCACCTGTGGTGAGAGGTAATTTGGTGAAGATAAAATACGTAACTCAGATACCTACGCACGTTCCATCGTTTGCATTTTTTACCAACTATCCTGATGATATTAAAATGCCGTATAAGAATTATTTAGAAAATCAATTGAGGAAACAATTTAACTTTAAGGGTGTTCCAATTAGAATATTCTTTAGAAAAAAATAAATTTTCTACAAAATTTGGTTTATTCAATCAGGAATATATCTTTGTTGCAATTAATTAATTAAATAAACAAAAAATTACATGAAAAAATTATTCCCAGTTCTTTCTTTAGCAGTTGTTTTCGCTGCTTGTGGTGGTGGTAAAACTGAAGCTCCTGCTGCTGATTCTACAAAAGTTGATTCTTCTAAAATGGCAATGGATTCTACTAAAGTAGATTCATCTAAAGTTGCAGTTGATTCAACTAAAAAAGATTCTACTAAGAAATAATTTTAGAATTCTAACTTAATACAGAGAGGTTAATTCAAAGTAAAATTTGGTTTAACCTCTTTTGTTTTTCTGAACTTTTGTGTGGTAAGTTTTAGTGAAACGCATTCTTCTCTATAACTTCTTTTGAAGAGAGTTGAATAAAGTTGATTTGTCACCAATTGAACTTACAAACATGAATATTTACTCGTTTTAATCAGTGCCATTATTGGTAAATTGATTCTTAGTAAAATAAATTCGAAGCAAGAGATGTCTAATTTCAGACTTTATAAAAAACCTTACCCTTGTCTGTGGTTAAAATAGTCAAATAGTTGCCAAACTATTTTTCCTTAACAAATTTTATATGCAAATTGTCAATTATTTTCTGCAAATTGCAGAAACAATCTTTCTTAAACACTTTAAAGTGAACAGTATTTAAACATAAAGAATGAATGCTAGTTTGGTTTTACTTGCAAAAAACTACTGATAAGCCCAAAGCAGGATAACGAGTAGGCAATATATAAAAAACAGACAATGAAAAAGATTCTTTTCTCTCTTGTGGTTTCACTTATTTCTACTACTCTTTGGGCTAATCCTGTTGATGAGGTTACGGCTAAGGCGGTTGGTCTTAATTTCTTTTCCTCCAAAGTGTCTTCTAAAAAACTAGGCACTGTTTCTCAATTACAGTTGGTGCAAACTGAAACCGATGCTAATGCAATCCCTTGTTATTACGTGTATAATGTATTGGGTAAAAAGGGCTTTGTAATTGTTGCGGCTGATGATGTAAGTACACCCATTCTAGGTTATTCTGATGAGTCAAGTTTCAACACTTCTCGTTTGCCTGTTCAGTTAAAAGAGTGGTTATCTGGTTATGTAAATCAAATTTCTATATCTATCAAACAAAACCTAACGGCTTCTCAATCTGTTAAAAATAGTTGGCAAGAACTCTTAACCCCTGTTTCTAAAAACAAATATCAAACTTTTGGAGTCACCACCTTAGGTACTCCCATTGTTAGTCCTCTTCTTACAACTACATGGGATCAAAATCCTGATGTTTATTTCAATGGTTCTTATTATGGAGCCTATAATCAGTATTGTCCTTACGACACCGCTGCAAGTCAGCGTACATATACAGGTTGTGTGGCAACTACTATGGCGCAAATAATGAAGTTTTGGAACTTTCCTACAAAAGGTTATGGTTCTCATTCTTACACCCCCTCAGCAAATCCTAAATATGGTGTACAATCTGCAAATTTTGCCAATACTACTTATGCTTGGAGTTCCATGCCTGATGCACTTAATGCCACTTCTACCACTGCACAAAATGATGCGGTAGCAACGCTCATGTATCATTGTGGTGTTAGTGTTAACATGAACTATGGTACAACAGGGAGTTCTGCTTATTACACAGGTGGATATAGTTATAATGCAGCAGATTATGCGCTAGTAGCTTATTTTGGTTATGATGCCTCTCTTCAAAGCATTCGCAGAGCTAGTTATTCGGATGCGCAATGGATTCAACTCATTGAAAGAGAACTCGATTCAAGTCGCCCTGTAATCTATGGTGGTCAAGATCCTTCCTTAGGTGAAGGGCATGTGTTTATTGCGGATGGCTACGATAATAATAACCTTCTCCATTTTAATTGGGGATGGGGTGGTATTGATAATGGTTACTTCCAAATTAGTAACCTAAGCCCCGGTGGCGGAGCAAACGGCACTTACAATACGTCTCAAGAAGCCCTAATAGGTGTTAAGCCAGGAACAACTGCACCTCCCTCTATTAGTATCACTTCAATATCCCCAACATCTGGCACTACTGGAACACCCATTACTATTAGAGGATCTGGTTTTAGTAACGGGGTTAGTACGTATGGTGGTGTTTATTTTGGTAGTGAAAAAACAAAAACTAAAAGTCAGGCCGACTCATTAGTGGTCCTTTCCGATTCTGTTCTCATTGCTTGGGTAGGTAATGGCACTTCAGGTAATGTTTATGTGGTTACAACTTTTAGCGCAGATTCAATAGATGGGTTTACCTATATTCCTTTGCCTACCGTAGATAATCCCAATTGGAATTATCTAGGAACGCAAGGTTTTTCAGACACCAAAGCTACCAGTGATGTGAACACGGTTTGTGGCACAGACAATATTCCTTACATCGCCTACATAGATAGTACGCACAAGGCTGTTGTAATGAAATATTCTAATAACTCTTGGTCAAAAGTTGGTTCTTCTGTATCTAATGGGGTATGCTCCAATTTGGTTCTATTAATCGATAATACAAACGCACCAATAGTTGCTTTTGCAGATTCTACTAATAGCGGGGCTACTGTTCTTAAAAAATTTAACGGTTCTGTATGGACTACTTTGGGCACAACTAAACTAATTAAATACAATTTCTCTGCTGCATTAGATAAAAACAATAAGCCTTATGTGTATGATGGGCATAGTGTTTACACATTATCTTCTGGTTTGTGGAGTACTTACGGAAAGTCTAAATTTAGTTCTGCAAATGCTTTTTGGAATATTACGGTAGACAAAAAAGCGAATGTTCCTTATGTTGTTTTTGACGAATTGGATGCAAATGGTTATCCTCAAGTGAGTGTTATGAAATATTCAACTAATTCTTGGGGGTATGTAGGTAGTTCAAAATTTACAAATTCTAGCTATGGGGTATATTATTTAGATATAGCTGTTGATACTACTGGAACGCCAATGGTTTGTATGCAAGAAGATGATGGTTTCGAAAGAGGCTCTGTTTATAAATATTCCAGCGGTGCTTGGACTTTGTTAGGTAGCCCTCATTTCACCAAATCACATTCTTATTTTCAGACATTAACGATAGACAGAAAAAACAATCCTTTGTTATTGTATTCTGATTTTACATATAATGCAAATGGAACAGTACTAGGATATGCTAATAAAGAGTGGACATTATTAGGCGAACGTGGTTTTGCACCGTCACTTTCATTTGCAAGAAATGCCATTGCAGCCGATGCCAATAATAATATGATTGTTGCTTTTGTAGATAATACCCAGTCCAATAAAGTTAGCGTGATGAAATATAGTGGTTATCCATTGCCGCTAAATTTGTTGACTTTCATGGCAACTGTTTCTTCTCAAAACACAGTTTTACTATCATGGCAAACATCTAATGAGCAAAATACCTCAAACTTCATCATCCAATATAGTTCTAATGGAACAAGCTTTGCAAGTGTAGCGTCTATTTCCTCAAAAGGACTCGGCAATAATGAGTATGATTATTTGGATACTAAGGCAAATGCTGGCATCGTCTATGGGTGTATAACATTTTTTTAAGCAGCATTAGCCTTTATTCTGTCGACTACTTTATCCCACTGTCCATTCATTTTGATTGTTCTAATACAAAGCATGTTGCAAGCACCTTTCTTAGTCCATCGTTGTCCCGAAAGTTTCATTCTTTTTT
>CANFLL010000066.1 GCA_947447825.1 Chitinophagaceae bacterium | reverse complement strand
TGCCGATGGGTCTCAAACCCTGACCTAATAGGAATGTGCCACTGCTGCTGGTTAAGTTTTATCCACACAAAAATGTGGATTGTTAAAGAAAAAAAGAAGCAAAAAAAGAAATAGTAATAATAGTAATATATTTATTAAATAATTATAATGCAAATCTAAAGGACCGAAACATTCTTTTCAAGCACCTTCCCAAACAATTATTCGTTGTGGCTATGCCATTCAAACTTAAAAGTGTCAAATTTATTGTTACTTTCAAGGAAAAATAAAATGAGTTACACAAACAGACACATAGTAGAAACCAATTCATGTTTATTTTAAAGACTTAAAACTTTAAGTAAAATAGAGTTAAAGAAAGCCTTCCTAAACTACTAAAGAAAGAAAAGACAACAATAGAAATAAGTTTTATAATTCTTTTGGCGCATTTTCATCAGATAAATCATCAGAAGAAATAATTGATGATAATGAATTGGTTAAAAACTATTGATTTTCTGGTATTATCAGTGTTCTAAAAATATTAACTTCAGAGGGTATTGGTTATTTAGTGTACCTTACACTGCTTGCCGTAGCAAATTTGTTGGACAAGCGGTTTTTATTTATCATAAATAACAAGGTAAAACTAAATGGAACAGTTAAAAAAAGCTACAATAATTATTGCTGATGCAGATGTTGCATTTGCCGATTCATTAGAAAGGATTTTAAATCAAGGCAACTTTCACGTACTAGATAAAATACCCAACAAAAAGAAACTAGTAACTAGTTTACCAGAATTAAATGCAGATATTATTATTGTAGATTACAATTTGTCGGCAATTGTAGAAGGCGATCTTGTAATAGAAATTAGAAGAAAGTATCCTCAACAGAAGCTACTCTTATTAACCTATTATGCAAACTTGGACGTATTCGAATTTTGTATGGAACACAGTGTAAACGGATTTCAGCCAAAAGATTGTTCTACTCAAGAGTTATATGAATCGCTAGATACTATCTTAAAAGGAGGATTTGCATTACCAATGCCCCATAAATCGGAAGCTGAAGTGAATGCAGAAAAGCCACCTTTGCTAAATGCAATGGGACGAAAACTAAAGATTACCCTAAGAGAAATGCAGATTATAAAGTATTTGATAGATGGGCATACTAACAAAGAAATAGCTTCAATTTTATATCGTTCAGAACCTGACATCGACAATTACTGTACATCCATTTTGGAAAAAGTAGGTGTTTCGCAAGTATCCCAATTAATTGCATTTGGTGCAAACACGTTGATTTAATTAGTGTTGAAGATGCATAGAGAATATTTTGTAGTGGGGCTTCCCATTCATTCATTGGTTTTTTATTGCGGCTAAACAAATAGATTTGCAGCATAACAAAAAATATGGGTAGCAAGTACAATCAAGCAAAGGCATTAGGCGCAATTACAAAAGCAAGTTTCTTAGCCAGTTTAAAAAATCCACAATCATTCGTTTTTAGTTTATTATTTCCTTTAGTATTTGTATTCATTTTTGGAGCATTCAGTGGTGGAAGTCTAACAAAATACACCTTAGCATTATCCCCTAATTGCGATACGACCAATGTTTTATTTAAAACCATTTCATCCCAACCATTTATTGTTATCAAGAATTTTGCTGACACCATTGAAGTTCGTAAAGAACTAGAGAAAGGTAAGTTAACTGGGATTCTGACAATTCAACAAAACAACACTTTTGATTCAAGCCATAATAAAAGTTTACCTCATTTTAATTTGACTTTAAGGTCAACTTCTGCAAGCAGTTTGGAGATGATGCAATTAATTCCATTACTTGAAAATCTTTCAGATAAGCTTGAAAAAAGAATAAATGGCAATAAGGCAACGATGGTAACTATAAAACAAGACATCTACAATGTTAGAGAATACAAAACAATAGATTTTGTACTGCCAGGGCAAATTGGATTTTCCTTATTGTTTTCCACTCTATTCGGCATTGCATTTACCTTTTTTAACCTTCGGGAACAATTGGTGCTAAAAAGGTTTTATGCAACACCTGTTAACAAACTTAATATTTTGTTAGGTATAGGATTCAGCAGAATTTTTTTCCAATTAATCAATGTATTAGTACTAATCACTGTTGGTCATTTTTGCATCGGGTTCACCCTTGCTCATGGTTTAGTTACATTTTTAGAGATGGTGGGTCTTAGTATTTTCTTTTTATTGATGTTGATGGGAGTAGGTTTAATCTTCTCAAGCATCGTTAAAAATGACACCATGATTCCGCTGATGATTAATATTTTTAGTTTACCACAGATGTTATTATCAGGCACTTTTTTTTCAATATCTGTTTTCCCTGAATGGCTACAAACTTGTTGCAAAATTCTGCCTTTAACTCATTTCAACCTTGCAATGCGCAAAATTTCTTTTGAAGGTGCAAGCATATTTGAGTGTTGGCAAAACATCGGTGCATTGGGATTGTGGACGCTATTAATTTACTTTATTGTTTGGAAAGTTTTTAAGTGGGAATAAATTTTCTATTATATTATTCTGGAAGCACAAACATTGACTCTCATTTAAAGTTTGATTAGATTATGTTGGGTGAAATGTTAACAGATATTGGGGCGTATTGCGGCAATTTTTCCTTTGGTCACTCGAACACGTTTACCACTTTTTAAAATAATTCTTCTTTCTTAGTATCTCAACAATAAATATGAAATTTATAAAGCTATTTTTCATCAGTATTTTCTTTCTATTTTTAATGGCAACAAGCATAGGATTATTATTTCCCTCAACAGTTGTTGTATCAAGAGTTGTTGATGTTTCTGCCAATAAGGATTCAATTTATGTTTTTACAAAAGACATTGAAGGTTGGAAAAAATGGGTGGAGGGAATGAACGAAAATACGGTGACCTCTACCACACCCTTAAAGGCTAACATTGGGAACACCATTGTTACAATTACGCAAACCAATAATGAAAACAAAGCGGTAAACTCAATCTGGGAAACTAAAAACAATGGTAAGCAAGAAAGTACTATCGAGATATTTCAGCAGAAAAACCAAATGACAGCCGCTATTCATTGGCAGTTCATTCAACACATTGGTTGGTATCCTTGGGAAAGATTTGCCTCGATGATGAATGATAAAATTATGGGAACAATGATGGAAAAGAACCTTAATAATCTTAAAATGCAAGTAGAGAATCATTAATCCATGGCATATAGACTGGGTGTAAATAAGTTTTTCGCTGACGGTGAATCCCTATAGGTTTTGAACCCTTATAAGGTTGGCATTTCGGTTATTAAGCGAAAAACTTATTTGCATCCGATAGACTTTAGTATAGATGGTGGTTCGGCAACTTTAAATATTTTTGGCAATCAATCGATGGTAATTTTTTAAGTTACAGAAACACAAGGACAAAAGTTTTAATCTTTTGTCCTTGTGTTTTGTTTATCACAGCTTTGATTATTTGAATTGCAAAGAAGTGGAAAGCATATTGGCATATAAATCCGTTGATTGCAAATAGTGTCCATATCTAATTTCCAACGAGCTAAGATGGGTTTTTAGGATACCATTAGGTGGTGTAATTTTTAAACCCATTCCTGCATATTGGCTAGTAAGAGCTGAAAGTGCGTAATTGCTTGTGTAGTATTCATCTCCAATGGAATGCTTTTCATAAGGCGCAAAATAGTAGGCTGCCGTTTGGGTGTAGAATCTATAAAATGGTGATAATGAAAAGAACGGGGTAATCTTAACAGGCACTTCAAGTTCGGCTGTATGCGCCACAATCCCCCATTGATCTACATAAAAGCGATAATAACTTCGCAGAATAAAATTATCTCCTGCAAAATAGTTTAGCCTAATCCCAATGGGAAGTTTGAATCTATTTGTTGGCAAATTCTCAACTTTGGCAGAGCCATCCGCTAAATAAACTCTGTGAAAAGGCAAACCCAGATAGCCATTTTGTTCCACAAAATCAACGTTCACACTTGCTTGCATCCTTTTATTAATTACTTGCGAAAAAGTGGCAGATAAAGAAAAGGTCGTTCTCCCTGAGGATGGGGTATCATCATCTTCTCCACCTCTCGAAGAAGAGCTTACAGCGGAAGTAACAGGTATTAATTCGGAAGGATAAATCATTTTTACCTTATCTAAAAATAGATTTGCTTTGCCATCAAACTGTCCATTATTTTTTGTTTTTTGAGAGAAGGACAAATTCAATCCTAATGAGTGATAGTTGTATTCAGCAGAATAATAAGCTCCCAAACCAAAACTGCTACCTTTTTCTTCATTCTCTTTCAACCAATCTATTGATGGATAAACGCGAGTGCCACCAGTTTGTGAAGCCCCAGTTTTAGAAACATAAGCCGAGGAAGCGGCTGTATGATAATCAATGCCCAAGCCGGCCGTTAGCGTATGTTTGGCATTATCTGCATCTCTACCCACAAAAGTTAAGCCCAATCCATTCGCCAAATCCATTACATGTTCATCTCCAATACCCCCTCTGATGGCAGAATGATTGCCTTCTTGCGTGTAATAGCTAGAAACCAGATTTACTTCTTGCAGTTTAAGTGGCTTGGTTTGGTAAACGGTATCTCTATTGGTTTGCCCTATAGTTTGTCCTATCATGGCAAAATAAATTCCTACTAATGCCACTGGTATTTTTATTCTTTTCATTTGTAAATTTTAACTTGAAGCATGATATTTTAACCAACTGAGTTTTACCACTAATTGCACAATTGGAAAACAAGAGACACATCGGTTTATCTAATGCCATTATCATTTCTAAACAAGTATTACAATCAATCTTTGGGTACTTTATGAAATCCCTAGCGTGAGTAGTAACAACCTACTTCTTCGGATACAATTTATATTTAAATTAATTACAACCACATCCGCCACCTGTTTTTCCACCATTGGCACCAGACGCACCTTCACGGTAGGACATAGCATTCAATTCGTTGTGTTGAACATTTCTTCCCGACAATGACATTTCTGAATCATTTATTCTGTTTTTTTGATATTCCTTAACATGGGTACAAGCCGTTAAATTAACAACCGCAATAATGGCTGCATACAGCAACCTTTGTTTTTGAATCATAATCATTAATTAAAGTGAATGTTTTTAGAAGTATAGATTTTATTATTATCATCGATAATGATGGCCTCTAAATTGTTAATCTGATTAACCATAAATAATCCAGCTTTAACGCCCATCACTGTTACTGGAGTTGCCATAGCATCTGCAATTTCTGCGTTGGTAGAAATAATGGTTACGCTTTTTATGCCCGAAATTGGTAGTCCTGTTTTAGGGTTAATGGTATGCGAATACTTTTTGCCACCAATCATAACAAACTTTTCGTAGTTGCCAGAAGTGGCAATCGAAAGATTTGTTACAGATAGATAACTGAAAATGTGTTGAGCCAAATTTGGGTCGGCAATCCCAATCGTCCAGGGTTTACCATCTGGCTGAAAGCCCCAAGTAGTTAAATCGCCAGAAGCATTTACAATTCCATTTTCAACCCCCGATGCCTTCATTATCTCCTTTGCCTTCTCGGCTGCATAACCTTTTCCTATTCCCCCAAAACCAATCCGCATACCCTTTTCTTTTAAAAATACGGTGCTTTTATCTCTATCCAAAACAATGTTTTTGTAATTAATCAATTTCACTGCTTGCTTTGCCACCTCTCTACTTGGAAGTTTTTTCATAGTAGTGTCAAAGTTCCAAAGTGATTTGTCAACCGAGCCATAGCTAATGTCGAAAGCACCTTGGGTAACTGTTGAAATGCGAATAGATCGTTCAATCAAATCAAAAACTTCTCTACTTACTTTCACAGGTTCAATTCCTGCATGAGCATTAATCTGATTTGTCTGGCTATCATCACTAAAAGTGGTTAACAACTTTTCTATCCTTTTAATCTCTACCACACCTTCATTAATTTTATTGATAGCCCAATCTTCATCATCAGCTACCACGCTAATTTCAAAATGATTGCCCATTAACTTCATCGATTGTTTAATGATACGCAATTGACTCATTGGCCTTTATCTGTTTGAATTGCTGCTGAGATATTATTGATAAACACATTAATCTGGGAATCAGGACATCCTTCCCACTGTTTCACCACTTTTCCGTTCTCATTTAATAATACCGTTAAAGGAAAAATTCCTTTAGCATTATACTTATCAGCCAAAGACTCATTAATTTTTTGTTGTTCAGCACTTAGTTGGTTCTTCTTCAACCTTGGGAAGTTAGCATTCAGCATTATTAAAGCGGTATCTGCAAATTGTTGAAATGCTGTGCTGGCAAACACATCGTGGTGCAACCTGATACATGGACCACACCAATCGGACCCCGAAAAATTTAATAGTATGTATTTGTGTTCTTTTTTAGCAAGCTGTTTAGCTTCCTCGAGGTTATGATGCCAAACTGTAAAAGAGGAGAGGAGAAGAGCAATTGCGGCAAGCCAAGTTATTTTTACCATAATGTACAATTATTGTGTAGTAATGTTATTTAATTAGATAGTTTCTAATCTTTATATGATGCCTAATTAAAGTTAAAAATATCCCAACAAAGCATGACCTTAATGAAAAGTATATTGCACACTTTAGGGCTATTGATTTCATTTAGCATGCTTGAAAAATAATATCACTTTCCATCGAACAATTCTTTCTTATCTTGCCGCAGTAACCATTTTAATCAATTATTTAAACATTTTTTAATGAAACACTTTTTTACACCTTTACTTGTCATTTTGTTTGCCTTTCAGCTTATAGCTTATGCAAATCCTTTTTCTGGTATTCACCAGCCTGTAGTTCACCATAAGCATTTGAAAAGTACTAATCCTCAAAATAATTATGGAGGCAGCATTTCAAATGATATTTATGTTTCATTGGCGGCTAAAATACCTGCCGACTCCCCTTATTCCTATATTTCAGGAGCAAGCGTACACATAGCATTTGATAGTAGTTTTGATAGTAATGTTTATGGCCCTGAAGATTCTCAGGATTTTAATTCTGGTGGCTTTGGTGGAGCAGGAAGTAATGCTTTTGCCATTCCTCAAGGCAGTGTGTATTTATCTATAGAAGGAAGACAATTACCTACGGTGAAAGATACAATTTTGTTTGTGTTCCAAAATCCTACAGCTACTGCCTACCAATTAGTGATAGATGCAAACACATTTAAAGGAAATGGGTTAAAAGCTTATATCTATGATAGTTATCTAAAGAAAACATCCTACATAACTGATTCTGTAACATTTGTGAACTTTACGGTTAATCCTAAAAATGATTCTACATTTTTTAATAGATTCAGCATCATTTTTAAATCAACGTCTTTGGCCGTAAATAGCATCAGTTTAAATAGTGCAATTACCAATCAGGCGGTAACTTTAAATTGGAAAACGGTAGGTGAAAACAATCTTGCTTCCTATTCTGTTGAAAAATCTACTGATGGCATTAATTACAGTTCAATTGGAAAAGTAGTAGCTAAAAATGTATTTGCTTCTACCTATACATTCACTGATAATAAAGCTTCTGAGGGTAATTTATATTACAGAATTAAGGCTGTCAGCATAAATGGTTTAGTAACTTATAGTTCAGTTTCTACAATTGCAAAAGGGTTGGTAGACGTAAGTTTTGGTGTATATCCAAATCCAATTCAAAACAAGGTTGTTAACATTAAATTTGCCCAAGTTGAAAAAGGAAGTTACACACTACGTTTATTTAATAGTTTAGGCAAGCAAGTTTGTGCAAAACAAATACAACATTCAGGAGGATCTGCCACCTATAATACAATCCTTGATGCTAGTTTGACCAATGGAATATATAAATTAAGTATTTCGTCTGCTAATGGCAGCAACTCAATCTACACTACAAATGTTTTGATACAGAATTAGAATAATGCTTTCTTTACTTTTTAAAAGCTTGGGTGCATAAAAGTTTTTCACTTCACTAACTACTGCGGTAGTAGAGACGCATATCATGAGTTTTAAAAGCGAAAAACTTTTATGCACCCCATTCAATCCTAATGTTCTTCGTAATATTATTAGTTTTTATACTGGTAAAATTACTCCTGAGTAATAAAAAAAGCCCTTGAAACATTTGCTTCAAGGGCTTTTTTATTTTAATAACAATTCAATAAAACCAATCACTAGTTAACGACCATTATGTCTATCTCAACAACAGCTTCTAAAATGCCCGTATTGATTACATGAAAGTGACGTTTCAAATCTGTGTAACCAGCATCGGTAGGGCTAAAATCTTTGGTACAATCCGCCTCTATTCTTACTATGGATGCACCAACTTCTGGTCTGTCGGACAAGCCATTGTTAAAAAAGCAATCGATGGCAAATTTGCCCACATTAATTCCCCTGAGCATGTTCTTCTCTATGTTCAGCTTGCGGGCGAATAGTTTTTTTGCAAGCATATTTTTTAGGGTGATAGTAAAAATGAGCTGTACAATATGTATTAGCAAAGCTATCGGCATATATTTATCTACCAATTTGGGCGTTTTTTTATACTTGGCAATTAGGCTACCAAAAATACCAAATGCCTCATCCGAAGCATCGTTACTAGAAGCTTCCAAATTAGTAATAGCTGTATCAATTTCTGTTATCTGGTCGGTCTGTGCAAGAATGGCAGCGTTAAGCAATACCAAAAAAGCGGAGGCATTTGTTTTCACAGCAGCCAAGCTTGCATCAGCTCCAATGGCAGAGATTAAATTGGTAACGGCTGCCACCCTTTTTTCGACTGAGCCTGTTTGAAAAGCCGAGCGACGATGTGGAAATATGTGCGTGTATTGTGTGGTTGTGTTATCATAAACTACTTGGGTGGCAACATCCCAAGCCTTCACCTTAATAGATTGCAACTGGTCTATCAACTGCACCACTCCCAATGTCTTTCCTAAATTAGTACTACGCAATCCATCCCAAACGGCATAATCCGTATCATATTTTAGGTTTAGCGGATGGAAAGTGTTGTAATAACCAAGAATATCTGGGTCTGTAATGCCACCATGCAGTTTGGCATCAAGAGAATTGAATATTCCTTTTGCACCGATATAGCTTTTGTTAGCAGAAATTTTAATGAAATTATCAGTGTGTGACCAATTACCTGTAGACATTTTGTAGCAATTTAAAAGATGATAGCAAACAAATACCACAATTGTAGTAGTACTTCAAATAAAGTTGAGGGGCTTTCTGTTAGAAACAATACTTTATTTTGAAGATGTGCATAAGTTTATTCTTTTGCCAACTTGCAATTGTAGGTAATGGGGTTGCTAAACACCCTTACACTTCTGAAACATTGGCGGGCAGCTCATTGAACCCAATCATACCCCTAAAATTTCAACAGGCAGCTCATTGAACTCAATGAGGTCGTTAAAATCTTGGCGGGGAGCTCATTGAACTCAATCATACCCCTAAAATTTCAGCAGGCAGTTCATTGAACTCAATGAGGTCGTTAAAATCTTGGCGAGCAGCTCATTCATTTCAATCATACTCCTAAAATTTCAGCAGGCAGTTCATTGAACTCAATGAGGTCGTTAAAATCTTGGCGAGCGGCTCATTCATTTCAATCATACCCCTAAAATTTGGGTAGGCTATTCTTTGAATGCAATAAGCTACCCGTTTTTATTTTATCTGAGCCAAAGGCTAATATGAACGATAATCTAAGTAAAGTGCTTATAATTTGATTAAACTACCTTATTATTGCAACTAGGATCAGATAGGAAGCAAAGGCATGTAGGGATTGAAATGAAACAACGGTAAGGAAGCCTAAAGAACTGCGGAGTTAGTAAGAAATGGATTTTGTGGGATAGGGACGCATAATGATGCGTCTTAAATGATAAATGGATAAGCGTTCCCTAAAATGGAAGCAACATTACATGCTTATTATTTCCTGGTGTCATTTCGTGATTTCATTTCGTAGAAATCTGTTACTTACATGGGAAAGTGGGACTCTCTTGTCATTTAAGAGAAATCTGTTTCTTACATGGGAAAGTGGGACTCTCTTGTCATTTCGGAGAAATCTGTGTGATTGTAAGAAGTTTATTATTTGGTAAGATTTCTACGAAATGACACTAATTTTAAAATAGCATAAATAATCATCTTAGCCAATTTACTAAACACAAATTTATAAAACTCAGCTATAAATCATGAAGAAAATTAAACTCCTTTCCTTATTTATAACTCTACTTTTCAGCTTTACAATAAATGCCAGTGCACAAGGTGGGGTTAGCTCGGCAGATTACAATGCTTTAGTAGATTTATATAATAGTACCAATGGCGCAAACTGGACAATCCATACTAATTGGTTAACTGCTGCACCAGTAAGTAGTTGGTATGGAATAGGGGTAAGTAATGGAAGGGTGACAAATATTAATTTGCCTACTAATAATTTGGTTGGTGGAATTCCTACTTCAATTGGAAACTTATCTAAATTACAATACTTAGTATTGTCTTATAATAAATTATCTGGAAGCATTCCAAATGAAATTGGAAATCTTTCTGCATTGATTGAATTACATTTATACTTTAATAACCTATCGGGCAATCTTCCAAACTCATTAGGTAATTTAAATAATTTAAAAGTATTAGCTCCAAATAATAATCAATTGACTGGAACTATACCAAATTCGATTTGGAGTTTAATAAATCTTACTTTTTTAGGTCTCGGAGCAAATGGTTTCACCGGAACTATACCAACAAGCGTAGGTAATTTAACTAATCTAGAATCATTAGCTTTATCTGACAATCAATTTTCTGGTAGTATTCCTAGTGAAATAGGAAACTTGACAAAGTTAACAGAGTTAGATTTGTTTAATAATCAATTCTCTGGTGTCTTACCAAACACAATTGGAAATTTGACTAATCTTACACTCTTAGCCTCCAATAACAATAAATTTACGGGCACTATCCCTAGCTCTATTTGGAATTTGACTAAACTAACATTATTAGGTCTAGGAACAAATCTTTTCACTGGTACAATTTCACCAAGTATCGGCAATTTAACTAATCTTCAAAATTTGGCACTATCTGATAATCAATTAACGGGAAGTATTCCAAGTGAAATAGGAGTTTTAACTAATTTAACTGAGCTTGATTTGTTTAGCAATCAACTAACTGGAACAATTCCTAATTCATTTTCAAATCTAACAAAGCTTAAATCACTTGCTTTAGCTGACAACCAATTAACTGGAATACTTCCAAGTTTTATTTGGAACTTTACCAATTTAACATATTTAGGTTTGGGAAACAACCAGTTTACTGGTTCCATTTCTACATCAGTTAGCAATCTGACCAATCTTCAATATTTGCGATTATTTGGCAATCAATTTTCAGGTAATCTCCCAAGTTCCATTGGTAATTTATCTAAATTGACTGAACTGCTTTTATTCAATAATCTGTTAAGTGGGTCTATTCCCTCAAGCTTAGTTAACTTAAAAAAACTAGTTACACTTCGACTTGACTCAAATTTATTCAACTATGCTGGCATGGAGCAAATCGCCCCTCTTCCAATAAGCAACAAAATATATTTTCCACAAGAACAAATTCCTCTTACCCAAACAGACAACAAAATTTCTTTCTCTGTAGGAGGCACGCCCACCAACAATACCTACAAATGGTATAAAGACAATATCACTAATTTAGTAGCAACAAAAACAAGTGATAGCACATTCACACCTATTGTTTCGGGTAAATACTTCGCAATGGCAACGAATGCAGTTGCAACTGCCCTTACTTTATATAGTGATACTATTACCGTTTTAATACCCAGCATTACCTCATTTAGCCCATCAGTTGGTACAACAGGTACAACAATAACCATTAAAGGCAGCACTTTTGCAAATGCCACTAGCGTAAGCTTTGGGGGAATTGCTGCAAGTTCTTTTTCAGTTATAAATGATAGTACCTTAACAGCAATTGTTGCTGCTGGCGCTAGTGGAAGCATAGCTATAACCAATAATAATGGCACGGGTAGTATAACTGGTTTCACCTACCAAACCCCATTTCAAACAGATTCTCTTGCTTTAGTTGATTTGTATAATAGCACCAATGGGGCAAATTGGACAAACCATACCAATTGGTTAACAGCTGCGCCTGTTAGTAGTTGGTTTGGGGTGAGGGTAAGTAATGGAAGGGTTACTAATTTGGATTTACCAAGTAATAACCTTGTTGGTAGTATTCCAACTAGCATTGGGAATATTACACAGTTAACTTATTTAGACATGCAGCAAAGTAAGTTGTTAGGTAATATCCCAACCACTATAGGTAACCTCACTAATCTTACTACTCTAGGGTTAGCTGATAACCAGTTGACAGGTAATATCCCAACCTCAATTGGAAATTTAACCAATCTAACAAGCTTGTTTTTACACATTAATCAGTTTAGTGGCACTATTCCAAATACACTAGGGAATTTAGTTAACCTGCAAACTCTTTGGCTATCTCAGAATAATTTATCGGGTTCAATTCCTGCAGAGATATGGAATTTGCATAATCTTAAGATACTTAATATTAAATCAAACCAACTAAATGGAACAATTTCGTCCTCTATTGGGGGACTAATAAACCTAACTGGGTTGGATTTGTCTGGCAATTCATTTAGCGGAACTATACCCTCTAGCATTACTAACTTGGTTAATTTGAACACCCTTTCTCTGGGATTAAATAATTTAACTGGTTCAATTCCTAGTTCAATTAGCAATTTATCACAACTAACAACTTTAGATTTTGATCAAAATCAATTGAGTGGAACAATTCCAACTTCCATTTCAAATTTGGGTAACCTTTCTCATCTCGATTTGCATTCAAATAGTTTAAGTGGCAGTATACCTAGTTCAATTGGAAGTCTAATAAAACTTACAGTATTGGGTTTATCCGAGAATCAATTTACTGGAACAGTTCCTAATTCCTTCACTAACTTAACATCTTTGAATACTTTGTTTATTAAAAACAATAATTTGTCATTTTCAGGAATTGAGGCCATTGCACAAACGTCAATATCAACCAAATCATATTCCCCCCAAGCACAAATCCCACTCACCCAAACAGGCAATAAATTATCCATTTCCGTAGGGGGCACTCCTTCGCATAACACTTATAAATGGTACAATGGCAGTACTGCCAATTTAGTCACAACCATTGTAGGCGATAGTACATATACCCCAACAACATCGGGGCAGTATTTTGTGGTAGCTACAAATTCTGTAGCTACGGCACTTACTTTATTTAGTGATACAATAGCAATTTCTGTTTCGCCATCACTCACTTCTTTCACCCCCACCACAGCCCCAACAGGAACAACGATAACAATAAAAGGCAATTCCTTCACCAATGCCATAGCAGTAAGCTTTGGCGGTACTGCAGCAAGTTCATTTACGGTAGTGAATGACACGGTTATTACGGCGGTAGTAGGTAGTGGTGCAAGTGGTAGTGTGGCTGTTACCAATAGTGCAGGGGTGGGCAGTTTGGCTGGGTTTGGATATCAGGTTTATTTAGTTCCTTCTATTTCCACTATGTTACCCAATAGTGGTCCAATTGGAACGTTGGTAACAATAAAAGGTCAACATCTAAAAACATCCTTAGATACAGTTATAATAGGTGGTATCAATTCAATAATAATTGCGAACAATGACACTTCAATTGTTGCCATGGTGATGCCAAATACAAAAACAGGAAATATTGAAATAAGAACAGCTGGTGGTATCGCAAACAATAACTCAATTTTTACGGTAACACCAACTATTTATCCAAGTGTGCAAAAAGGACTCAAGCTAATAGCAGGAAATGATGCAATAGGGCAAGTTCATTTTGGAGCTTCCGGCAAAGGTGTAGCTATTAGTGCAGATGGAAATACCGCAATTATTGGCGGTTATCCTGACGATAATCAAACTGGTGCAGCATGGATATTTACAAGAAATAATGGAGTCTGGACTCAACAAGGAAATAAGCTAGTTGGATCAGGAGCAGTGGGAAAAGCACAACAAGGATCCTCGGTTGCAATCAATGCAGATGGAAATACAGTACTAATTGGAGGTCAAAGTGATAGTAGTGGAGTAGGTGCAGTTTGGGTTTTTACACGGTCAAATGGTGTTTGGACTCAACAAGGCAAAAAATTGGTTGGTTCTGGATGGCAAGGCTCTGCTAGTTTACAAGGAGCAGCAGTGTCATTAAGTGCAGATGGAAATACAGCCTTAATTGGAGGTTTTTATGACAATAATTACCAAGGAACTGGCAGAGGAGCAGCTTGGATTTTCACTCGAAACGACGGAAATTGGAAGCAACAAGGTAGTAAATTGGTGGTAAACGATAATATAGGTCCCGCCAGCTTTGGAGAATTCGTCTCATTAAGTGCCGATGGTAATACAGCAATATGTGGAGGCTCAACTGATAATAACAATACAGGCGCTGCTTGGGTATTTATTCGTAATAATGGGCAATGGAGTCAACAAGGGAATAAATTAATTGTCAACGGAATCACTAGTCCTGGAGGAAATCAATTAAGTATTGGTGCAGTTGCCTTAAATGCAGATGGAAACACTGCAATAATAGGCGGTATCTATGATAATAATTATTTGGGTGCATCATGGATTTTTACTCGAACAAATGGTATTTGGACACAGCAAGGAAACAAGTTGGTCGGTACAGGAAGTGTGCAAAATCCTTATGTATTTCAAGGCGGTTCAGTAGCTTTAAGTGCCGATGGGAATATAGCATTAAGTGGTGCCAATGGAGACAACAATTCAGTAGGAGCGGCATGGCTATTTATTCGTTCTGGAAATTCTTGGTCACAACCAATTGGTAAATTAGTGGGCTCAGGATATGTTGGCAGTCCTAATCAAGCAGGAGTTTGTATTAGTTCCGATGGAAGTACAGCTTTAATATCAGGTAGTCAAGACAATAATAATCAAGGGGCAGTTTGGGTATTTGAAGCCCAAATATCACCCTCAATTACATCTTTCACTCCCACCACAGCCCCAACAGGCACCACCATCACCATCAAAGGCACTTCCTTCACCAATGCTACAGCAGTAAGCTTTGGTGGCGTGGCGGCAAGTTCGTTTACGGTAGTGAATGATTCTGTTATTACAGCTGTAGTTGGTAGTGGTGCAAGTGGTAGTGCAAGTCTAACAACAAGTGGAGGCACGGCTACATTGGCAGGGTTTACTTATTGCACACTTGTGACACCAAGTGTAAGTATAGCTTCCAGTACCAATAATGTTTGTACGGGTACAAGTGTAACATTTACCGCCACCCCAACCAATGGCGGTACTAGCCCAACTTACAACTTTAAGGTAAATGGTATAAGTATGCAAACTGGCAGTAGTGCTACTTACACTAGTAGTTCGTTTGTGGATGGAGATGTGGTTACTTGTGTGCTAACTGCAAATAATACTTGCCAAACTGCAAGCACCGCATCAAGTGCTAGTTTTACCATGAATATTAATAGTAACACTACCCCAAGTGTAAGCATAGCCACCGCTTCTACTACAGTTACTACTGGTACAAGTGTAACCTTTAATGCAACACCAACCAATGGCGGCGTAAACCCAAGCTTTCAATGGAAGAAGAATAATGTCAATGTTGGAGGGAATAGTATTACCTACTCGGACGCTACTTTAGTAAATGGTGATGTAATAAAATGTGTTCTTACGAGTAATGTTGCCTGTGCCACAAATACAACAGCTACAAGCAATAGCATAACAATTACAATAAATACGCCCATACCAAACTATACATGGACTGGTATTACAAGCACTGATTGGTATGATGCTAACAATTGGACAAATAATTTATCACCTAATGCTACTAGTAATGTAAATATTCCACTAGTCACTAATCAGCCTAAAATAGCCAGCGGTACCACAAGTGTAGCTGGCATTACAGTTGCCAATGGTGTCACCATCACGAATAATGCTACACTTCACATTAATGGAGATATTACTAATAATGGCATCTTGACTGGTAGTGGCGTATATGATATTTCTGGCGCTGGCACAGCAACCATAAGTGGCATTGGCATCATCAGCAATCTATCTTTAAACAATGCAGGTACAACCATCGCATCTGGCATCAACATGGTGAATCTAACGGGTGTATTAAAGGTGAACACTTCCTTGGCAACCAATGATAACCTCACACTCAAATCTACTAGTGCTGGTACGGCAGTAGTTGCTCCTGTTGCAGGAAGCATCACTGGCAGAGTAAACATAGAGCGGTACATACCGCTTGGTTATGCAGCCTTTAGAGATTTGGGCGTATGCGTATTAGGTGCTGGTAGCATTGCCAATACATGGGGGCAATCATTGAATGATTATAAAGCTTTCAATTATACTTCTGCTGGTTGGTCTGCCCAACTACCTAACACCACTTCATTACAACCTTATAATGGGTATAGAGTGTTGGTTACAGGGTTTAAAAATCCTACTGCACCATTTGGCAATGTGAGCTACATGAATAGCCCTGTTACATTGAGCTATTCTGGTACTTTACTTACTGGTGATCAAAATGTACCGCTTAATGCTGGTGTTGGTAAGATGAGTTTTGTTTGTAATCCTTATGCTTCTCAAGTAGATGTATCTGCGCTTTCGTTTTCTGGACTTTATAATGGATATTGGTATCTAGACCCTACTAATATGTACGGAGGGTATGAGAATTATAATTATTTTGGCATTGATTTAGGGGCTAGCAACCTATATTCAGGTACCTCTGCTTCACGCTATCTGCAACCTGGGCAAGCTTTCTTTGTGTGTAGTAATAGTACTTCGCCCTCTTTAATCTTCACCGAAAGTGCAAAGAACAACAACAATAGGCAATTAGGCATTTTTGGAACAACCAAATCATTGAATAGAATTGCAACGGGATTGTTTACTGGAGGAAAGAATTTGGATGGTGCTGTGGTGGTGTTTAACAACAACTTTAGTAACGCAGTTGCAAAAGAAGATGGATTGAAAATAAGCAACCATGGAGAGAACCTGACCTTTAAGGAGGCAGGAAAAGACTTGTGTGCCAATGGTAGATTATTGCCAATAGCAACGGACGAATTACAAATGCACTTATATAATTTAAAGACAAATACTGCTTATTTATTGAAGCTAGATGCAAGTCAGTTTGATGGCAATGGGCTGAGTGCTTACCTGAAAGATAAAGCGACAAATAAGCAAATCCTTATAGCTGGGGATAGCAACACCGTCTCTTTTACTACCGCAAACGATACAGCTAGTTATACTAGCCGTTACAGTATTGTTTTTGGCAAGAATACACTTCCAATCTCAAACATTAATGTTACGGCAACTAAACTACAAGGTAATCAGGTTGCGATTAAATGGAATGTAATTAGCGGTGGAAATAGTTCAAGCTATCAAGTGGAACATTCTACTGATGGTACAAACTTCTCTGGCTTGGCTACTGTGAATTCAACAGCAACTAATAGTTACACTTACACGGATGCAATAGCAGCAGAAGGAGTGAACTTCTATCGTATAAAGGCAACAGATAAACTTGGCATAGTCAGCTACAGTAAAACTGTTCAATTGACAATTGATAATTCTAAATTGATAGTATCACCTAATCCAATAACTAATGGTCGTTTTAAACTGGGGCTTTCAAGAATTGGTTACTATATGGTTAGTGTGATAGATAAGCTTGGTAAAACCGTTTACACTACTAGGGTGAACCATACTTTATTGTCAAGTTTGGAAAGCATATCCATTGGGAAGCAATTGGCAGCAGGAATCTATACAGTAAAGGCATCAGATGCTTATGGCAAGACCTTAACTTCTGAAATAATAATTAAATAATAATCGAAGGGGGAAGAATGGAATGTAATCCTTCCCCCTTCTTGTTTAAAAGTTACATAAAAGTTGTTATCATCATAAAAATAGTGAACCATGAAGTACACATCTATAAACAAAAAAGTAATAATTCGCTTAGAATATATAAAACATAATAGCACAAAAGCAGCGATGCTTTTTATGGTGTTCATGGCTATAACATTAACTACAATTGCACAATCTAGCATTGGTGGTCCAGGAACAAGTGGAAGTGGCACATTTGGGAATGGGACAAATGACACTGCTCCAACTGTTCCTTTTGATGGGGGCATGAGTTTATTATTAGCTTTATCAGGGGTTGGCTTTGCTTCAAAGAAATTGAAAATCAAAAATCTAGATTTGTAAAACTGTTGATTTTTTAAAACTTTTTTTATAGGCTTCCTTATAAAAATATAAGTGGGTAGTTAATGAAGAATGTATTAATTAATTTAATGGAAAGTATTATAGCAAGATTCTATGTCATCTGAAAGAAAAGAAAGTACTAATTGGAATGCACTATTATTTATTATTTATTGGGGGGCTGTAGTGGTTGAATGTGTTGCCCTATTAAACAAAAAGTACACTTATTATGGATTTTCAAGGGCTATTCTTGTGCCAATATTGCTTTTAAGGATTATCACTTCTGGTTTGGGTCATAAAGTGAACAGATATGTAAGCTTGTTTTTTTTCATATCCATGTTAGCAGACCTTTTTACCATTTTTGGTACACCAAATATTGGTTATATAGGTTTAAATCTATACACGGTTAGTTATTTGTCTTTGGTTAGTTTTTTCTTGCAGTTGAAGGATAGCTACCATAGCAGCAGCCTACTAGTATTTTTGATTACCCTCATTACTATTGCTTCAATAAGTGCATTATGGTTGTATGCGCCTGAACTGCACCAGCAAATTTTTTACATACACGTTGCCATACATTCATTGACAATGGTTTTAATTGTTTATTCATTTTTGTCAGTACAATCTAAGCTAATGCCAAGGTCCACAGACAATTTTTTTGTGTCATTACTTTTCATCATTGTAACAAATTTATTGTATGCTCTAGATGTCTTTTATTTTAAATTCAAACACGCTAGCATTGAATCCCTCATCGGCTTAGGCAATGGTATTTATCTTTTTCAAATTACCAGAGGAGCATTAAATCAAATAAAGAAAATGAAATAGGTTAAGGAGTAAAATATATTTACCTCCCCCAACCTCTTTATTTTAATGCATCAATCCAATAAGGTCTATTGCTTGTTTGGCTTCTTTAACATCATGAACCCTCAATATTTTTGCACCCTGTTGTAAGGCAATAGTGTTTACCACAGTTGTTCCGTTTAGTGCTTCTTTGGGTGAAATGTTTAATGGGTTATAAATCATACCTTTTCTTGAAACGCCAACTAACAATGGATTATCGAAAATTTGAAAGGCATTCAAATTCTTTAATAGGTGGTAATTGTGTTCCAATGTCTTACCAAATCCAAAACCGGGGTCAAGAATAATATCTTTTATCCCGGCTTTTCTGCAAATACTAATTTGATGAATAAAATAATCCAATAGTTCAGGCACAAGGTCGTTATAAGTAGGATTTTCCTGCATTGTTTTCGGCGTTCCCTGAATGTGCATCAATATGTAGGGAACATTTAATTGCGCAACTGTTGCAATCATATTTTCATCCATGGTGCCGCCACTAATATCATTAACCATACTAGCACCAGCATATACGGCTTCTTTTGCCACAGTAGCATAGTAGGTATCTATTGATAGAACAGTATATGGAAAAGTTTTTGTAATGGCTTCAATCACAGGCAAAACCCTATCCATTTCCTCTGTGTCAGTAATTCTTTCACTACCAGGTTTAGTGGTTTGCCCACCTATGTCAATAATCGTTGCCCCTTCGCCAATCATTCTTTCTGCCAGTTTAATTGCTTCGGTTACATCATTTTTTCTACTATCAACAAAAAAAGAATCTGGTGTGGCATTAATTACACCCATTACTAATGGCTTGTTAATTATTAAAACCTTTCCTTTGCAGTTAAGTACAAATGTCTTTTCGTTTACAATGTTTTGCATATTTGTAAATGTATATAATTGAAATTATTAGGTTCAAACTTATCATTATAAAATGAAAAAAATACTATTAATCATTCGTTGGATTGTTGGGCTATTATTTATTTTTTCTGGATTAATAAAAGTAAATGATCCACTTGGGTTGAGCTATAAGATGCAAGAGTTTTTTGAAGTATGGGGTGTTGACTTTTTAAACCATTATACCCTTGGTATGGCTTTGTTGATGAACATGTTAGAGGTGGGATGTGGTGTGGCCTTGTTAATTGGGTTTAGAAATAAATACACTATCAGGTTGTTGCTTTTGCTCATCATCTTTTTCACTTTTCTCACTGGCTATGCACTGTTGAGCGGTAAAATTAAAACCTGTGGTTGTTTGGGTGATTGTTTACCACTTACGGCAGCTCAAAGTTTCATAAAAGATTTAGTTTTATTGGCATTGATAGTAGTGTTGGCTCTTTTTGATAAAGATGTTACCCCTCTTTTGCCTCGCTTTTACACAAATGGAATATTGATGTTGAGCATTGCCTTTTGTGTTTTATTGCAAGATGCCGTGCTAAACTATCTTCCATATATAGACTGTCTTCCATTCAAAATAGGCAATAATCTTGTGGAACAAATGCAGAAACCCAAAAATTATATCCCTGATAGTACCGTTATTACTTATAAATACAAAAAAGGTAATAAGACAATTGAGTTTGACCAAAGCCATTTTCCTGACGACTTTGACAGTTCATACATTTTTGTAAATAGGTATGATAAATTAATACGAAAAGGAACAGGTGGGGCAAAGATTACCGATTTTAATCTGACTACTCAAAGTGGTAACGACACCACAGAGGCAATGCTCGAAATACCAAAGTATGTAATGATTATCGGAACGCCGATGCATGCTAACTTCACTAAGTGGCACGCTGATTTGTTGAGTGTAAGAGATTATTGCACCAAAAATCACATTTCTCTATTCTACATAACAGCTCAGTCTGGTGATGAAACTTCTTTGCTAGCAAAGGAAAATATTACTGTACTTAAATGCGATGCTACAATTATTAAAACAGCAGCTAGGGTTAACAGTACTTATTACCTAATGAATCGTTCGGTAGTGGTTAATAAGTTTAGCGACAAGAACATTAATAAGATACTGGAAGCTCTAGTGAAAATGTGAAATTGGATATAGGAAGGATAAACGTTTTTAGTCACTTAACAGTATTTAATATTTAAAAAAAAATTCTAATCTTAAATAAACAGTAACTCTTCAAGGGTTATTTACCACGAAGTATACAAGGAAAAAACTAAGTACACTAAGTTTTAGAGTTCCTCAATGGTAGTACTGAAGAAATAATACAACACAATCCTTGTGTTCCTGATGAAAACCCTAGTGCCCTTTGTGGTTAAATATCCCCTGAATAGTTACAATAAACATTTCATATCGTATCTTTTGAAAGAGGTCGGGCAATTTAGCTATTGTTCCCTGCTTTTTTTGTAGCTACCTAGGTTTCGGAAAGAGTCTTCAGAAGATTTTTTAATAGGAACTTATCAAATCGGAATTAGGTTGTTCACTTGTAATAAATTGAACTCATCTGGCGTAATATTTAAGTCAACTAATCAAGGAATTAAGGGTAAAGCACTTCGTTAATTTTTACCCATTCTGTTAACTATGTGGCAATGAATACACATTCAATATAAGTTTGCAACCGTCAAACATAATTAATGAACAATAAGCTGTCTTCGTTTTTACTTCTCCTCTTTATCGCTCTAAAATTACTTCTCCTAACTAGCTGTGCAGGTATTATACCGCCCAATGGTGGCCCAAAAGATACCATCCCCCCACATTTGGTTACGGCATTACCATTGGATAGCGCAACAAACGTGAAAGGACAAAAAATTGTTCTCACTTTTGATGAGTTTGTGGAGATAAAAGAGGTCACACAAAATGTTTTGGTATCGCCCTATCCCACTAAATCGCCTATTATTGAATCTAATCTTCGGAAAGTGACCATAAAATTGCGGGATAGTATTCAACCAAACACTACTTACAGCATCAACTTTGGCAACAGTATTAGAGACATCAATGAGGGTAATATTTTCAAGGACTTCACCTATTCATTCTCCACTGGCGCACATTTGGCAAAAGGAAAGTTTAAAGGGAAAGTTATTTTAGCTGAAACGGGTAGAACGGACAGTACACTTTTGGTGATTCTTCATAGAAACCTTAACGATACGACTATTTATAAATCTGATCCACGATATATCACTAAAATAGATGGCAAAGGAGGATTCTACTTCAACTTTATTGAGCCTGGTATTTATAACGCATTTGTGGTGCCGAATGAATACAGTAAGAAATATGATGATAGTACCAAAATGTTTGCTTTTTTAGATAGCACCATAAATATCAGTGACACTATTTCATCTGCTGTTTTTTATGCGTATCAGGAAGAGAAGAAAAAAGAAAAGCCTAAGGCTAATAATAACAACCACCCATCAAATAATAAGGAAAGCGGTAAAAAAGAAGATAAATATTTGAAATATATAACAAGCCTTGAAGGCGGACATACACAAGATTTATTAAACCCTTTGAAACTTACATTTAGTAAGCCTCTGCAGTTTTTTGATTCTAGTAAAGTGGTTCTGTACGATACCTTTTATAACCCAATTTCAAATGCAAAAATTAGTTTAGACACCAGCAAAACAACTGTCACCATTAGCTATCCATGGAAAGAGGCAAATTATTTTTATTTAATCTTACCAAAAGATGCCGTTAAGGATACTTCTGGAAATGGATTTAAAAAAGGAGACACCCTTTCTATCTACACTAGAAATGCCTCGGAATATGGCAGTTTAAAATTAAAGTTTACTAACCTGAACTTAAAACTGCACCCTGCAATCGAGATTCTTTCGGGTGAAAGAATAGAGGAGATTGTTCCGCTTAATTCATTAGTGTTTTATAGAAAACTGTTTAAACCGGGGGATTATTCTGTGCGGATATTGTATGATGAGAATCAGAATGGTGTTTGGGATGCTGGCAATTATAAAAAAAGAAAGCAACCAGAAATAGTGGTAGACAAAAACTGGAAACTTAATGTGCGCGCTAACTGGGATAATGAAACGGAAATTAAATTGTGAGTGGAGAAAATGCGATAAGAAATAGGAGTGGTAGCATTAATATATTTTAGAAAAATGAATTTCTAATTATCGCAATCAAAATATGATGAATAATAACGACTTAGTTGACTTCTTTAATGCCAAAGCCGAACAATACAATCATTTTTCTTTCATTAAAGATGATCCTATCAGCATTGCACATCAATTTACTGCTAAACAAGATATTGAAATTGCAGGCTTCTTTGCCGCAATATTGGCTTGGGGAAACCGAACAAGCATCATTAATTCTTGTACTAAATTGATGAACCTGATGAACAATAAACCCTATCAGTTTATTATGGAAATGCAGGATGCTAAACCAGAAACATTGCAACGACTAATTGGTTTTGTCCATAGAACATTCAATAGCACAGACCTCTATTACTTACTAGACTTTTTTAAATACCACTATGGCACTATGGGTAATGAGTCTTTGGAAACCGCCTTTACTAAAGGCTTAAATAGTTCTGATACCGACACTGAAAACGTTTTGAATGGGTTTCATAGTTATGTTTTTTCTGGAGATATACATAAAGACTTTCCTGAAAGAACAAAAAAGCATATTGCAGCACCTTTTAGAAAATCCGCTTGCAAACGTTTGAATATGTACTTACGTTGGATGGTTAGAAAAGATAATAATGGAGTTGATTTTGGCTTATGGAATACCCTAAAGCCGAGTCAGTTAATATGCCCTATTGATGTGCATGTGGCTAGGGTAGCTTCTAGATTCAACCTATTAAATAGAAAGCAAAACGATTGGCAAAGTGCAGTGGAGCTAACCAATTATTTGAAACAAATGGATCCCACCGATCCAGTGAAATACGATTATGCCTTGTTTGGTTTGGGCGTAATAGAAAAGTTTTAACATACAGAACCATTGGAAATTTACCTTTTAGGTATATAAGAAATGGATTTAGTTTAGAATTGATACTAATATAATTGCCGTTGTTACTTTTCCTTCAATTTAACTTCAATTCCTTGCGTCTTCTAATTTTTGAATCATTTAGAATGTCTCATCAGGCACATCAGAAATAAATGGTAATGACAAAGAGCAGTCCAAGGTATTGTAAATTTTTGTCAATTGGTTTTTCATAATTAATACTTTGAATATTGATATTGTATATTAGCAGTCTAAAACATTTTCGTTCCAAGATATGTATCATTAATTTTTTATTTTATGAAACCTACAGTAACTATTGAATATTGTCCAAAGTGCAAATGGTTGTTACGTGCCGCTTATATGGCTCAAGAAATATTAACTTCATTTGAAGATGATGTTCATGGCGTACTCCTTCAACCAAGTGAAATAAGTGGTAGATATTCTATATTCATTGATGGAGAAAAAATATTTGACCGCAAGGAATCAGGTGGCTTTGCAGAGATTAAAGTGATTAAACAATTAATTCGTGATGCTGTGAATCCAAACAAAAGCCTCGGTCATTCCGATAAAAAATAACAATGTAAAACAAGTTTATTACGACTCAGGAGCTTTACCGCTAACGTTAAAAGGTAATACACATAGTACATAAGGTAAAGTCTTACACTTTAGTAATACTTCATAATTTACAACCCCTATTCATAGTGTTCTTGGTGAAAATTTTAGAGTCCCTTATTGTTGAAATCCCCTTGAGTAATTGCCAATTTAGGCAATAAACCTTATTGTCCTTTATTTTTCCTTGTGCTTTATTGGTAAATTACCAAAGAGTCGTAATACTGTATTGAAATTACAATGACTGCATAAACTTTAAAAGTTTGCTTCTGTCATCTTTACTCAAATTCATAAATGCTTTCTTCGAATTTTCTGCCTCGCCACCATGCCAAAGAATGGCTTGTTCAATGGTAGTGGCTCTGCCATCATGCAAATAATAGGGCGTTCCATTGGTTTTAGAAAACAACCCAATTCCCCACAAAGGCATCGTTCTCCACTCATTTCCAGATGCTAAAAAGTCGGGGCGACCATCGCTAAGTCCACTTCCCATATCATGCACTAATAAATCTGTGTAAGGATGGATTCTTTGATTGCTCAATGCGGGCAGATTTAGGTTAATACCTGTTTGAACAGTTGGTTTATGGCAACCAGTACAGTTTATTTTAGTAAATAATTGCTGACCAGATTTAACCTCCACATCAACAGTATTTCTTCTTGCCGGAACAGCTAATGTTCTTACATAAAAGATTGTAGCATCCAAGGAACTGTCAGGAATGTCCTTATTGGGTTTCATGTTTGCGGTTTGCTGTTGACCATAAGAAGCTTCCTGAGGAAACACATAACTAGTTATGCCCATGTCTTGTTGAAACGCTGCCGACACCTGCACTTGCAAGGTAGAAGTGTTAGCTTTTAGTCCAAAACGTCCTAATTCCATCTTCTGTGTAAATGGATTATAAACATAATTAGCCTTACCTGTAATACCATCTTTATTGTTATCATTAGCATCTACAAAAGAGCGAATTGTTTCTTCTGGAATATTCTCTAGTAACCCTCCTCCAAATACCGGAGGAGCAAGCCTTGGGGAAATCATATAACTAGTAGGCAGAGGAGTATATGGATTATAGAGAGTGTAGGTTGGTTGCCTCAATGTAACAACATTTCCATCGGGATAGGTAACTGGCATGTTGGTATAATTGATATTTATTTGTGCTTCAGGCTTTGTTCCTACTAAAGCCTGATCTTGCAATTGTAATCCAAAACCATTTGCCGCAACTGGTCCACCATGAATATCTTTTCCTTCCACACTAATTCTGAATAAAAGAGAAGAGGTGGAGTATCCTGCTGTGGGGGTTCCTTTTCCATCATTATGATGACACGAAATACATGAAACATTATTAAAAACTGGTCCTAATCCACCATGAATAGGTGCTGGGTTAGATACAAAAGTTTGTTCAAATGTTTTGTCCCCTAAATCATGTACTTGAGCATCCCTTTTTGATAACCCATCTACTGCATGTGTAAAAGCATGTGATGTTTCATCGAAAATGGTGGCAGCTCCACCAGATAATCTTTCATCATAACCATTCTCATCAAATATTCCCGCTTTATTACACATAGTAAACAGCACGATAAATACCGACATTGATAATAAAATAACTATTTTTTTCATTTTCATTTTTTTTAATTGAAAG
>CANFLL010000065.1 GCA_947447825.1 Chitinophagaceae bacterium | reverse complement strand
TTCCGGTTGCCGTTTATGAGTCATTCATTGCCCTTTTTGACTCATAAACGGCAATGCCATGACGATTTGATTGAACATTTTGAAGCAGAACGCCTATAAAACATAGATTTAATACAATTTGAGTAGCTGCTAAGTATTAATAGTGAAATAAAGCCCCCTTTTATACTCCCATCTTTGCGTCCTTAATGCACAAACTTTTGCCTTAATTACTTATCCCTTAGCATTTTCTTTGCTTAATACCATTGTAGGTTCTTAGAAAGAGTTACCCTCCATAACTAAAATAAAAATAATTGGCGTTTATTTCCATTCCAATATTTACCTAGTAAATTTACTAGCCTGTTGTGCATTGAAAATGGAATATCCATCTTGTTTTCCAGCGTTGACCAAAAGTTCAGTTTGGCAATATTTATGCTTCCAAGTGCCATGTTGAAATGGAAATTCAGATTTTTCTTGTATAATTCCTGTAAAATTTAAAAAAATACAGAACAAATATTACATATAATTCAAAAGAAGGGTTGAGCCGTCACAAAAAAGATATTTAGGTACTACAAAGTCAAAGGCAGTGGCAAAATATTTCATTCCAGTTTGGCAAACGGAAGAAAAAACAGACATGCACTACTTAATCTCATTAAAATTCAAATTTAATAACAAAAAAAACCGCAACGAAAGCTCGATGCGGCTATATGTGAATGGCGACCAATTGTTCAGATTAAGCTAAAGCAACTTTAACCTCAGAGGGAATAGTCAAATTGGCAATAATCTGTTCAAAGTTTGCCAATTCCTCCTTCATTTCTTCAATGTAATGTGCAGTCTCATTTTTAATTGAAACTGTGAGGTTATTATAATATTCAATACCCTTTAATAGGTTTTGTTGAAAAGTTCTAAGTTGACGGCTTTTATTTGCAGTAATTGAATTAATATTCTTGTCAATTTCATTTTCTAAATAGGAAACATACATCCTTAATTCATTTACAAAAAGATTTGATCTCTTCACTGCATTTAATATGTTGATTCTTCCATAAATATGATCCACCATTTGTTTCAATGAAAACACACCAGAAAAGTAAGCCAAATTAGGCCCAGGACATATCGCAACTGCTTTTGAGATATTTTTAAGTTCTGGCAGAATGCCATTTTTTAAAATCGGGGCAATACTTAAACCTTCACACAAACATTCTTTTACGGTAACAGATGCAATTTCTGCTTCTAATTCCGATGGAGCAAGCCCTGCACTTTCCAACTGTTTAATTTTAAGGTTTTGATATTTTCTAGAAGCCGTACAAATTGGAATTTCAGAGAATTCAGTATTTGATACCAAGAACTTCTTAGTACATGGGCTTCCCGGCCTTCCCTCTGAAATCCTTCTTGCTCTTTGCGTTTCTGCAGATGCTTTGCTAAAACTATTAAATGGAACGCCTAATGGAGAAATGCCACTAAGAAAATAGTCTTCAGGTTTGGCAATAGATAAATTTTGTAATGTCTCTTCATCAACACTTGTGGCTTCTGGAACCAATAAAAAAGGGCTACCCCATCCAGTTGCATCAGTTTGATAGTAGGTTAACAAAAACTCATTTTCGTTTGCTGTTCCAATTCCTCCTTGAACGGTTATTCTTATTTTTGGTTGCTCCTTAAATAGAGGTAATCCTTTAGTGTAAAGAGCTTGATTACAAATTGCAAATAACTCAGTTTCCAAGTTACTTTTATTATTCTTAAATTCTTCTAATATTGGTCCTAGCAATAATCCATCAGTTGCAAAAGCATGTCCACCACAATTCAATCCGCTTTCAATTCTAAATTCTGAAACCCAAACTCCTTTCTTAGCTAATATTTTTCCTTGAGTTAAAGCAGATCTATAATCACTCACTTTTAATATGATGTTTTTCGCTAGTTCGCCTTCTACATTCGGAAGAAAATCAGGAAAACTGTCAATGTAGTTATACAACCTAGGATTATAACCAGCAGAAAATACGATTGATCCATTTGAATGACTGTTTGCAAAACCACGCAAAGCACATAAAGCATCCGAGAACTCATTTGGTAGCATTACTCCGTTTTTATCGTAGTTGTTTTTATCAACTTTTGCCATAATATTCACATCAGCTGTTCCAGGAACTATTTTGGTGCGCAGTGCATCTTGTAACTCATTTTTTTCGGTTTCATCCTCAGTTGACAACATTAATTGATACTTTTTCTTTGCCTCACAATCATCAGGTAGCAATTCAAAGTATCTTACTATATCAGAACCATCTTCAAAAGGAAGAGTACGTAATACTTTCACTTGTTCATTAATTAAAAAATGTACAAGATTTAAGTAGGCTGTAACTCTTTTAGCACGAAAGTCATCTACTGTATTAGCTATTTCCAAATAGGGAAACCCTGCTTTATTACAATAAAATTCGCGCATTTGCTCAATGATGCCATCCTCTACAATTGACATTACTGACGAAATACCATAACGGGCAACCTTAAGGGGAGTATCAATTGTGAACCCCAAACCCATTACAGGAATATGAAACTTATGGAACGTTGGCTTAATCATGAAACAGTTTAAAAATTATTAATTAAATTACCTAAAGTATAATCTCAAAAGGCAAAAGTGTAGAAATTAGGCTTATTAAAAACTGACAAAAATCAGTTTTGGAAGAGAAGGACTACAATTTTATCTAAAGAAAACTGAATATTAACTAAGTGACTTTTTAAAATTAAGTCCAATATATAGAAATGATTAGCATTTTTGAGTATGCCAAAGTATGCAGAAAAGTTTTTTATGTTTTCATTTTATGTGGCTAAAGTTGAGACACATATCAACGCGTTATAAAACGAAAAAAAATTATAACTCTAGACTACTCCCTTACTCTTTCGTTGCTTTATTGATATGCATAACTTCTGTCAAAAACAGTTCCGTTTGTGTAATTACCCCTACCACATCTTTAGACCTGATAGAAGAACACAACACATGATTTCCAGCATTCGGAATGACGATGGTTCTCTTTAAACTATCTGGAGTTGCAATTTTGTTCATCATCGATTTGATGGCAGAAACCTTAACTACCTTATCTTGATGCTGTTCATCATTATAATAATACAAGGCAAGAGTGGGTTGTTTAACCGATGAGAAAGTTTCATTAGTCATAGTAGTTGAAACCATTTCTTGCAATGCTACCACAGCTTCAATTCTGTATATACTGTTCCAATATTGATTATTAATAGAATCATTGATAGATCCTTTTAAATAATTACTACCTACTACCATTCTAGCAATTTGCAATCCAAAAGGCTTGTTAAGTATCCAAGCACTATTGTCCTTAATAGAAATATTTGGAGAATATAATAGGATGCCCGCAACATCATTTTTATAGGCAGCAGCAAGCTGCAAAGCCAAAGAACCGCCTGATGATGTACCCATTAAAATTACCTTTTTACCAATTTTTTTGCCAATGACTAGAGCCTCTTTTGCACTTTCCCAATAATTGTCTGGCGTCAAGTTTAGTAATTGTTCACTAGTATCAATGCCATGTTCTGCCAATCTTGATAGATATAAGTTGCAACCAAAATCTTTGGCAATGATTCTGTGAGTAGGTGCACCTTCGCCTTGGCTGGCACTAAAACCATGTAGATACACAATGGCATAATCTGTTTTTTGTTTTGTACTATCATTTAGCCAAACAACCCTTGCCTCATTGTCTAATTTTAACTTGTGTTTTGATTCTATATTTTGAATATAATTTACTAAACTATCAGCATCAGAAGGTATGACAGGCATTATTGTATTGTAAACGGGTGTGTCTGGATGCGGCCCAACGAAGAATAGAAGAACTAATATCAAAGCAATTCCTGAGGTAATTTTGAAAAAATGTTTCATTAAATGTTTCTCTAAAACTAAGGAATTTAGTTGAAATAATTTTTTTTATAGTAACTAAAACAATAGAGGCTTAATTATGGGAATGTGACAAAGTAGATAAAAACTAAAGCACTATTGACATAATATAGTCGTTCATATAGTATCCATCACCAAAGTGAAAGTCGTCTTGACGTAGAATCTCGAAGCCCATCTTTTCGTAAAAGGAAACGGCTTTGTTTTTTCTATTTACTTGCAGTTGTAGTTCTCTGCCGCCCACAGCTACTATCCTTGCAATTACTTCTTGCAATAGCTTTTTGCCAGCACCAAGTTTCTGGGCTTCTGGTAAAACATACAACTTATCTAGTTTATAAACCTTTCCTTCTATTACCCTGAATGATGCATATCCTACAGGCTTCTCAGCTACTTCTGCCATCAGAAATGAGTGCCCATGAAACCATTGTTTCTCCAAAGTTTCATTGCTATACATCAGCTCAAGCATATACTCTATTTGTGCCTTACTGATAATACGGCCATAAGTATTTGGCCAAGTTTGTTGAGCAATCTCTTGAATAGTGGTTATATCTTCAAATATTGCGGTGCGTATTTCAACGTTGGATTTAAGGGTGTTCATGCGGAAGAGAATTATTTTATTTTAAGAACTTTTTTCGCTAACCAATTGCTAAGATAAGCACTTCCTATACCCAGTGCTGCACCTGCCAAAACATCTGATGGATAATGTTCACCAAGATATAACCGAGAATAGCCAACCGATGTAGCATAGGCATAAGCAGGCACTACTAAATACCATTTAGGATATTCTATTGCAATAGAGGCTGCTAGCGAAAATGCGGTAGATGTATGCCCCGATGGGAACGATTTACCTTGTTCCTTAGTATCGTACGGATTAATCAATAACGGATATTTTTCATAAGGGCGTTCTCTGTTGATACTATATTTTAATCCTTGAGAAAGGATCGTATTTACTGCCAATGCACCTACTATCTTCCACCCTTTTTGCTGTTGCCCCTTGTTGTGATTGATGTAAACTGCAATCAATATCCCCGCAGGTATCCCAACAGAAATAGGGTATACCGATGCGGTAGTTTGCTGCCAGTATTTTGATGAGGGATTGCTTGGATTAATATTATCCAAGGTATTAATATCCCAATTCTGTGCTTGTAAAGAATTAGAGAATAATAATATAATCACTAACATTAACCCAACTAGTACCCCTTTAGGGGCGGAGGGGTTATATGTTTGCCAAACTCTCTTCAATTGTTTTGATACGTGCTTCTGCATCTGCTTGTTTTTTGCGTTCTAATTCAATAACATCTGGTCTTGCATTCTGCACAAAACGTTCGTTACTTAATTTCTTTAATACCGATTGTAAAAAGCCTTGCTGGTGTGCCAAGTCCTTCAATAGTTCTTGCTTTAAAGCAGTAGTATCAAGTTGCTTTTCACTTTCGATATAAAACTTGTCACGTTCCACAGCCACTACAATTGTGTTTGCAACAGTATTTTCGGCATAGTTTATTTCGGCTGCGTTTATTTGCTTCGCCAATATAGATTCTATTGCCTTGTAATTTGCAGATTCTGCTGTTTGAATATGAAGTTTAATAGTTTCTTTAGGCTTTATCTGATTCTTATTTCTTGCATCTCTCAAAGCAGTAATTACTTGCTTCAACAATTCTCCTTGTTGCAAAATAGCAGCATCAGGTGTGCCGATAGCGCCATATTCTTTCACACACAAATCATCATTTTTCTCCCTCAATAAATGATAAATCTCTTCCGAAACAAACGGCATGAAAGGATGAATAATTTGCATCAATTCCTCAAAGAAACCAACTGTTTTTTCATAAACTTCTTGACTAATAGGTTGCTCAAAACCAGGCTTCACCCACTCCAAATACCAGCTACAGAAATCGTCCCATACCAATGAGTAGATTGTTTTTAACGCTTCACTCAATTTAAACTGCGCCATCAAAACATCAACTTCCAATTTAACTTGACTAAGGCGTGCCGCAAACCATTGTGTGGCAAAGTCAACCGTTAACCGATTACCGTTAACCGCTAGTTGCTCACTATCATTCGCTTTCGTTATCGGTTGACGGTAATCGGTCGACGGTAAACCAACTTGCCTTCCTTCCCACATCTTCACCAACTTTAGTGCATTCCATAGTTTGTTATTGAAATTGCGACCTTGTTCTAAGCTACTTTCATCAAACAATAAATCATTGCCTGCTGGCGAAGAAATCATTATCCCAAAGCGAACTGCATCAGCACCGTATTGTTCAATTAATCCCAATAAGTCTGGTGAGTTGCCCAATTGCTTACTCATCTTTCTGCCTTGCTTATCCCTAACCATCCCAGTGAAATAAACATCTTTAAATGGCAAATGCTTCTTAAACTCATAACCTGCCATAATCATCCTAGCCACCCAGAAAAAGATAATATCTTGCCCGGTAACCAAAGTAGAAGTTGGATAATAATAGTTAATCTCTTCATTATTTGGATTACTGATGCCCTTAAATACTTCTATTGGCCACAACCAAGAAGAAAACCAAGTATCCAATACATCTTCATCCTGAGATAAATCATCGATAGTAATGCTAGGGTTTTGTGTTAGGGCTTTAGCTAAAGCCTCTTCTATAGTTTTACCTACATACACATTTCCCGTTGCATCATACCATGCAGGAATTCGTTGTCCCCACCAAAGTTGACGGCTAATGCACCAATCCTTAATGTTCTCCATCCAATGGCTATAGGTATTCTTCGCTTTAGCAGGATGAAACTTAATCTCATCGCTCATAACAGCAGATAATGCTTCAGGATTCTTTTTCATAAATCCATTCATATCCATAAACCATTGCAAACTCAATCTCGATTCTATTACCGCACCCGTTCTCTCGCTTGTGCCTACTTGCCCTTTATAGTCTTCTATCTTTTCTATCTGTCCTAGAGCAGCAATATCTTCTACAATCTTCTTTCTTAAAGCAAACCTATCTACACCATTGTAAGAAAGTATCAATTCGGAAGGATTCTCCTCCATCAATGCGGCTGCAGTAAACTTACCTTCTGCATCAAGCGTATCAATAGTTTTGAGGTTATGTTTACGTCCTATTTCATTATCGTTCTTGTCGTGTGCAGGGGTAATCTTCAATGCGCCCGTACCAAACTCAGCATCCACATATTCATCAGCAATAATGGGTATTTTTCTATTAATGATTGGCACTATCACCTCCTTGCCAATCCATGCAGCATAACGCTCGTCAGTAGGATTAACGCATATTGCCACATCACCCAGAATTGTTTCTGGTCTTGTAGTAGCCACCATCATATAACCCCCATCCCCTGAAGGAGTGTCAGCTAAAGGATATTTTACATAGAATAGTTTGCTGTCAATATCTTTAAATATCACTTCTTCATCGCTTAAAGCGGTCTTCCCAACAGGATCCCAGTTTACCATACGTAAGCCACGGTAAATAATGCCATCCTCGTATAGTTTATTGAAAGTATCAATGACTGATTTGTAATAATCGGCGTCCATGGTAAAGGATGTTCTATCCCAATCCAGACTACAGCCCAGCTTCTTTAGTTGTTGTAGGATGATGCCGCCATATTTCTCTTTCCATTCCCAAGCATAACCCAAGAATTCATCTCTCGTTAAAGAAGATTTAGCTATGCCTCTTTCTCTTAGCATTCCCACAACCTTAGCTTCAGTGGCAATTGATGCGTGATCAGTACCTGGCACCCAGCACGCATTCTTACCCTGCATTCTTGCACGGCGAATTAATATATCTTGAATAGTATTGTTCAGGCAATGCCCCATGTGTAACACACCTGTAACATTGGGAGGAGGGATTACTACGGTATAAGCTTCTCTCCCATCTGGTTTACTGCTAAAATACCTCTTATTCATCCAGAGGTCGTACCATTTACTATCTACTTGTGAAGGTTCAAAATTCTTACTTAATTCCATCGTTTAAAAAGTGAAAGAAGCAATGGCATCTGCCATTGCTTGTATGTAGAAAATATTTTCTAGGACGCCAAATGTAAGGTAAAGGCGGGATTGGCACAGCAGTTAATGGGTAATAATTATGCAATTGTGCTGTGAGAAATTCGTTATTAAGCCTTCTAGTTTATTATTATGAGCTTTACTGCACAATAAGATAGTGAGATATGATTTACAGGTAATAGGAAAAAAATTAAAGTATCAATGCTATTAGTTTATAATTATTTCATTTACTTATATTGTAACTATTTAGGGGTTATTTACCACTAAGCAAACAAGGGAAAAACAAAGTACACTAAGTTTTAGAGTCCCCCAAGGGTAGTTCTGAAGAAATAATATTTCACAATCCTTGTGTTCTTGGTGAAAGCCATAGTAACCTTTGTGGTTAAATATCCCCCTGAATAGTTACCTTATATTCAATTGATAAGGATAGCATGAAAACGAAAAGATAAATAAAGACTTGTACATTGCAAAATCAGATTAAAACTATTAGTAAGCATTAGTCCTTTTTTTGATAGTTCTAGACTGGGTTTTGTACTTGTTAAAATACTTTAAGAGGCAAGAATATTTTATTTCTTAAGATTGCTTTTAGGATTAATAATCGTTGGATTGTTTTCGTTATTTTAAATACTTGGTATTCCAAGGCTTAAACGCTGTATTACACATCTAAAATAGTGTATAACAAACATAATATTCTGTATATCAAGTCTGAGACTATGTGTTGCAAGCATATAACGCTGTATTACATGTCTGAAACGCTGTATTGCAAACATAATACAAGCCTGAGACTCTGTATTGCTAATATAATATTAAGTTTTGTACGCCAGAAATGCTGTATTATATATAAGCACAATGTCGTTTATCACACAAAATGGAGTTAGTTGTTAGTGGTTAATTTCATTTTTTGTATTTCTTAACAAAATTGAATATTACAAAACGAGCATCAATTAATACTATTATTCAAAGAATACTCAATGAAAAAACTGTTATTTGTTTTATACACTTTCATTACACTTTCCTCATTTTCGCAGGCTACTTTTTCTGATTCAATAACATCCAATGGTCGAAAACTTATTCAAATATTAGATTCTAGTCATGTGGAAGAATTATGGTTAAAAGGATATAGGGTGGATTGGGAAACAGGTCAACCATTGGCTGTGTCTAAAAACCCTAAGTCGACACATTGTAGTGCCTTTGCAGCATCCATTGCCAAAAAAATGGGCATCTACTTGCTTCGCCCTCCTGAACACAAATCAACATTGCTTGCAAATGCACAATACGACTGGATTCAAACTTCTTCTGCAGAAAAAGAAGGTTGGACGAAGGTTAATGATGGATTGACTGCACAGAATGAAGCTAACAAAGGCAATTTGGTTGTAACAATTTTTAAAAATCCAGATGAAACACGTCCTGGACATATTTCAATTATTAGACCTGCCGTTAAATCAATCAAACTTATTACTAAAGAAGGGCCACAAACCACACAAGCAGGGGGCACTAACGCTTTCAGTATTCCCTTAAAACATGGATTTGGGAATCATCCAGGAGCTTGGCCAGATGGCGTAATCTTTTATGAACATACTATAGATTGGAATAGTGTGAGATGAATGGAAAGTGATAAGTGAAGAGTTGAAAGTTTAAAGCCGTATGGTAGGATGAGAAGGGGAACTTATCACTATTTTTTTTATTATTGCAATGATGAAGAAATTAAGTTATATAGTATTGCTGTTTTGTTTGGTTTTTAATGCTTGTAGTAAGCCAGAAAGTTTTGAATACAGAGAGGTCAAAAACATTAAGCTGCAACATCTAGGTTTTAGCAAATCCACGGTATCTATGGATATTGTTTATTACAATCCAAACAATTTTAGTGTAAACCTTAAAAAGGTGGAGTGTCAGGTTTTTCTGAATCAAAAGTACTTGGGGGATTATCTGTTGGATACTACTATTCATGTTTCGAGTAAATCGGTGTTTGTGGTTCCAGCATCTATAAGCTTTGATATGATGGATGTGGTGAAAAAAGGATTTAATATCTTAATAAATAAAGAGGCATTAATAGGCGTAAAAGGAAAAACAAGAGTAGGCAAATCAGGCTGCTATTTTAATGTTCCTATTCAATATGAAACAAAGTTTAAATTGCCAATTCCTTATTAGTGGTAAGTTATTAGTTGTTAGTGATTAGTGGTGAGTTGAAAGGGAAATATGCGCCGTCTGACAATAATCGAACTTGATTATGCATAGAAAGTCGCCGTTTGGGTATAATACGATACAATTATGCTTAGACGGCGACTTTCTGGACATAATTGTGTCCGATTGATACCAGATTTCCGAAATCTGGGTATAATTACTTTCATTTAAGGTTAGATTTCCGAAATCTGGATATAATTGCTTCCGATTGTATCTGGAATTCCGAAATCTGGGTATAATTCCTTCCATTTGTGGTTAGATTTCCGAAATCTGGGTATAATTGTTTCATTTTGCTACTATAATTCCAAAATATAGAGCCTAAACCCAGAACATTTTCCCACAATGCATGTTTTTCTTCAATCTAAACAAATTCATTTTAGCACACTAACCACTAATCACTAACCACTAATCACTAACCACTTTCGACTTTAAACTTTCGACTTCCTTAATAACCAAATATCTCTTCTAGACTTAGTTTTTTAACTTCACCATATTGCTTTAAATCATCAAGATTAATTTTTTTATCACTAGCTACCACACAATAGGTGTAAGGCTTTGAAGCTATCTCCTTTTGGGTGAATGCTTTTATGTCGTTGAAAGTAACTTTATCTACACCTGTATAAATAGTTTTTCTAACATCATCAGTAACACCTAATCTTTCATTTTCAAGGTAATTAAATATTACTGCCTCATCGGTAATGCGCTCACTTTCAATATCTTTCTTTACGGAGCTTTTAGAATCTTCTAATAGTTTATCTGCTTTAGGCAAATCATTAATCAATTCGTTCATTGATTTGATGGCATCATTCAGTTTGTCGGCTTGCGTGCCCACGTAAGCTAAAAAAGTGTAAGGGTTTTCTTTTTTAACTGGCTTATTGTAGATGGCAAAAGTAGAATATGCCAAGGCTTTACTTTCTCTGATGGTCTGAAAAACGATACCACTCATGCTGCCGCCACCAAAATAGTTATTGAAAACATCGATGGTAGGCAGTTTAACTACATCAAAATAGTCAGCATTGCGCAACCATCTAATTTCAGCTTGCACCATATCATACTGTGCAAACAACACTTTGTTTTCCTTTTGTGAAACTGGCTTGTACGTTAAAGCAGAAGGTATTGGGGTAAAGCCATAAGGTAGTGCATGCAACTTAGCAATGCTTGTTGAAAAAGGCGCAATTGATTGTGGACCATAATAAATTATATCATGTTTGTACGAGGTTAATTGATGAAGTATCGTTACCAAATCTTCGGCTTTAATGTTATTCAATTCTTCATTGCTCAACACATAATTGTACGGATTCTTTGCACCATAAATAGCGTAGTTAGTGAGGCCAGACATGATTGCACGTTTGCTAGTCTTGTTGTCTTTGCGTTCCTTTTGAATGCCCGCAATTAGTTTTTTTAAAGCTTCTTCATCAGGCTTACAGTTTTTAATAACTTGTTCAAATAACGAAACCGCCTTTTCAAAATTTTCTTGCAAACCAGTGATAGAAATAGTGGTATATTCTGTTCCAGGAGCCACATTGAATGAGCAAGCAAGCTTATAAAACTCTTTATTGATGTCAGCAGCAGAATACTTATCAGTTCCTAAAAATTTTAGATATTGTGCAGCAGCACCCATCAATTTATTATTCCAAGTACCCATATTAAACCGGTAATACAATCTAAAAATGGCATTGTCTTTATTTTGAGAATAGTATAAAGTAGCAGGACCAACAGTACTTTTTTGTAAGTCTTTACTATAGTCGAGGAACAATGGTTTCAACGGTGCAGATTCCATGTTTTCAATCTTTTGTAAAAAAGGACTTTGTGCATCTCTGTTCACCGTAACAGGGGTGATGGCAGGTTTTGGAACTTTTACAATTGTAGAATCCTCACCCTTACGTTTATAAATAACTACATTTCCGTCAGTGACAAATTTATTAATGAAAGCAACCAATTCTGGTTTAGTTACGGCATTCAACGCATCTAAAAAGGCAACACGCTTATCCCACATATTCCCTTTTTCTTGAATAAAAGAGTTCATCAGATCGGTAGCAATGGTATTATTATCTTTTAATCCTTCCAATTTGTCTAGCTTAAAATTAGCTGCTGTAGAAGTGATTAAGCTTTCATCGAAGTTGCCCTTTTTAATTAAATCAATTTGCGCTAACAGCAAAGATTTCACTTCATCTAATGACTGTCCTTCTCTTGGAGAACCAAAAACATTGAGGATGCCATAATCCTTCATACTGTAATTGTAAGCACCTGCTTTAAGTACTTTTTGTTCTTGGTTCAGGTTTAAATCAATTAAACCGGCCTTGCCATTAGATAAAATATCGGCTGTTAATTCTAGCAAAACACTTCCTTTAGCGTCTGTTCCTCCAGGCATTCTCCAAGCCATATTAACACTCTCGGCAGTGGGACCTACTACTTCTTTAACCACAGGGGCAGTAATTGTTTTTTCGGGTGCAGGCGTATATGGCACTATAGGTTTAGGCTGCCACCACTTAAAATTATCAGCTACTTTCTTTATTACTTCATCCGGGTTTAGGTCGCCCACCATTATGATGGCCATGTTATTAGGCACATAGTATTTGTTGTAAAAGTCTTTTATAGCTAAAAGCGAAGGATTCTTTAAGTGTTCGATGGTGCCGATAGTTGTTTGCAAACCATAATTGGAGGTAGGGAATAAGGAACTAAACATTGTTTCCCAAACCTTACTAGCATCATTATCCAATCCTCTGTTCTTTTCTTCGTAAACCGCCTCTAGCTCGGTATGAAACAAACGCAAAACAGGTGCCCTGAAACGTTCGGCTTGTATAGCCAAATATTGATCGATAGAATTAGCTGGAATATTTTCTTCATACACCGTTTCTTCTACAGAAGTATGTGCGTTTGTTCCTTGAGAACCTATTGCACTCATCATTTTATCGTATTCATTTGCTATAGCAAACTTTGCAGCTTCGCCACTTACACTGTCAATTTCGTGGTATTTTGCCTTGCGAGCAACTGTATCAGCAAAAGGAATTTTATTATAGGCTTCATATAACCTATCTATTTTATCTAGCAATGGTTTTTCTTTAGCCCAATCTAAACTACCAAATTTGGTTGTTCCTTTAAAAAGCATGTGTTCAAGATAATGAGCTAATCCAGTATGATTTTTAGGGTCATTATTGCTGCCAGCTCTTGTGCCAATTAAGGTTTGAATACGTGGCGTTTTCTTGTTTACAGCAAGAATGACTGTTAAGCCATTTGGCAACGTGTAAAACCTAGCTTTTGTAGGATCGTTAGCAACTGTTTTGTAGCTAAAGGTTCCTACTGCTACTTCTTTCCATTGATACTTTCCTTGCGAAAAAGACAGCGAAACAAAAACCAATAATGAACCCAATGCCGAAACAAATTTTTTCATGTTTTATAATTTGCTCGGAAAATAATAAAAAAAGTAATTCCCTATATTACTATTTACATCTGAGGACAATAACTATGTTTAGTGGAGTATTCTTATTGATTAACATTGATTTCAAAAGGGGTGAATAAAAGGATTTTGCTTTAAAGACGCATTATTTACCCACCACATAATCTGTAAACCGAAAAACTTTTATGCGCACTTTCAATAAACCAAAATCATTTACCAACACTTAATCATCATCCTTTTTAACTTTAATTGTTCAGTTGTTGTCATGACCTTATATTTGAAACTTAACTGTTGTTTTGAGATTATATTAAACAATTATTGGATTGGGTGCAAAAAGGTTTTCGCTTTTAAGACGCATTGATAAGCGGCTGTACATCTTCCATATAATTTTGAATTTGAATTGAAAGACTTTTATGCACCCATTGGATTCTAACATTCTAAAACAAAAGTGTAGGAGTTGAACATTGACAAGTAAACGTAAGTATTTTATACCATGCTGATTGATAATAAGGATTACAAAATTTTAGTTATAGAAGACAATCCTGGAGATTTTATTTTAATTGAAGAGTATCTTCATGAGATAATTCAAGCACCCGTAATTGCACATGCCAACGATTTTAAATCAGGATCTTCACTTATTCAGGATACGAAAACTTTTGATGTAATCTTATTAGATCTTACACTACCTGACCTAAGTGGACAAGAGCTGATTACAGCCATGCTTGAGTTGGCACCTCATTGTCCGATCATTATTTTAACTGGCTATTCGGACATCTCACTTAGTATAACCTACATTTCTCAAGGTATATCTGATTACCTTATTAAGGATGATTTGAATGCTTCAATGTTATACAAAAGCATAATATACTCCATTGAAAGAAGAAATATCATTGAAGAATTAACACATTCTAAAAAAAGATATAGTGACTTGTTTCAGTTGAGTACACAACCAATGTGGGTATATGATTTGGAATCATTGAAAATAATTCAGGTAAACAAAGCTGCAACAAGTTTATATGGTTATACACAAGAAGAGTTCTTGAATTTATCTATTTTACAACTACGACCTGAGGAAGATATACCTAGGTTTTTAGAAATGATTAATCAAATTAGAACTAGTGATATCTCTTTAAATAATGCCAAGTTCAGACACCTAAAAAAGTCGGGAGAACAAATTGATGTTGAAGTTTACAGTAGTTCTTTTGTGATTGATGAGAGCAGATATCGTTCAGTTATTGCTATTGATGTAACTGAAAGAAACTTAAATGAGCAAAAGATATTAAAAACAATTATAAAAACGCAAGAAGATGAGCGTTATGAAATTGGGGGAGAATTACATGATAATGTAGGTCAGATTTTGGTTTCGAGCTTGATAAACATGGGGATGCTAAAAAAACATCTTACCCCTAGTGGACAAAAATGGTTTGATGACTGCAAAGAGAACATCAACTCTGCCATTAAGGAAATAAGAGATTTGTCGCATAGAATTGCACCAAAGTTTTTTGATGACACGACATTATTTGAAGCTACAAAACGGCTATTTGCTTCTTTTAATGCTGACTCTCGGTTTATTGTTGACATTAACTTTGATGATGAAGCCAAGAAATATCCACTTAGAATAGAGATTCAATTGCATTTATACAGAATATTACAAGAACAATTAAAAAATATTCTGAAACATGCAGATGCCACTAGCTTAGAATTGAACATTTCTATTAACAACAATTGGCTGTTTATGACCCTTCAAGATGATGGTGTGGGCTTTGAAAAGGCAAATCCTAAAAGTGGAATAGGCTTTGCCAATATTAATAGAAGAGTGGATTTATTGGGTGGTACATTTATAATAAAATCTTCAATAGGTAATGGCTGTATGCTAGAAGTAAAAATTCCATTATAATTTTACAGTGAAAAGTAGAGCAATGAAAATGCTCAACTTTTCACTGTAACCTATTTACAAAAGTTCTATTTAATAATTGCATTTAACCATTTAGTGAAATCATCAGCGGCCTTATCATTATCCCATCCATTATTGTTGCCCAATCTACCGTTTATGTATTCATTATAAAACCAAGGATCTCCCACAACAACTACTGTTCCTTTTCCAAATTTTGCCGCTGCAGCAACTGTATATTTTTCTGTTTGATGAACGAGAATTGGTTTGGCATTTTTTGATAATGTTAAAGAAGTAACCTCTTTGAGGTATACTTTTTTAGCTGTTTTAAAAATAGGATCGTTTTGAGGGATGTAAAATGCTGCCATCTCAAAATTATCATTATAAGCATGACTTTTAATGTCCTGATTAAGTTGAATTCCAAAAGCTGCCGTCAAAGGTTTTGCATGTTCAAACTCGCAATTAATACTGTCATTCATCATTATTACTAGTACACCACCTTCTTTAACCCACTTTTTCAGCACCTTAATGTGTTCTGGTAAGATGTAATTAGGATTTGGTGTTTCTTTTTCATTGTCTGGGTCAACCATTAAATAAACAGAAGTTCCTTTTAAATTTTCCTCAGAAGGGGCAACCTCAAGTGTTTTCAGATTAAATCCATTCTTCTTAAATATATCTCCCAAAATGCTGTATCCACTTGATTCTTTATCCTCCCATAAATAATGAAAACGAGTAGTATTAAACTTTCCGTCTCCACCTTTTTTGAATTCATGGTTAAAATAGTAATCAAGTGTAACTGTTTTTGACTGTGCTATTCCTGCAATAGATAGCAGAGAAAGCGAGAGCAATAGCAAGCAATTTTTCTTCATAAACAACCTTTTTAATTTTATCATTTGTGCAATGTTAATCATACTCCGACATTTAAACATCTCTTTCGATTAATTTTTTATAAAACTTAATAGTATCAACATTTTTACCATTCAGGAGCTTCATCACTAAGTTGAGAAGGGAAAAACAAGGGACACAAAGGTTTAACTTTTGCCGTAATATCTGTTTGATAATCAATTGAATTAATCATTGTGTTGTTTATGAAATTTTAGTGTATTTTTTGGTTAAAAAGCACAAGAGTTGAGGCAAAAAAAGCAACCTAATTTTACTTAAAACTTCTTTCGATTAAACCCACTAAAGAATCTTTGAGGAAATGATAACAAATAAGGATTCCCGTAATGACTTTAATCCAAAATATGAATTTTTAAATTAGATCCTCTCCCCTACTGTGTATAAAATTACTACGTTACTAATTTGTGCCTATTACCTTTGGCTTTCATGAAGTATAACTTAATTACAGTAGAAGGGAATATTGGAGTGGGAAAAACAACACTTACTCACTTATTGGCAGAACATTACAACGCTAGAATCATATTAGAAGAATTTGCCGACAATCCCTTTCTAACAAAGTTTTATGAAAACCCTAAACAATTTGCGTTTCCACTAGAGTTGTTTTTTATGGCTGAACGCTATAAACAAATGCGGGAAATGTTGCACACTAAAGACCTATTTCAAAGCATTACGGTGTCGGATTATTTGTTTACAAAGTGTTTATTGTTCGCTAAAGTTACCCTACCAGAAGAGGAATATAGACTTTATCATCGGTTGTTTGACATATTGGAACAACAAATTACCTATCCAGAAGTGTTAATTTATTTATATGCTCCAATAGATAAACTTCAGGCGAACATTAAAAAGAGAAATCGGTCATTTGAACAGAACATTCCAGATGAATACCTTATTCAATTGCAAGAAACATATACGAGTTACATAAAACAACGAAACATAAAAACAATTTTTATTGACGCTTCTAATGCTGATTTTATAGAGAACCCCAAGCATCTACAAGTTGTTATCCAAGCTTTGGAAATGGATTTAGAAGGTGGGCAACACTATTTTACATTACCGTAATATTAACCACAAAGATTCCACAAAGAAACAAGGAATTGAGGAAAAATGCAGCTAGATTCCTTTTTGTTATTTCTTTTCTTTGTGTACTTTTTGGTAAAAAAAATAAAGAGATGAGAAAATTGAATATGGATGAATTGGGGCGAAAGAGTGTGGAAGAATTTAAACAAGCAGACAAAAACAAGGTTGTTGTAGTGCTAGATAACATTAGAAGTATGCACAATGTGGGTAGCGTTTTCCGAACCTCTGATGCATTTTTAATTGAAGCAATTTGCCTTTGTGGATTCACGCCCCAACCTCCCCACCGTGATATAAACAAAACAGCTCTTGGTGCAACAGAATCAGTTAATTGGTTTTATTACGAAACTGCTAGTGCTGCGGTAGAGGATTTGAAAAGAAGAAATTATAAAATTTATGCCGTTGAACAAACAGAAGGAAGTGTTTCGTTAGAGAAATTTAGTTGGAATCCGGCAGAAAAGATTGCCGTCATTATGGGCAATGAAGTAGAAGGTGTGGATGCAGAATTGTTGCCACTCTGCAACGGTTGCATTGAAATTCCTCAATTAGGAATGAAGCATTCTTTGAATATTAGCGTGGCAGCAGGCATAGTTTTATGGAAATTATGTGAACCTAGATTTATATTGTCCACTGAAAAATTAATTGAAAAGTAATTAAAGTAATTATAAGTAAATTAGTAAACTTGATTAATGTTACTTTAGCAATTAAAAACCTGTTTCCATTTCGAATATTATTAATTAATATCACTCAATGCCCTTTAGTTAGGTGAAATTATAAATACAAAGGAAGTTTTCGCTTAAAGCGAAGCCTTCCTTAACAAAAAGTCATTGAATTTTTACTCACAACTTCTTTACATTGATTTGAATAAATTATATGAGTACAGTTAAAAATTATCTTTCCTTAGTTAAGTTCTCCCACACCATTTTTGCGATGCCATTTGCCTTGATTGGATTTGCGTTAGGAATTAGAAACTATGAATATTACAGAATATTCTCCCCTTCAACACGCAATTTCATTGAAGGATTTCCTGCAGGTTTCTTTGATGATTATCCTAAAACGATTAAAGAAGCTACTATCAGACTTATTCTGGTAATTGTTTGTATGGTTACCGCCCGTAGTGCTGCTATGGCTTTTAACAGATACCTCGACAGGCATTTTGATGCCAAAAACCCTCGCACGGCAAACAGAGAAATACCAGCGGGCATTGTATCTGCAAAAAATGCACTCTTTTTTATTATGGGATCCTGTATATTGTTTGTGGTAGCCACCTATTTTATTAATAAGCTATGCTTCTACATGAGTCCAATTGCACTTTTTGTTATTTTATTTTACAGTTACACAAAGAGATTCACTTTTTTATGCCACTTAGTTTTAGGTGTTGGGCTTTCATTAGCACCAATTGGAGCCTATTTAGCAGTAACAGGTAGCTTCGATTTATTACCAATCTTGTTTTCATTAGCTGTTGTGTTCTGGGTTAGTGGATTCGACATTATTTATGCATTGAATGATATTGCATTTGATCAATCACAAAATTTGTATTCAATACCAGCTGTTATAGGCACTAAGAATGGTTTGAATGTAAGCATGTTATTACATGTTATCAGTGCATTTTGTGTTCTATTTGCTGGTTATAGTGGTGGCTTCCATTGGTTGTATTGGACAGGGGTAGCCGTGTTTATAGGAATGTTGGTTTATCAACATAGTATTGTTAAACCAACTGATTTAAGCAGGGTAAACATTGCATTTATGACCGCAAATGGTATTGCCAGCGTAGTGTTTGGAATTTTAGTAATTGCAGACCAAATAATTAATGTTTATTGATTAATGATTAGGGGTGAGTGGCTAATTTTTATTTGAATTTAAATAACAAAAGAGGCAACTAGGAAGAATATACTTCTCAGCTGCCTCTTTTTTACATTAGTTGTTAAATATTGCCTTTAAACTTTCAAAACTACTTAACACTAATCATTTACTACTTCTCCTTCTAAATCGTAATCGAAAGCTTTTGTAATCTTCACCATTACAAACTCGCCAATGGTAAGTTTCATTTTAGTGTTGATAATAACTTCATTATCCACTTCCACACTATCAAATTCAGTTCGACCAAGGTATCTTCCAGCTTCTTTTTTATCAATTATCACCTTCAATACTTTGCCCACTTTTTCTTGATTCTTCTCCAAACTGATTTCCTGTTGCACTTCCATTATTTCTTGTGCACGCAGTTCCTTTGTTTCTTGGTCTACATCATCTTCTAGCAGATGTGCCGAGGTATTTTCTTCATGGCTGTACGTAAATATGCCAACCCTATCAAATTTATGTTCAATTAAAAACTCCTTAAGTTCTTCAATATCATCTTCTGTTTCGCCAGGAAATCCAGCAATCAAAGTAGTGCGAATACAAATACCTGGAACTTGTTCTCTAATCTGATGAATTAATTGGCTAATTTCCTCACGGGTAATGTTACGCTTCATTGCTTTCAGCATGTTATTGCTAGCGTGTTGCAATGGCATATCAAGGTACTTACAAATGTTGTCTCTTCTTTTCATCACTTCCAAAACCTCCAATGGAAATTTTGTGGGGTACGCATAATGCAGTCTAATCCATTCAATGCCCTTTACGTCTGCCAATGAATCCAATAGTTTTGCTAGTTCACGCTTTTTATAAATATCCAACCCATAATAAGTTAGTTCTTGGGCAATGAGCATAATTTCCTTTACCCCTTTTTTAACCAAGCCTTCTGCTTCAGCTACAAGTTCCTCGATAGGTTTACTAACATGTTGACCACGCATCAATGGTATGGCGCAAAAAGAGCAGGTTCTGTTACAGCCTTCACTAATTTTAAGGTAGGCATAATGAGTAGGCGTACTCAATAGTCGTTCACCCAACAACTCAGTTTTATAATCTGCATCAAATTGTTTGAGCATCAATGGCAGTTCCATAGTGCCAAACCACGCATCTACTTCAGGCATTTCCGACTCCAAATCTGAACGGTATCTTTCACTAAGGCAGCCAGTTACGTAAACTTTATCCAACTTCCCCCTGCGCTTCAGTTCCAGTTGATCTAAAATTGTATTGATACTTTCCTCTTTGGCTTTGTCTATAAACCCACATGTATTCACTACTACGATGTTGTGATCCAATTTTTTATTCTCGTGTACTACATCAATTTCATTAGCTACCAATTGGCCACTAAGTACTTCGCTGTCCACTAGGTTCTTACTACAACCAAGTGTGATGATGTTCACCTTATCTTTTTTTAATGCTCTTGCCTTCATATAAGCGGCGAAGGTAAGTGTTGGCGAAAAGCAAAAGTACTTTTATCCACTACAAGTTTACCAATATGACAACAAGGAAAAAACAAAGGACACTAAGGTTTAGGGTTTATTTTATCATTTCCTAAAAAGTAGATAATTCACAATCCTTGTGTTGCAATATTTCTTCAGAACTACCATTGGGAAACTCTAAACCTTAGTGTACTTAGTTTTTTCCTTGTGTTATTCGTGGTAAATAACCCCTGAAGAGTTACATTTTAAATTACACAAGCTCAATTATGAAAACTTTCAATTCGGTCTTTGAAGTAATATTAACTTCAGTAACGATGGTAAGTGAATTATTCAAAAAAACAGAATGATAATTATTGAAGAAGTTTTGAGACAATTTGAAGAAGCTGTTTGGAGAAAAGAGAACAATTTTACACTTTGATTAACAAACGATGTAAGGTACTTGCTTTGAAAGGTTTATTAGGTTGCTTTTTGTCATTCATTTAAGTAAATCATATTCTTAGAAAAGTTCTGCCATCAATTTAATTTCAACACATTAAAACTGCTTTATGAAGAAGTTTCTACAACGTTGGTGTCTTAAAAAATCTGCACCAGTGCTTTTCTCCGTCATTTTATTATTTGTCACCAATTTCTTAAATGCGCAGGCTACAAACAGGATTGTTGGTACAGTTACCAATCCTGCTGGTCAGCCATTGCAAGGAGCTTCCGTAACTATTAAAGGGGCAGATAAATCGACTATTACTGATGCAGAAGGTAAGTTTTCGCTTACAGTTCCTAAAAATGCAACCTTGGTAATTAGTTATGTAGGTTATGAAAAAAAGGAAGTAAAAGCTACAGAATCCCCCATCTCCATTTCTCTTGCAGTTAAGAACGAAGCTTTAGATGATGTAGTTGTTGTGGCTTATGGCACTGTAAAAAAGAAAGATTTAACCGGAGCTGTATCGGTAGTGAATGTGGCAGAAGCTAAAAAGTTCAGTACAAACGATGTTGCCCAATTATTACAAGGTCGTGCCAGTGGTGTGCAAGTAAATAGTGATGGTCAGCCGGGTTCTGTGCCTAGCATTCGTATTAGAGGCTTTGGAACTTTTGGAAATGCACAGCCTTTGTATGTGATTGATGGCGTACAAGTGGGTACAGTTGTACGTGATTTTAATCCCAACGATGTGGAATCTATTCAAGTTTTAAAAGATGCTTCTGCCGCCGCACTATATGGTTCTGCTGCCGCAAATGGTGTAATAATTATTACTACCAAACAAGGCAAGAAGAACTCTGCAATGAAGGTTGAGTATAACGGTTATTATGGCATTGATGAAGTTTGGCAATTAACATCTGTGACAAACAGGATACAATACCAGTTGCTTAATAATGAAGCCCGTGCTAATGGCAATGTTAATTTAGCTCCCGGCAATAACCCATTATCTACAAAGTACATTACAAATACAGATGTAAACTGGCAAAAGGAAGGATTGAAAACAGGTAAAAGACAGAATCATAATGTTTCTTTTTCTGGCGGCGGCACTAACAATACCTACAATATGTCGCTAGATTATTTTGATAATACAGGTACTTATGTTGGTAATGGTCCCTCCTACAATCGTTATACTGCTAGGGTGAATTCTACTGCCGAGAAGGGTATATTTAAAGTAGGTGAAAACATCTTTTATGCCCACTCGCATGAGAATAATTTAACTTCTACAAGTGCCTACGAATTAGCAGGCGCACAAGCCCCTTTAATTAATACATTGGTGTATGCCATACCAACCATGAAGGTATATGACCCTACTAAAGAAGGTGGTTTTGGTGGAACATTGTCTGACCTTCAAGATGTAATTTCTTTGAATGGCATTGGGGTTAATAGCCTAATTAAAAACTATGTTGATGTGGATAGAGTTTTTGCCAATGTGTTTTCCGAATTACAATTAATAAAATCTGGTGGACATAGCTTAAAGTATAAACTAAACTTGAGTTATGATAAAACCATAACAAGAGATTTTGCCTTTAAGCCAGCCTATGATTTAGGTTATTTCTTTCAATCGCCCATTGCCAAACTGGATGATAATTCAAGGGTATTTACAACGGCTTTGATAGAAAATACATTGACTTACAACAAAATTTTTAACAAGCACGGTGTAGAAGTTTTGGTAGGACAAACGTTTACTAATTCAGAATCTTTGTTTAGATATGGTCATAGCGAAGGCTTCTCAAAACCTTACCTACCTAGTTTGGATAATGGTCCTGATAATAAATCAGCATCTGGCTACTTAGTTGAATCTGCAAAAGCATCTTATCTTGCTAGGATAAACTACAATTTTGATAGTAGATATTTATTTACTGCAAATATCAGAAGAGATGCTTCCTCTAAGTTTGGCTTGGCAAATAGGGTAGGTTATTTTCCTTCAGTTTCTGGTGCATGGCGTATTAGCAATGAAAACTTTTTCAAAGTACCAAAGTCGATTATTTCAGACTTGAAATTAAGAGCTAGTTATGGTAAATTAGGAAATGATAACATAGGAGACTATTTATTCCAGACTAATATTAACTCTGGCATCGTATATACCTTCAATGATACAAGATATGTTGGTGGTTCACAAACCAGTGTAGTTGATAAAAATATTAAATGGGAGGATCGTACATCAAGTAATTTCGGCTTAGATGCGGTACTATTTAAAGGAAAAGTTGATTTTTCTGCTGAATATTTTAATAATAAATCCTATGATATTTTGGTGGGCATTCCAATTCCTGCATCCGTAGGCTCCATAAATCAAAACCCTGTTACAAATGCAGCCACGCTTCAAAATTCTGGTTTTGAATTTTCATTAACTTATCACAAGTCTAATGGGGATTTTACATATGACATTTCTGCTAATTTAAGTACCGTTAAAAACAAGGTTCTTGCTTTAGGGGGAAATAATGAACCAATAGCTGGTGTGGGAGCACGTACTCAAGTTGGTAGTGAAGTAGGTGCACATTACGGACTTTTATACGATGGTATATTTCAGAGTGCTTCTGAATTGGCGGCTAGCCCATCACAATCAATTTACAAAGCAGGTGTTGGTGATGTAAAATACAAAGATATTTCTGGTCCAAACGGTAAACCTGATGGAATAATTGATGAAAATGATAGAACCTTTTTGGGTAGTGGTATTCCTAGATATACTTATGGTTTTAACTTCTCTGCCGGTTATAAAGGATTCGACCTTACTTTGTTTGCGTCAGGTAGTGCAAAGTTTTTAATCAACTCTAGGTTTTACAAAAGCCTACACCATACTGCAGGCTCTGCAAATTATAGCACCGATATGTTGAACAGATGGACTCCTACCCACACCAATACAGACATTCCACGCTTAAATGAGCAAGATATAAATAATGATCGCGATTCAAATAGACCAGGTTGGTTACAAGATGGTACTTTCTTGCGTATTAATACCATCGTTCTTGGTTATAGCATCAAACCAAATACCATCAAAGGGATTACTAAAATTAGGGTATATGTAACTACTCAAAACCCTTACACTTTTCAGAAGTATAAGGGATATAATCCTGATTTCACCTCAGGCGTATTTAACCCCGGTTATGATGATGGCTCTTACCCTAAACCAAGAACCTTTATGGCTGGTGTTCAAGTTGGATTCTAATAATTTATTAAACTCATTAATCATAGTTATGAAAAAAATATTAATCATCGCTTCACTGGCATTTACTTTAGCTAGTTGCGACAAAAGGGTGGATTTAATCGATCCAAACCGTCTTACCACAGAGCAGTATTGGCTCACAGAAAAACAAGCTTTTGATGGTTCTACTGCAATGTATAATGCATTAATTACGGATGGTACATACATGCGTTCTTTCCCAGGTCTCACTGATAGTAGAGGTGATGATTTTAAAGGAGATAGCCCTTGGGCTGATTTAGTCTTGACAGGGCAGTTTATTATTCCTTCTACTTCTGCACCAGTTCAATGGATTTGGAGAGACTTTTACATCTTGATCAACAGGGCAAATCAAGTTATTGAAAATGTTGGTAAGATGGACGAGTCCATTATTAGTGCGGATAAGAAGAAGAGAATTTTGGGGCAAGCCTACTTCCTTCGTGGTTTGGCGTATTTTAATCTGGCCAATACCTTTAAGATAGTTCCTGTAATTACAACTGTAGCAAAAGATAAATCTGGATATTATCCTAAAACAGCAACAGAAGATGTTATTTGGAACCAGATATATAGCGATTTGCAAGCAGGGGAAAGTATGTTGCCAATATCTTATGACAATGTAGATGGATTTGATAAAGGGCAAAAAGGAAGGGCAACCAAAGGTGCTGCTGCTGGCTTGTTGGGGAAAGCTTATCTGTACAGGAAAGATTATTCAAAGGCTGCTGCTCAATTTGAAAAATTCTTTTCGGGTGAATTGAAAGGTGTATACAGTTTAATGTCTGACTATCGCGACAATTTTAAGGATGAGAATGAAAATAATGCTGAATCATTATTTGAAGTTCAGTTTTCAGAAAAAGGTGGCACTATCGATAACTGGGCAGGTGAACCCAATACTTCTTGGAAACAAAACACTGCCTTATCTATCACGTATGCGATGGATGGCAAAGGGTTTTCTGATTACTTACCTACAAGCTGGATTTATAATGAATTTAAATTGGAAAAGACTACAGCTAGTAAAAGTGATCCACGGTTGCTAGCAACCATTGCTTCTTATGAACCTGCCGATAATTCAATTTTGGCTTATGGTGCAGCTTGGTCAAATCCTCTTACTAGCATCTACCCAAGAAAATATACCAATGATGGATTTGGCAATAAGGCTTTTGAAACATTTGTGTCTTCAGGAATTAACTATCGTATTTTGCGCTATTCAGACATCTTATTGATGTATTCAGAAGTACTGAATGAACTGAATAGAACCTCAGAAGCCTATCCTTACATTAAACAAGTAAGAGCTAGAGCTAGCTTGCCAGACTTGGCAACAACAAAGCCTGGTATGACGCAAGATCAAATGAGAGAGCAACTTTATCATGAAAGAGCTTTGGAGTTTTCTATTGAAGGGCAACGGATTAATGACATCATTCGTTGGGGCTGGTTGTATAATTCAACTAAATTAGCAGAACTAAAAACGCACGATGCTGATTTTAATACCTGGAAAGCTGGTCATGAATATTTGCCTATTCCTCAATCTGAGTTGGATGTAAACAAAAATTTATCACCTAATTCTGCCAACTAGTTTTAGTAATACTTAATAAGATTATTTATGAAAAAGAAATATTATTTGCTCTGTTCAATGGTGCTTTTGTTCATCTTTCAGAGCTGCAAGAAAGATAATTTCGTTGTCAATCTAAAAGATACGGTTGCCGTGACATCTGCAACATGGGCAAACAATTTTGATGTAAGTTCCATAGTGGATATGTATAGTGCTGTTACCGCTAATTCCAATTACCAGAAATGGGGCTCTTACAATGTTCACGATCCATCAATATTCAAAGATGGCGATTGGTACTATTGCTACACCACCGATGCGGCTTATGGAAATTCCCTCACTCCTGATATTGAAAAACATATTCAAATAAGGAAGTCGAAAGATCTTGTGCAATGGTTATTTGTAGGTTGGGCATTTAACGGTATTCCTACCATGGGGGCTAATTATATTACTTCAAACAAGGGTACTCCATTTGCTAGTTTGTGGGCGCCTTACATTTTAAAGGTAGGCAACGAATACAGGCTATATTATTCTTTATCTTCTGCTGTTTCTAAATTAAGTTGCATTGGTTTGGCTACTTCTTCAAACCCAACTGGACCATGGATTGAAAGGGGTATTGCTGTGGGCAGTAAGCCTTCTGTTGCTGGTACAAACGCCATCGATCCTACTGTAATTGTTTCTCCAACCGGTGAACAATGGATGTGCTACGGTTCAGCTTATGATGGTATCTACGAAGTAAAACTGAATGCAGCTACTGGGTTAGCGGAAACTTCTGGCGATCTTGGCGTTCGTGTTGCTAACAGAGGATTTACGGGTGGTAAATACAATGGAAATATTGAAGGTTCAGAAATTATCTATAACCCAACCCTAAAAAAGTATTTCTTATTTATGGCGTATGATTGGATTGATACAAAATACAATACCCGTGTTGGAAGAGGTGACAATCCTAATGGGCCGTTCT
>CANFLL010000064.1 GCA_947447825.1 Chitinophagaceae bacterium | reverse complement strand
GCAAATAATGCCCTAAAGCACCCTTGCAAAAGGCATTTACTAAGATGTTTAACCGATAAACAAGGATGTAGGGGTAATTGACTTGTTTGTAAGGATTATTACATTTTAAGTAGGGAGGTAAAACACACAATGGCTAAGGAATATTTGTGGCTACATTGAGGGGTAGTCTTTTGTTTGCTCTTAAATATAGCATGATAAAATGCTGATGGTTATTGTTTGAAATGAACCTGCGGCATTGTAATGCTTTTTCTTTAAACTTTTATGATTTACCAAAAAAGTACCCTGCAGGATACTTTTTTCAGCCGATGTTTTTTCTCCTTTTTTTTCCTATATTATTGCAAAATATTTCAAATTGTGTTGTAAAAAAATATCAATCATACGCAGCATTGCTTAACCCAGTGAAAATAAAATATCCCCCCGTTGCGCATAGAAGCAACAAATTTATTCTATTTCTAATAGGGTTATTGATAGCGAGTACGCTCATCAACATAAACGCATTTGGTCCACCCACGCTGTCCGCCTATTTCTTTTATACCATCCTTGGTTCTTTACTAGCAATTATTGCAGGCGTAGGGCTGATAAAGAATAAGCAGACTATTCAACTTGCCCACCCACTCCCCATTCTCTTTTTTGGGTTGCTAGCTATCTATTACTTTTTCAATGGATGGGTAAATGGAAATGGAGGCATCAACCTGCGGCACTATATCATACTGGCAGATGCGGTTTTACTTATCAGCTTTTGCGCTTTGCTCAGTAAAGGGCAAATTAACCTGCTGGCAATAAGCAAAATCATTACCATCATTACAATCATTGAATCACTAATCTGCTTCCTACAACAATTTGGCATCATACTAAGCCTAGATGCCTTGTTTAAAGTAACAGGCAGTAACGAAAACCCCAACGTTACCGCCATGTTTTTAGCTATGGCAGTACCTGCCGTGTTGTTAGTATTGTTTCAAGGTAGCAAAACCTATCGTTTTTTGGCTATTGCCTCTTTTACTTTTTGCCTCCTTGCCTTGGGATTCTTACAATGTCGCACCGCCTTCATAGGTACAGCAGTTTGCATAATTCTCATATTAAACCACCAATACCAACTACTCCATAAACTGCAAAACAAATTTAGTAAACCCATACTAATTATAATAGTAGCAACCACTCTTTGCCTAACCGCTATTGCCTTCACCCTCCTTTACCACAGCAAACAGGCTTCTTCCGATGGGCGGTTGTTCATCTGGAAAATAAGCCTACAAGCCATTGCACAAAAACCTATACTAGGCAGTGGCTACGGTCAGTTTGAGCATGATTACAACTTAGTCCAAGCAAAATATTTTGCCACTGGTAATGCCACCGAGCAAGAAATCAGAAATGCCGACTATGTTCACATGAGTTATAATGAGTTCTTGGAAAATCTATTTGAAGGTGGCATCATCGGATTGGTATTGTTTGTGGGGTTGTTGGTTGCATTGCTGTTTAGCCTCCCTGCCCCCCTAAAGTGTGGTTCTGAAACGCCGACAGCAAAAAATGCTTCACCTTTAGTTTCAGGGTACTCGAATGGAACTCCCTTTAGGGTTGGGGTACATAAATCCCCCTTTAGGGCACAGGGGTTCTTTGCCTACGCTGGCATCATCACCTTCACTATCATGTGCTTTTTTAATTTCACCATACAGGCCATACCAGTGCGCTGTTTACTAGTGTTCTATATGGCTGTTTGCTGTGTAGAAGGTAGCAAACAAAGATACCCTATTGCCTCCTCTATCCCCTTTTTAGCTATTTCCTTATTCCTCTTCTTCAAAACAATTCCCCAAGCAAATGCCTATCATCAATGCAAGAAAATTGTAGAAACAAGTGACAATGTGAGTGTAGAAGAAGCAAAAGATAAGTTTGATGTATTAGAAAAAGACATGAATAATTCCAGCTACTTCTGGCGCAGCTATGGTAATATTTTATTTAAAGCAGATAATAACGATGTATCCCTACAAAAACTTAAAAATGCAACCGCTCTAAGTTCAAACCCCAATATATACTTAGAAATGGCAAATTGTTATATTAGAATGCACAAGTTTAGAGAAGCCATTACGGCTATCACAACGGCTAAAAACATACAGCCCCATTTGTTTTCTCCACTTTATGCACTAATGAAAGTATATGGCTATGCAAAAGATACAACAAACACACAGCGAGTAGCCAAAGAAATCATTGCCATGCATCCTAAGATAGCATCTGAGGAGGTTACCTACTACAAACAACAAGCAAAGACCGTTTTAAGTGGTAAGTGATGATTTTTAAATAAAAAAATGATTAAAAAATGAAGAAGAGATACCAGTTGAAATTTAAAATACAAAATTCAACGTTTAAAATAACAGCTCAAATTAGCTTCAATATTCTCCTTCAGGGGCTAGGGGTTATTTTGCTATTATCATGCAATGTACTTTTTGCGCAAACAAAATACCCTGCCAATGTGGAAGCTGTTTTGCAAAAAACAAAAACCAACCGACCTGAATTAGAGAAGGCACTAAACTATTTTTACAAGGGCAAAGATTCGCTAAAAATAAAAGCCATCAATTTCTTGGTGGCCAATATGGATATTCACACGTCCTACAACTATTATTGGGCAGACAGCTTAGGGAAGAGATTGCCTTACAATGAATTAGATTATACAACATTCGATTCCTCTATCAAAGCTTTTGATGTACTGAAAGTGGTAACGCCAAAGATTCATCCTGTTGCGTACAGTTACAGAGATATTGACAGTATTAGGGCTAGTTATCTGATTGAGAATGAGGAATTGGCTTTTGCCGACTGGCAACAACCTTATGCAAAGGGATTGTCCTTTGAAGATTTCTGCGAATATCTGCTTCCATACCGAATAAGTGTGGAGCCTTTGCAAAACTGGCGTGCTTACTACAAGCAATACTTCAAGAACCTAAGTGATAGCATCAAAGGGAAAAACATTGCCGATGCCATCAGTGCCATGACTTTCGATTGTCATAACTGGTTTGCCAATACCTACAACCGTGAGCAGCGTACCGACCCCATACCACGTTTGGGCGCATTGCAGCTATTACTCCGCAAAAAAGGAGCTTGCGAAGATTTTACAGGGTTGGGGGTGCTAGAGGCTAGGGCATTGGGAATGGCTGCCTCTGAGGAAATTGTTCCCTTTTGGGCAACTTCCTCTGCCTCTCACTTTTTCGATGTAGCCATCACTTCTCCCAAAAATATCCCTTTTGAGCAGATGAGTGGCGGATCAGTAAGCCAATTTCAAATGCCAAGAGAACCAGGCAAAGTATTGCGGCTCACTTATTCAAAACAGTCAAATACTTTAGCAAGCACTACCGCAGAGGAGTTTATTCCAGATGGTTTTTTACGCTCAGTAAACTATAAGGATGTAACAACACAATACTGGGAAACAAAAGACGTAGGAGTCAAGTTAAATAAGTCAACATTACCAACCGAAAATAAAAAAATTGTGTATGCATGTGTGTTCAATACACTAGATTGGCAACCCATCTGGTCAGCGAAATCAACCAACGATACCGCCACCTTTGCTTCCATGAGCAAGGGGGCTGTTTACCTACCCATGTACTACAATAAAGAAAAGTTATTGCCGGCAGGTTATCCAGTAGCAGTAGGCTATCACCACACATTGGTGTTGAAGCCTGACACTGCACACACACATTCTGTACATTTAAAGGAACAGGACAAGTACCTGCGCTATCAGCCACAAAAAAAATACAAACTATACTATTGGAACAATGATTGGAAACTGATTGGCAGCCAAGCAGCATCCTTTACCGAAAAAGAATTGGTTTTTGATGGAGTGCCCAAAAATGCACTTTTGGTGATGGTGCCGGAATACACCCAATACAAAGAACGCCCATTCATGATAACAGAGGATGGGGACAGGATTTGGTGGTAAAAACGGCACGAGTTAGAGAAGCAAAATTGACAATCAGCAACCCTCACTCTCCATATCTCCCTTTAGGGGATAGGGGTAGGGTAATAAGATAGCACCTGACAACAAACAAAAGAAAAGAACAAATAATACCATTATTCAATCACCATTAAAACTTGCAATATGAAAAAAAGTCCACCACCAACATAAAAGATAATCTTCAACCAAGAGGGTGTTGCGCTCTCCATAATTCATCATTCTCCATAACACCCCTTTAGGGGACGGGGGTTCATTTATCAATTTTAATCACAAATATGAAAAGAACAATCTTAAAAAAAATTATTGGGCTGGCTCTCCTGCTACCGCTTATGCCTAAGGCTCAGCAAAACATCACCAGCCAATTAAGCATTGCATTATCAGACAGTATTCAATTAAAACTCACTGCTGCACAGGTAAAAAAACTGCAACAAAGCCAGAAAAAACTGGCAGATTCCATAGGATTGGTACAAGCTTATCCTGATAGCATACAATTTAATAGACCTGCTTTCGAAAGTAGAACCATGGAGTCAATTCTTACTAACAAGCAATATAACCAAATACTCAATAAAAAAAACAAACCAATTGCTGATGCAGAAGCACAGGCAAAGTGGGAAGCTATTGTTGCTAAACATGAAGATGATTTATTTGTAAAAGATAGTGTGTTGCCTAAGTTGGCAGTGCAGATATTGGCTGCCAAGAATATTAATGACAGATATTCTCATAAAATAACTACTGCTGATAGTGCCATTAAAGCAACAAATTCCCTTCAGTCAGAAGAGTTATGGGCACTTGAAGCTGGTAATGCATTTCTAGGAACAGTGCCAAATGCCAAAATAACTAAGGTACTAAAGGATAGAGCTACTTATGGTCTTTCCCAAAAACAGGTGCAACAGTTGTTGGCTGCTGATAGACATTTAAAACGCAGGATGGATAGTGTGAGGCGCAATCAGGATACGGCTTTTTTTAGTTGGGTGCAATTGGACAATAAAAGTGTGCAAGCGATACTTACTCCTGTGCAGTTTAGCCAACTTACACAAGTACTTTATCAAAGTAAAACTAGTAAAATAGCAGTAGATAAATGGACTAACGCAGTTGCCAAAAATGCCACTGGCAATTATAACCAGCAGATAGCTATGCAACAATTAACCAATTATTACATGCAATACAACACACTATTGGACTTGTATGCAGGAAACAGAAAAGCAAAGGATAGTGCACTCAATGCTTTGAATAGACAAATGCCCGATAGTTTTCAGGTATTATTAAGTGGAAACAGACTTTGGGGGATAGACACAGCAGGATTGATTGGACTCGCCTTGAAAAATTTACAAACCTTAGGGCTGCGTTACAGCCTTATAGACAGCTTGGCTATACAAGCAAGGTGGGAAAAAAGACAGGGAAAACTAGCCATGAAATACCGCGACTCCTTAAAGTTTAGCCGAACTGCTTACGAATATGCCCTGTTACCCAAATTATTAACAGACAGCCAATACACAAAATTAATAACCTTTCGCTACCAGCCTGAAGCTCTAAAAGGAGCAAAGAAATGTTGGCAAGATTTGTCCACAATGGGGCTTTCAACTGGTTACAATCAGGACAGCACCATTAGTGCCATTGCAGCCTATTATCTAGAACACACTTGCATAGAAGCAAAATTTGCTACTGACGAACCTGCCAAAAAGCGTAAACTACGCCAGCTAGATCTTACCATACCAGCAGCCTTGGCTGTGCTTAGGCACGCCAAAAAGAGTAATGCAAGCAAGCCATCCAGTGGCACTTACGTTTGGTAAACAAATTATTTAATCAAAAAAACAAACAATATGAAATCGCTTTTTATTATCATCATAAGTAGTGTGGGGCTATTGGCTACTAGCAAAGCCCAAACAAGCACTATTGATACGTTTGCCCAAAAAGCAACAGCCTATATGGACAAAGCCACTTACAATCCTGTTATGGCATTCAACTATTACATGCATAGTGCAGCATTAGGCAATGCAAAATCTATGAATGCAGTGGGGGTATGTTATCAACAAGGCATTGGCATTGCACCCAATAAACAAAACGCTATTGTATGGTTTACCAAAGCCGCCATTGCAGGCTATGCAAAGGGCTGGTACAATATTGCCATGGTGCATGACGAAAATAGAAATTTTGATTCTTGTTACTATTATCTATCAAAAGCAAAAGCCTTGGGCGATGATTATAGTGGTTACTATATGGCCTATATGCAGTATAAGGGCTTGGGATGCCCACAAAACTATGCTAGTGCAGCTAAGGCTTTTATTCAGGGTACACATAAATACACTTTTTGTATGTACTACTATGGGCTTTGTTTGCGCAATGGTTATGGTGTTTCCAAAAATATTGATAGTGCAAGGTATTGGCTAATAAAAGCATCGAGTGAAGGCTATGCCGATGCAGATTTAGAGTTGATGTCTAAAGAAGCAGAGAACAACAATTCGCCCGCAACTGCATTGGCGCAAAAAATTAAAGATGCCAAAGCAGCAATGCCTGCCATTTCTATAAACAAGTATAGAAGGGTTACTAACAAGGTGGATTTAGATGATTTGGCAGGCACTTACAACGGCTACTTGCTGAAGTATGACTGGAGCGGAAAAAATATTGTTGAAGCAAATAAACTTAATGTAACCCTAAACTTTAGCGGGGATAGTCTTGGCGGCACTTGGACAGAAGACGATAGCGTTACCATCAGCGTACACGCAAAGCCCACAGCAAACTATATTTCGTTTAGCCAGATGGAATATAGCAAAATCAACCACTACAGCTCAATACCGGAACTTACAGTATTTAAAAAAGCTAATTTACAATTAGATAAAATAGGCGATAGTGTATATGTATCGGGTAATATTAATCAATTTATTCCCGATAGGAACGAGCCTTCAAAACCAATGTATGTTGCGCTAGTTCGTTCAAAAGCAGTTACTACCAATAAACTTAGTAGTGTGGATGATATACACCTACAGGCATACCCTAATCCTTTTACAAGTACCTTAACCATATATTTTGAATTAAAGGAGTCTGGCATTGTAAGTACGCAGCTATTAACCATGGATGGCAAGGTTGTTTACAATAATCCTGCGGGTGCATTATCAACCGGCAAGTATTCTTTGCCTATACAACCTCAAAAATTAGCATCTGGCTATTACACACTAGTTGTAAGGTATGGCAACAAAACAAAAACTACCAAAGTAATAAAGCTTTAAACTATTTAAAATAAGCAAATAATGAAAAAAATAATTTTATTGGTTATCGTCTTCTTCAACATCTTTCCATACATTAGCAATAAAACAGTAAGTATGGTTGGTGTGCAGTCTGCAATGGCGGAAATTGGTAGCGAAAAAGGGGAAAAAAAGCCAATTCTTGCAGACACTTCAACAAAAAAATCTACAACAGATACCAGCACTAATAAAAATGATACATCCAAAGTTCATGTATATCAGACGGTTACAGTTGTTAGTGGCGGTACTGGTGGTAGTTCTGGTGGTGGTGGAGTTACAACTAGTGGCGGTACAGTTGGCGGCACACTAACAGGTAGTGCTACTAGTGGAACAGGATCAACAGATTTAGGTTCAAGCACTCAAAATCCTCCCCCAAGTACTAATACCAGTACTCCATGTGATGATGCAAAAAAGGATAATAATTTATTTAAAAGAAAATCAATACCGCAAAAACAGCACGATCAAATTCAAAAAAATACAACCAAAAATGAATATGGGGCTGAGGTAAAATTGGCTGCTTTCCCACCGGGCAACACGCCAACATTTAAGGATGTAGCTGTGCATCCTAATTCTAACCCTTCAACCAATACGTTTACCCCTAACTTTACATGGAATTCTACGGATGGTTACACTATTGGCAGTGACCATGGACATCCGGGTAATACAGGGCCATCACCAGCAGATTTGGTAAATGCCCATGAATTCTTAAGCAATTCCGATTTAGTAGCGGGCGGTAAGGATGCAATAGATTATTTTAAAGATAACTTTACAACCACTATTACGACCGATGATGCAACATATATAGTAAGGGTTACGGATTGGGATAAACTGGGTAAGCTTTATGATGACTATTATAAGAATGCGGAAAGTGAAAAAAATGGCAACGATGATTATCAATTATATAGACAAGAGTGTAAAAATAAAGATCCAGATGTCAGTTTAGGCGATCAAAGTGTATATGCAGCTTTAAAACTGTACGGAAATGCAATTAGTATTGCAAAAGGTGATGGTACGGCTAGCGACTTTACACCAATGAAAATTGCTGACGGACACCTGGCATCAGTACCTTGCCCTAATTAATCATTAAAAAAAATACAACATGAAAAATTACATATTTTTATTTGCTATCACACTTTTTGTAAGTGCCTGTAGCTCTAGTAAACAATTTCAGCAAGACCAATCGCTGAGTTTTAAACTGCCCCCAAAAGCACATAAGATAGCTTTTGAAGACTTTTTTAGGCAATATAACCCTAAAAAGACTAGAATAAAAACAGCGTTGTTTACTAGTCTTTACCAGATAGACGACAGTTTCTATATTTGTACGCAGCCGCTTTTTAAACGCAAAATTCTGCCGGATGAACTAAATAGTGATAAAAAAGAATTGCACGATGAGCAGTTTTTTCCGGAAACATCAATAGGGGTAAAAAATTATGAAAGTTCAATTAAAATATATGGCAATGCAGAAACGCTCACAGAATATTTGGAAACAGACTGGTTTCAAGCATCTTATTTCAGTTTTCATGTAGTAGATAAAGCACATACCCAGCTATTAGCGGGGGTATTGCAGTTTCCTAAAACAGAAAAAGAAAAAGCTGCTATTTTGCTCGATAAGTTTTACAAAAGCATAAGGTTTACACCTGCCTTTACCAGTAAAAAAGGTTTGTAAACAGCAGCCTTTATGGCAAACAATTCAGAAAGCTATCCATTAAAGCAATGGGTAGTTTTTTTATATATTGCAGTGGCAGGCAAGGGTGGGTAAAAAATTACAACATGAAAAATTACATATTAGTATTAATCATTGCACTTTTTGTAAGTGCCTGTAGCACAAGCAAACAATTTCACCAAGCACCATCGCTAAGTTTTAAACTGCCAAAAAATGCAAAAGAAATTGCTTTTGAAGACTTTTTTAAGAAATATAACCCAAGGAAGTCTAAATTAAACACAGAGTATTTTACTAACCTTTACCAAATAGATAGTTTCTACATTGGTATGCACCCAATTTATAAGCGACAAATTGCGCCAGATGAGCTTATAAGGCAAAAAAAAGGATCTGAAAATTTAAACAAATTTTCAGAAATACATATTGATAATACAAATTATGAAAGCACGATTAAAAAGTATAAAAATAAAAGAGAGGTGTTAATAGAGACATTTGATGGGGATTGGTATCAAGCCTCTTTTTTTGAATTTAGTTTAATAGATCCAGCACGTACTCAACTGTTGGTAGGTGTATTACAGTTCCCTAAAACAGAAAAAACAAAAGCAACTGTATTGCTCGACAAGTTTCTTACAAGCATAAAGTTTGAACCTACCGATACTGGTAAAAAAGGTTTGTAACCTGCAGCCTTTATGGCAAACAATTCAGAAAGCTATCCATTAAAGCAATGGGTAGCTTTTTTATATATTGCAGTGGCAGGCAAGGGGGGGGTAAAAAATTACAACATGAAAAAATACATATTTTTATTTGTTATCACACTTTTTGTAAGTGCCTGTAGCTCTAGTAAACAATTTCAGCAAGACCAATCGCTGAGTTTTAAACTGCCCCGAAAAGCAAATGAGATAGCTTTTGAAGACTTTTTTAGACAATATAACCCTAAAAAGTCAAAAATAAACACAAATTATTATACTAACCTTTTTCAGATGGACAGTTTCTATATTAGTACACAGCCGCTATATAAACGCAAAATTCTGCCGGATGAACTTAGTAGTTTTAAAAAAGATTTACACGATGAGCAGTTTTTTCCGGAAACATCGATAGGGGTAAAAAATTATGAAAGCTCAATTAAAATATATGGCAATGCAGAAACGCTCACAGAATATTTGGAAACAGACTGGTTTCAAGCATCGTATTTTAGATTTCATGTAGTAGATAAAGCACATTCCCAGCTATTAGTAGGGGTATTGCAGTTTCCTAAAACAGAAAAAGAAAAAGCTGCTATTTTGCTCGATAAGTTTTACAAAAGCATAAGGTTTACACCTGCCGATACTAGTAAAAATGGTTTGTAACCCGCAGCCGTTATGGCAAACAATTCAGAAAGCTATCCATTCAAGCAATGGGTAGTTTTTTTTATATATTGCAGTGGCAGGCAAGGGGGGTAAAAAATTACAACATGAAAAAATACATATCAATTTTATTTATTACCGTGCTTTTTGTAAGTGCCTGTAGCTCTAGTAAGCAATTTCACCAAGCACCATCAGTAAGTTTTAAACTGCCTAAGCGTGCAAAGCAAATAGCTTTTGAAGACTTTTATAAAACTTATGACAAAAAGAAATCTGAAATAATATATGGCATTGTTAATCTTTACCAGGTTGACAGCTTCTATATTGGTACAAAACCAGTTATTGAACGCAAATTTTCGTTAGGAGAGCTTGATCATATTAAGGAATCTATGCAACGTATGCGCTTCTTTGGAGAATATTCTATTGGCTTAAAAAATTATGAAAGTACTGTTAAAACGTATAACAGCACTGAAGTCTTGACGGAATACTTGGAAACAGATTGGTATCAAGTTTCTTATTTCAGTTTTAATATAATTAATCCAGCACATACGCAAATGTTAGTGGGGGTATTGCAGTTTCCTAAAACAGAAAAAGCAAAAGCAACTGTATTGCTCGACAAGTTTCTTACCAGCATAAAGTTTGAACCTACCGATACCAGTAAAAATGGTTTATAATTGGCAGCCGTTATGGCAAACAATTCAGAAAGCTATCCATTCAAGTAATGGGTAGCTTTTTTATATATTGCAGTGGTGGTCAAGGGTGTTAAAAAATTACAACATGAAAAATTTCATATTTTTATTTGCTACCGTACTTATTTTGAATGCCTGTAGCACAAGCAAACAATTTCAGCAAGACCAATCGCTGAGTTTTAAACTGCCCCCAAAAGCACATAAGATAGCTTTTGAAGATTTTTTTAGGCAATATAATCCTAAAAAGTCTAGAATAGATACAGCGTTTTTTACTAGTCTTTACCAGATAGACAGTTTCTATATTAGTACGCGGTCGCTTTTTAAACGCAAAGTTCTGCCGGATGAACTTAATAGTTTTAAAAAAGATTTGCACGATGTGCAGTTTTTTCCGGAAACATCTATAGGGGTAAAAAATTATGAAAGTTCAATTAAAATATATGGCAATGCAGAAACGCTCACAGAATATCTGGAAACAGATTCATATCAAGCATCGTATTTCAGTTTTCATGTAATAGATAAAGCACATACCCAGCTATTAGTGGGGGTATTGCAGTTTCCTAAAACAGAAAAAGAAAAAGCTGCTGTTTTGCTAGATAAGTTTTACAAAAGCTTAAGGTTTGAACCTGCCGATATTAGTAAAAACGGTTTGTAACCTGCAACAGTTATGGCAAACAATTCAATAAGCTACTCATTCAAGTAATGGGTAGCTTTTTTACTAATACTGCCAATAAACAAACTACTTTCGGACACAATGAGCCGTAAGTATAAGTTTCATAATAAGGAGGGCGTTTACTTTGTACGTCTTGCAAAAGTGTACTGGTTAGATGTTTTTGTAAGGGAGTTGTAATGTAATACGGTAGTGGAAAGCTTGCACTATTGCAGAAAAAATAAGGGTTTGGAAATATACTGTTGGGTGTATAATGCCTAGTCATATCCACTTGATAATAAGATCAAAGGACAACAAGCCAGAAATAGTTTTGGGTAAGTTTAAAGAGCAAACCTCCAAGCTTTTAACCAAACAAATAGCAGAAAATGCCGAAGAAAACATAAAAGAGTGGTTGCAATGGATGATGAAATGGGCGGCAAGTAAAAGTAGTAATGTTACCAATAGTCAGTTTTGGCAGCATCACAACAAGCCGATTGAGTTATGGACACCAGAAGTAACAGTACAAAGGGTATATTATATACATAATAACCCAGTTGTATCTGGTTTTGTAATAGAACCTAGTGATTGGAAATATAGCAGTGCAATAGATTATGCTGGAGGGAAAGGGTTGTTGGAAATTGATTATGTGTAAAGAAAATGCGAATGATTGTAGCGAAACCACACGCCACAGGCGATGCGGTAGCAGCGAAGATGGTAGCGAGTTTGGCGTGGACTAGCGGGGGCAAACTTGTACTTCATCATATTAATTAAAAAATACATTACCTAAATTAGTGTAAATACTTTTAAACATACAATAATGAAAACAAATATTGTTTCACTTCTTTTAATGGCATTTATTGCCTGTCAACGCCACGGGGTTGTTGCTACTACTGAAAAAAATGCAACCATCAATAGAACTGCTAATGGTAGTTCAGATTTAGTAACCACAGGGCGTAAGACGCTAAACAACTATAATAATTTTAGTAAAAGTGTAACTGATACTTCTATTTATGAAAGAACAACATTAATGGCATTTAATAATCCAAAATATACAAATTATAAATTTACCCAAAAGTTTGACTCAAGTAAAAGCAAATCGCTCATTTATACCTTTCAGTTTTTCAAACAAAATCAACTTATAAGTTTCTTTAAACCGTATTTTGATAGTGCGATATGTGAGCCTATCGATTATAAAAACATTACCTACAAAACCTATATGCGGGCAGCCAAACAAAGGGCGACTGAAATGAAAGAAAAGTTTGTTGTAAAATTATCAAAACCTTCACCACCCGACAATCGTGAACTTATTGAAAGGACATTTGGAAGTTTAAAGAATTTTGATAAATATAGGTTGGTCCCCTTTCCCCTATATAAGCTAAGTTTCAATATTATTCTATACAACCAAGATTCCACATTAAACCAATATTTCACATTGGATACCACTACTTTCAATTATAGGGTGATGAATGGAGATAAACTTGTTACCTACCTCTATTGTTACAGGCAGGGTAATTATTTTGATTTTGATGCTATGAGTTCCGAAGTATTGAAGCAGCAATCTTTTGAATATGAATATATAAAGAAGAAGTTTAGGAAAGATCCTGTTCAATTCAACCTCGGTCTTAGCTTTCCAAGACACCCAGGATTTGGCATTAATTTAAAGCCTGGGTTTATTGAAAATGGGAAAATGATGCTATTTGAGTTTAGTAGAGAAGATGCAAACAATAATAATGGTAAAGAGGGTATCTATTTTTTTAACAACCATTCAATTAAATTAGTGTGTGATGTTTTGAGTATGGAAGATTTTTATTTTACGGGAGGAATATATAATGTCTTAATGCAAATTATTAAAATCGCTTATGAATCCTCTTTACGTACTGATAAAAGGCAGGCCTTGTATCCAGAGTTAGATAAAAGCAAATAGAATGGTAACCATTACTTGATTTCCACTTGCGAAAGTGTTCAGCGATATCTGGTCACTTGTTCCTTTTAGTCGAACCAGTTTGTAACTGGCATTCGCTAAGATAAATACTTTACAAACAAAGGCATCGCTAGTCCACTTCACTCGCTAAAATCTAGAAGGGCTAGCGCCCAGCTAGTCCCAGCTAGTCCACGTGACTTGCTAAAATCTAAAAGGGCTAGCGCATCGCCTTTGGCGTGTGCATTCGCTAAGTTCTTATGTTTCAAGAAGCTACTCATTCAAGTAATGGGTAGCTTTTTTATTAATACTGCCAATAAACAAACTTCTTTCGAGAACCATGAGTCGTAAGTATAAGTTTTACAATAGAAAGGGCGTTTATTTTGTGAGTTTTGCAACAGTATATTGGTTGGATATTTTCATAAGGGAGATATATTGCAACACGGTAGTGGAAAGTTTGGATTATTGCAGAAAGAACAAGGGTTTGGAAATATATTGTTGGGTGTATAATGCCTAGTCATATCCACTTGATAATAAGGGCAAAGGATAATAATCCAGAAATAGTTTTGGGTAAGTTTAAGGAGCATACGTCCAAGCTTTTAACCAAACAAATAGCAGAAAATGCCGAAGAAAACATAAAAGAGTGGTTGCAATGGATGATGAAATGGGCGGCAAGTAAAAGTAGTAATGTTACCAATAGTCAGTTTTGGCAGCACCATAATAAGCCAATAGATTTGTGGACACCAGAAGTAACAGAATAAAAGGAAAATTACATATTAACCAATAAATCATGTCTATAAACCTTAAATAACCTCCCTTTTCAATAGAAATATTTTTCACATAGCATAACACTTTATGGACACAGAGATTTACTTACATTAAAGCTCAGCCAAAGGGCTGAAAGAGCATGCCATCAACTACATCAGGAATACTTGCCTATCTATTGGTTGGTGAATACCATTTGGCATCAGCTTAAAAAAGCTAGTATAAAGGATGCTTGGAATGATATAAAGAGAAAAGCATCCACTCAAAAGCCAGCCATCACTACTGCTCAAATCAGTTATGATAAAATCATAGAAATAAAGAGGTGTACAGAGCCAATAGAGAATCTGGAACATTTACCTATGGCAGTAGAAAAATCAAAAACAGAAGCCTTACAAGCGGATTAAATTTGTAATACACAAACCGTCATTAAAAAGAACAAAATTGCTTGAAAATATTAAAATTCAGCTCGCTTAAACAAAATAGTAGCTTTATTTCAAAATTCTCCTAATCTTATTAGCATTAACCATTAGTTCTTCGAGGTATTCTATGTTTTCTTTTTCAAGACAAGCCTTGAATTTTCGCAACTGAGCTATGTGTTCATTTAACACATCGAGTACATTATCTCTATTTTGCATAAATATGGGTGCCCACATTGCGGGACTACTTTTTGCCAAACGAACAGTACTTTCAAAGCCGCCACCTGCTAATTCGAAAATGGTATTTTCTTCTTTTTCCTTTTCTAAAACAGTATTTGCCAGCGCAAAAGAAGTAATGTGCGAAATATGACTAATATAGGCTGCGTGCATGTCATGTGCATCTGCATCCATATAAATCATGTTCATGCCAAATGTTTTATATATGTTTTCCACATAATCAACTATGTCCTTGTCGCTTTTGTCTTTCTCGCATATTACGCAAGCACGTCCTTTAAAAGCATCTCGCACTGCCGCTTCAGGTCCGCTATATTCTGTTCCCCACATGGGGTGTGTTGCCACAAAACGATGGCGCATTGGGTGATTCTCTACCGCTTTGCACATAGCAAACTTGGTGGAGCCAGCATCAGCTACAAATTGTTTATCTGTTATGTTGTCTAGAATCGTCTGTAAAACTGTTATAGTAGCATCAACAGGGATGGCTACATAAATAAAATCACTCTTTTTAATAGCTTCTACTAACGGCAAAACTTCATCTACAATTCCTAATTCTAATGCCCTTTTTCCACTAGCTTCTGTTCTACAAACGCCAATAATATGTTTTGCAAAACCTTTATCCCTTAAACCTAAGGCAAAAGATCCACTAATAAGTCCTACGCCCACAATGGTAACCGTCATATCGTTTATTTAAAAAAGTCGAAAGTAGTAAGTTAAAAGTCTTAACTGGAAATATGTAATTGATAATTTGTAACTATAAAGTTTGCAACCTATTGTAAGTCTGCCAACTCTTTAGCTCCATCAGCTTTCAGGGCTATATCATCAATTGATCTGGTGGGCAGTTTAACCATTTTACTCAATATTTCTATTTGTTTAGTGGGTTTACTGTCTTCTTTGTAGGCTTTGTTGAGGTAATAATAGCATTGCACAAAATAGGGGTCTAGTTGTCTGCTTTTCTCTAAATAGAACGTTGCACTATCAAGACTCGATGGGGGCAAATCACTATTCATTAATTTGGCTGCAGTGCGTTTAACACTGTTAAGGGTAATCATTTCATAATGCCATCTACCCTCAACAAAGTTTGCACGCGCATGATTAGGGTTGATGGTTAGTGCCTTATTCGCATAGTTTTTAATATCAATTACCAATGCGATTTTTTTTTTATTATCCGATTCAATTTCAGTAATCTTACCTGCCACCATTGCCATAGCATAGTTGGCATCTGCATTATTGTTATCAGCAGCCAAAGCACGCTTTGAAAAAGATAGAGCTGATTCGTATTGTAATCTTTTTTCATTTTTATTCTCACTTCTAGAACCAATTGCACAACTAATCTCTGCCGTTTTCACTAAGGCTTTAATGTTGTTAGGATCGTTAGTAAGCACTAGTTTATATTGGTTTAAAGCCTCCGTTTCTTTCAGGTCTCTTTCATAGTTTTCAGCAACTTTTAACAGTACTGCCACATCTTGTGCTTTAGATAAATTAATGCTGATTGAAAGCACTAATAGTAAAAATAAATATTTCATTTTCAATGTATTTTTATTTTCTGTTTAGAAGAAAGCTAACCCCAACAGTACCTTCATAATTTGGTATAGGAGGATTTTTTTTGGTTATGGAAATGTCAACTTCTATCGCCTGTATGTATTTATCTAAAATAGCATTGGCTATATCCATAACAATTGTTTCTAGTAGGGGAGTAGCAACAGACATTCGATGTTTTATTAATTCATAAATATTAACGTAGTCAATTGTTTGATGAATGTCTATAATTAATGTGGTTGGCTCATATTTTATGGTTGCACTAACAATAAACGAGTTCCCAGTGATGCGTTCATGTTCATATAGACCATGAAAACTATAAAAAATGACATTGTTGAGATGAATTGTGAGCATTTGTTTCATTTGATAAATGTCAATTACTAATTGATAATTATCAATTATCAACTTTTTCGTACTCTTCCTGCGGCAATAAAGCGAGGCTGCCAGTAATTGTCATTCAGGTCGCTAATAGTAACGCCTTCGCTAGTGGAAGCATGAACAAACTTATTGTTACCAATATAAACACCTACGTGCGAAATTTGGCGTCTGTATGTATGAAAGAAAACGAGATCCCCTTCCTTCAAGTCTGAGACAGCAATTTTGTCACAAACCCCATACTGATCACTTGCCGTTCTGGGAAGTTGAGTGTTATACACTTCTCTGAAAATAGTTCCTGAGAATCCTGAGCAATCCGTGCAATCTTTTGATTCTCCACCCAAGCAGTATTTTGTACCCCACCATTCGTCTATTTTTTTCAGCAGAGGAACATTCGTTAATGTTTCCACTTCTGTATTGGCAATGATGGCATATTTATATTGAAGCCAATGTGCATCTTCAATATTGCTTCCTCCTTTTTCGGAGTAATGATAGGTAGGTCCGTTTGTGGTAAGCCCACTGGTTTTATGTCGAGTTACGACCACACCTCCAGGAAGCATTTCTATATCTTCCATAAAAGTGAGGTTATTAGATGTATGCGCTTTTTTCACTTTGGCACTACCTGAACCATCTTTGGCAGTAATATTCCTTATGAAACTGCAACTGCTTAAAAACGCAATTGCTATAAAGAGGGTAGCAATAAAATTTAGTTGTTTAATCATTGGGTGCAAAGTAAAGACTCTAGATTCTATTAATCAATTTTTATTCTCTTCATGGAACTTGTAAGATAATGTTTTAGAAGATGATTAGTGCATGAATAGGAAATTATTGTAAAGCTCCCTATTTCTCATTCCTAATATGTCAATGATTAATAAGTTGAAGTTTTGTAAGCTAATTCAATACTTCAAAACTGTTAACTCTTCAATTTTAACTCTTCAATTTCAACACTTTTTTTTATCAATTTTAATAATTCTGATTCCTTCATTGAAGAATACTCTACCGTATGTGTGGCCAAACTATAGAATTGAGAACGTTCTGATATTTTGTTGGTTAAAAACTCAGCAAGTTCATCATCCGTAAGGTCTTTAATTAGTGGACGTTGATTTTTCTCAGACTTTAATCTCTCAACCAATACATTTACTGGTTCATTCAGCCAAATGGTTATTCCATTTTGGTTCATCCATTCCATATTGTCATAAAAGCAAGGCGCTCCTCCACCAGTAGCTAATACAAAACTTTTCTTTTCACCAAACCATCTTAGTATTTTAGCTTCTTCTTTTCTAAAATAAGCTTCACCTTCTTCTTCAAATATTTCTGCTATTGTTAAGTCTTCTGTCATCTCTATAACTCTATCCAAATCATAAGCTTGTATCTTCAATTTTTTGGCTAGCTTTTTACTACAAAAACTCTTCCCACTGCCCATCATTCCAATTAAAAATATTTTCATCACCACAATTTTCTTTTATGAACCAATATAGCTATATTTTTTCCTATAAATTATTAATACTACTCTTTACTCCCAACCCAAAAAAAACTGAGGTAACACTCAAGGAAATAAGAATAATTTGGCTTTCTTATTAAACGAGTCCATAAATATTTTCTCTTTTAAGAGACGTATTAATATGCGACTCAACATTTGCCACACATTTTTAAATCGAAAAACTTTTATTCACCCGTTTTCACCAACATAAGCAATTTATTTTATTGAGCCTAGTTGTCATTGTGGTTAAAATAGTTCAGTTGCAAACAATGTACTTATCAAACAATATTTACTTCTTTTTCCAATTTAACCCCAAACTTTCTTTCTACTGAGGCTATTATTTCATCAGACAAATTTAAAATATCCTCACCTTTTGCAGTACCATAATTTACCAATACCAATGCTTGTTTTTCATGGCAGCCAGCATCGCCTTTTCTAAATCCCTTCCATCCACATTTTTCAATCAACCATCCTGCCGCCAATTTGTAATTCATATCATCTAATTGATGTGCAACCACATCAGGATATTGTTCCCATATCACGTGCCATGTAAACTTTGAAACCTGCGGATTTTTAAAGAAACTACCAGCATTGCCAATCACTTTAGGGTTTGGTAATTTACTGGTACGAATATTAATAATTGCATTAGATATGTGGCGAATCGTCACTTCTTTTATGCCCATTCTTTCTAACTCAACATTTATAGCACCATATTGTGTATTAAAAACACCCTTCTTTCTGAGCCTATAAGTTACATTTAAGATGATATATTTTCCTTTATATTTATTTTTGAAAACACTTTCCCTATAACCAAAATTGCATTCGTCAATCGAAAAAGTTTCTACAACTCTTTCTTCAATATTATAAGCTTCCAATTCATAAAAAACATCTTTTAATTCAACACCGTAGGCACCAATATTTTGCATTGGGCTTGCCCCTACATTACCTGGAATAAGGCTCAGATTTTCTAATCCTGGATAGTTATTTGAAATACAATATTCCACCAGATTATGCCAAACCTCGCCAGCATTAGCCTTAATATAAACGTAGTCAGGATCCTCTTTAGTTAATTCAATGCCCAGTAATTCGTTTTTTAGAACCAATCCGTCAAAGTCTTTTGTAAATAGAACGTTGCTGCCTCCACCAAGAATCATTAGTGGTAATATCCCTTTAATAGCATTATCTCTTCTAAAATGCAGTGCCTCTTCCAATTCATCTAGGCTGCCAAAACTTGCAAAATGCTTGGCAGTAACTGCCATCCCGAAAGTATTATATTTTTTTAGTGATATGTTTTGATGAACTTGCATAATACAAAATAAAGGTTATTTGTGCAGAATTACCAACGAAGACATAATGTGTTAATCCATACTTCTATGAATTTTGAAATTACTTACAATATTCCTAAACAAAAAAAGCTGCCATCTAATAAGACGACAGCTTTTTTTTGATATAACATTTTCAAAATTATGCTACTATTTCAGTAGGCGTTTCAACTACTGGTTTAGGCTTACCTAATGGTTTATCTTTAGCAAAGTCCACCAATATAGGAGCTGCAACGAAGATAGAAGAGTAAGTACCAGTAAATACCCCAACCAACATTGCAAATGCAAAACCACGAGTAACCTCACCACCGAAAATGAACAAGATTAAGATTGTTAAAAATACCGTTAATGAAGTCATTACTGTACGACTAAGTGTTTGGTTGATTGCTTTGTTAATGATGGTAGCATTGCTTTCACCCTGCATTAATCGGCTATCTTCTCTGATTCTATCATAAACAATTACAGTATCATTCATGGAGAAACCAATTACAGTTAGTATCGCTGCAATAAAATGCTGATCAATTTCTAATGGGAAAGGAACAATTTTACGAGCAAAACTGAATACTATTAAGGTAACTAATACGTCATGCAATAAAGAAACGATAGTACCCAAACTGTATCTCCAATCACGGAAACGGATGAATATGTACAAGCATATTGCTATCAAAGCAAAGATGGTTGCTTTTGTTGCACCAGCTTTCAAGTCTTCGGAGATAGTCGGTTGAACTGTTTGAGAACTTTGTTTAAACTTGGTATCAAAATCACTGTAAGACAATCCAGCTGGCAAATAGCTTTTCAAGCCTTCGTACAATTTAGTTTCAACTTCTTTGTCAATGCTGTTATCCTTACTTACTTCCGAAATTTTATAAGCAGTAGTAATGTTCAACTGCGTAGAAGAACCTACAGTTTTAATAACGGGAGCTTCACCAAATGCTTTCTTTAAATCATCTCTAATAGCATCTGTGCTAACTGGCTTTTCAAACTTGATAGTATAGCTACGACCACCTTGGAATTCTACCCCTTTATCAAAACCATTGAAATAAGAAGCAATACCCAATATTAATACTACAGCAGAGATACCATAAGTGAACTTTCTATACTCAATAAATCTAAATGAAGCATGTTGGAATATTTTCCTTGATACACCTGTGAAATAATCGAAGTGACGATCTCTGTTCATGTATAAGTCAGTTACCAAACGAGATACTAGGATACCACAGAAAAGAGAAAGCAAAATACCAATCATCTGAGTTGTAGCAAAGCCTAATACTGGTCCTAAACCAAAATAGAACAATATACTAGCAGTTAAGAAAGTGGTAACGTGGGCATCTAATACAGGAGCTAATGAACGTTTGTAACCTTCATTAACAGCAGATTCATAAGATTTTCCTTTTGAAATTTCTTCTTTAATTCTTTCAAAGATGATTACGTTCGTATCCACAGCCATACCGATGGTTAATACTAAACCAGCAATACCAGCAGCAGTTAAAGTGAAACTTAGTGCGCTCAAAATACCTATAGTGAACAACAAGTTTAAGATAAGTGCCGCATTTGCAACCCAACCACCGGTGTTATAGTAAACAAGCATTAATGCGAAGATTACTAAGAATGAAATTAGGAATGATAACGCACCACCTTTAACAGCAGCCTTACCCAAAGTTGGTCCAATTACTTGTTCTTGAACAATCTTAGCTGGAGCAGTTAATTTACCACTTGTTAAGATTTCAGATAAATCTTGTGCTTCTTTTGCAGAGTAGTTACCGCTGATTTGAGAGTTACCAGTAGTGATGGCATCATTTACTGTAGGAGCAGAGTAAACAAAGTTGTCTAAAACAATGGCAATTGGCTTATCAATATTTCGACCAGTCATTTTAGCCCAAATGTTAGTACCAATTTTATCCATATTCATTTTGATAGCCACTTTACCACGCTCATCAAAATCTTGTTTAGAATCGGTAACATGCTCTCCTTCTAATTCTGCCTGACCATTATCTAGCGTTTTGATAGCATATAATTGAAGAATGTTTCTTGCTTTAGTATCATCAATATCCACCTTTCCATACATGAAAGCAAGGTTTGCAGGAAACTTACTCTTCACAATATCCATTCTCAAATAGCCATTTAATAAACCTGTATCAGAGCTTTGTATATAACCAATAGAAGCAGGGAAGATTGTTTTACCAGTTTTTGTTTGGTAAGGTTGGTTGAACTGAATCAACTTTCTGATTGGGGCTTCATTAATTTTATTCTTTGACGTGTCCGCTTTTGCTGTTTTTGTACTATCCTTTTTTGAAGTATCAACAGCTTGAACACCATTCAAATAATCTTGAACAGTTTTGTCTGCACCCTTAATTCCTTCTGCTATTTCGTTTAAATTGTAAACTTCGAAAAATTGAAGGTTTGCGGTAGATTGTAGATATCTGCGTACTCTTTCTGGATCATTAGCACCAGCCAATTCAATACTTATAATTGCTTTAGCAGGGTCCTTATTGATGTTTGGAGAAGCTACTCCAAATTTATCAATACGAGTTTGTAGAATTCTGTAAGTATTGTTGAAAGCAGCAACTGCTTCTTCTTGCAAATAGGTTTTAACAGCAGCATCAGAAGCATCAAACTTCAATTTGCCATTACTTTTAGCTACGAAGAATGGGGCTAAGTTTACACCTGGATTTTGTGATTTGAACTCATCTGTAAACAAGGTAATCAAATCAGCATTGCTGTTTGCTTTTGCTGCAACTGCTGCATCTAGTGCTTTGTTGAAACCAGCATCTTTAGAATAGTTAGCCAATGACTTAACCAATGCATCTAATCCTACTTCCATCGTTACACTGATACCGCCTTGCAAATCAAGACCCAACATCAATTCCATATCTTTCGCACTACGATAGGTAGTTAAACCTAGAAGACCAATTTTAGTATCTTTAGTACTATCCAACAAACGTTGAAGTCTTATTCGTTTAAATTCCTTTAAAGAATCGGCATAAAGATCTTGCAATTCCTTATTGCCAGGATACTTTTGCTCTGGTTGCTGGTAGTAAGCAGATAGCCATTTGTCGGCCTTAGCCTCCATGCTGCTTTCATGACTACGTACAATCCAAGTAAATGATAATTGATAAACACAAATTAGAATCAGTGCAATGGCGAAGAACCGTACTAAACCTTTCAGTTGCATACAAGAGAAAATTTATTTTTTTAAAAGTTGGCAAATATAAGGGAATGAGTATTATAATAAATTTGTTCTAAATGTGTTTGTGTATAAAAGATTATTATTGTGGTAGGTTATTAAACAGCCTTTATATCTATACTTGATGCTTGTTTTGTTTGCACAAACTAATATTGGATGGGTGCATAAAAAGTTTAACTACTTTGGTTATAAGTTAGAATTAGAGACGAATTTCAATTCGTTTTAAAAGCGAAATTGTTTTTTGTACCCAATTAGCCCAATCCCATGGCTGTTTAGCTCTTGTCTAATTTCAATATATCAATTATTCAAATAAAAATCCATTCTTACTATTTTCAAAACCAAAAACCTGCTATGACAAAAAAAATTTACTTAGTCGATTTGTCAACTTGCCGATATAATAGTTCTTTATAGAAGTTTTTCTTTTCAATATCGAAAAACTTTATGCACCCCAATCCGCTCGCATTTCAAATATTGACTTTTGTACCGCTATATTTGCCACAGTTATGAAGAATATCAGGAATTTTTGCATCATTGCACACATCGATCACGGAAAAAGTACACTTGCTGATCGCTTATTGGAACACACCAAAACCATTGGCGAGCGCGACATGATGAACCAAGTATTGGATGATATGGACTTGGAGCGTGAAAAAGGTATAACTATTAAGAGCCACGCGATACAGATAAACTATCCTTCAAAAGGAACTAATTATGTGCTGAACTTAATTGATACGCCTGGTCACGTGGATTTTAGCTATGAAGTAAGCCGTGCATTAGCTGCCTGCGAAGGTGCCTTATTATTAGTGGATGCAAGCCAAGGAATACAAGCCCAAACAATCAGTAATTTATATTTAGCAATAGAAAATGATTTGGAAATCATCCCTGTTATCAATAAGATTGATATGGATGGGGCTATGATTCCGGAAGTGCAAGACCAAATTATTGATTTGATTGGCTGTAAAGTAGAAGACATTCTATTGGCAAGCGGAAAGAGTGGTATTGGTATTGAAGGAATATTGGAAGCCATCATAGAACGCATTCCTGCGCCCAAAGGAGATTATGATGCACCACTTCAAGCATTGATTTTTGATAGTGTTTATAATAGTTTTAGGGGAATAATCATTTATTACCGCATTATGAATGGGGTATTAAAAAAGAATGACAAAATACGTTTCATTGCCTCAGGGATGGATTACAATGCTGATGAAGTGGGTGTATTGAAGCTTTCAATGACTGCCAAGGATGAAGTAAAGGCTGGTGATGTAGGCTATATCATTACCGGTATCAAGAATGCAAAAGAAGTGAAAGTGGGTGACACCATTACTCTTGCTAATAACCCTGGTTTGATGATTAACGGGTTTAAGGAAGTGAAGCCAATGGTTTTCGCAGGTATTTATCCCGTAGAGACTGATGCCTTTGAAGAGTTGAGGGAGTGTATGGATAAGCTTCAACTGAATGATGCTTCTCTTACTTTTGAATTAGAAACTTCTCAGGCTTTGGGCTTTGGTTTCCGTTGTGGATTCCTAGGATTGCTACACATGGAAATCATTCAGGAACGTTTGGAACGTGAGTTTAACCAAACGGTTATTACTACTGTGCCGAATGTGGGCTTTATTGCTTACAGTTCTAAAGGAGAAAAGATTATTGTAAATAATCCTTCTGAAATGCCTGATCCAACTAGGATTGATAGAATTGAAGAACCTTATATACGTGCGCAAATCATCTCTTCGCCAGATTATATTGGTAACATAATGACGCTTTGTTTGGGTAAAAGGGGTAATCTGTTGAACCAATCTTATCTTACGCCAACAAGAGTGGAACTTACTTTCGAGCTTCCATTAACAGAAATAGTGTTCGATTTTTATGATAAGCTAAAGAGCCAGACACGTGGGTATGCTTCCTTCGATTATACCCCGATAGGAATGCGTGATGCTGACATTGTGAAGATGGATATATTGTTGAATGGCGAAAAGGTGGATGCCTTGAGTGCATTGATTCACCGTAGCCGTGCGGCAGACTTTGGCCGTAAGCTTTGTGAAAAACTAAAAGAATTATTGACTAAACAACAGTTTCAGATTGCCATACAGGCTGCGATTGGTGCTAAGGTTATTGCCCGCGAAAACATAAGTGCCATGCGTAAGGACGTTACTGCCAAATGTTATGGTGGTGACATTAGCCGTAAACGTAAATTATTAGAAAAGCAAAAAGAGGGTAAGAAACGTATGCGCCAGATAGGTAATGTTGAAGTGCCACAAGAAGCTTTCTTGGCAGTATTAAAACTGGACTAGAAGTCGATGTGCTAGAAAGAAAATAATCTAATAAAATAAAAATGCCGCTAGAAAATTAATTCTCCAGCGGCATTTTTGTTTTATCATGTGAAATTATACACAAAGTATCTGTCACTTCTTATTCATTAAGTTAAGACTCTATAGTATTTCACTCAATACCAATTCTCTTACTTTATCCATTGAAATACGTTCTTGCAACATACTATCACGGTAGCGAATGGTAACTGTTTTGTCTTCTAGGCTTTGGTGGTCAACGGTTACACAGAATGGTGTTCCGATGGCATCTTGTCTGCGATACCTTTTACCGATTGCATCCTTTTCTTCAAAGAAACACTTAAAGTAAGGTTTGCATTCATCCATTAGTTCCCTTGCCAATTCTGGTAATCCATCTTTTTTAGTTAATGGAAGAATAGCTAATTTGTTAGGGGCTATCTTAGCAGGAATATGCAACACCACACGGCTGTCTGTGGTACCATCTTCTTTAGCAATCTTTTCTTCTTCGTACGAATTAGCCAAAATCAACAAGAACATCCTATCTAAACCGATAGAAGTTTCCACTACATAAGGAACATAATTGCCATACGCCTTACCTGTAGCCTCATCAATATCGTTATCGAAATATTGTAACTTCTTCTTACTATAAATTTGGTGTTGACTCAAATCGAAATCGCTTCTTGAGTGAATACCTTCTACTTCTTTAAATCCAAAAGGAAATTCAAATTCAATATCGCAAGCTTCTTTAGCGTAATGCGCTAGTTTAACATGGTCATGATAGCGATATTTATCAGCACTTAATCCTAAACTTAAATGCCATTTAAGGCGAGCGTCTTTCCAATATTGATACCAAAAACCTTCTGTGCTAGGACGAACAAAGAATTGCATTTCCATTTGTTCAAATTCACGCATGCGGAAAATAAACTGACGAGCAACAATCTCATTACGGAAAGCTTTACCTGTTTGAGCAATGCCAAAAGGTATTTTCATTCTGGCAGTCTTCTGTACGTTTAAAAAGTTAACAAAGATGCCTTGAGCTGTTTCAGGACGTAGATAAACTTTATTATCTTCTGGATTATCTGCTGCTATTGCACCGAACTCGGTTGCAAACATTAGGTTAAACTGACGTATTTCTGTCCAATTGCAAGTGCCACTAATAGAACATACAATTTTGTTGTCATCAATTAGTTTCTTTAAGCCAACAAAATCATCAGCAGCCAAAAGTTCATCCATACTTTTCAGTAAAGCAAACTCTTCTTCTTTTTTGCCTTCATGGGCTAGCTTTTCGGCGTGTGCTTCAATTAGATGATCTACTCTGTAACGTTTTTTACTATCCTTATTATCTATTAATGGATCACTAAAATTATCAACATGCCCACTAGCTTTCCAAGTGGTAGGGTGCATAAAGATGGCGGCATCTATGCCCACAATGTTCTCGTGCATTTGCGTCATACTCTTCCACCAATAGTCACGAATATTCTTTTTCAGTTCGCTACCATTTGGACCGTAATCATATACTGCACTTAATCCGTCATAAATTTCACTAGAAGGAAAAACAAAGCCATATTCTTTGGCGTGGGAAATAATTGATTGGAAAACATTCTCTGATTGTGTACTCATAAGGCCGCAAATATAAAGGTTAGTTTTTAGTTATTAATGGTTAGTGATTAGTGATTAGTGATTAGTGGTTAGTGGTTAGTGGTTAGTGATTAGTGGTTAGTGATTAGTGGTTAGTGATTAGTGGTTAGTGATTAGTGGTTAGTGGTTAGTGATTAGTGATTAGTGGTATTATAGTTGAACAATAAACATTAATATTAGTTACCGACGGATGTAAATTCAATCATTAATGATCTCCGCTAGATACCAAGGGTATCTAAATTCAATCATTAATGTTCTGCGCTAGATATCAAGTCGATGCAAATTCAATCATTAATGTTCTTGGCTAGATATCAACCGATGTAATTTTAATCATTAATGATCTCCGCCAGATATCAAGTCGATGTAAATTCAATCATTAATGTTCTTGGCTAGATATC
>CANFLL010000063.1 GCA_947447825.1 Chitinophagaceae bacterium | reverse complement strand
CGAACCGTGAAATTGTAAGAGTGAACCTCAACTAGTGTAGGAGTGAACCGTGATTGTGTAGGATCGAACCGTGAAATTGTAAGAGTGAAACCTGAAATAGTTACAATCAACCCCTATCAAGCAAGAATGAACCGCTAACATGTAAAATTGAACCCCTGCCAAGCAAAAATGAACCGCTATTAAGCAAGAATGAACCCCTATCAAGCAAGAATGAACCCCTATCAAGCAAAAGTGAACCCCTTCCAAGCAAAAATGAACCGTTATCAAGCAAGAATGAACCGCTATCAAGCAAGAATAAACCGTTATCAAGCAAGAATGAACCCCTATCAAGCAAAAATGAACCGCTATCTAGCAAGAATAAACCCCTATCAAGCAAGAATGAACCCCTGCCAAGCAAGAATGAACCGTTATCAAGCAAAATTGAACCCCTATCAAGCAAAAATGAACCCCTTCCAAGCAAAATTGACCCCCTTCCAAGCAAAAATGAACCCCTTCCAAGCAAAAGTGAACCCCTTCCAAGCAAAAATGAACCGTTATCAAGCAAGAATGAACCGCTATAAAGCAAGAATGAACCCCTATCAAGCAAAAATGAACCCCTGCCAAGCAAAAATGAACCGCTACCTAGAAAATTTGAACCCCAGCCAAGCAAAAATGAACTTCCAAATTTTTAAAAGCGAATATCCTGACAGCTAATGTTAACATGATATATGAAATATGTTGGCAATGGATTAATACAATATTCACTATCTGCAAACCTTTTTAAGTTACTTTTGCGGCTGAAAAATAATTATAATGAAGAAGACGCATATTGCAATGTTAGTTTTGATAGTGGTTGCTATCACAGTTTTAATAAGTTTTACAGGTAATCTTACCACTTATGAAACGATTGCTTCTGCAAAGCAAAAGGACGGCAAATTTGTAAACCTCATCGCTAAACTTGATAAGACTCAACCAATGGAATACGATGCAGCAAAAGATGCTAATTATCTGGCATTTACTGCTATTGATACTCTAGGAAACACAGTAAAAGTTGTTTACCATAATACTAAACCAACAGACATGGAAAAAAGTGAACGCATTGTGCTTAAAGGAAAGATGCAAGGCGATCATTTTGAATGTAAAGACATCCTATTGAAATGCCCAAGTAAATATAAAGATGATGCAGCAGCAGCTTCTAAAGCGGCACAAGTAGCAGGAGAATCTTCAAGTAATGGTGGTTACACTAGTGCAGATAGTTTAGCTGCAAAAAAGTCTAGTTACTAAATAATCCGTTCGAACTTATCATCCCCACATTGTGTTTAATGAAACTATTAATTGAAATAAGTATTTTATCTTTAATACATTCAATTTTGTTCATTAAAATCTTTCAATAATTATTAAATAATTTCATGCACTTTTCAGGCGAACATTTATTACCCGGTCAAATAGGTCATTTCTTTACCATACTTTCTTTTATTGCCTCTCTCTTAGCAACAGTTTCTTTCTTCTGGACAAATCATTTACAATCTAACAACTTGGTTTCTGCTTCCGAAAAGAAGAGTTGGTTGGCATTTGCACGTGCCTGTTTTTTGGTAGAAACCATATCGGTATTTATTGTTTTCATCACGCTTTATTATATCATATCCAATCACTTATTTGAGTATAAATACGCTTGGGAACATAGCGACAAGGGCTTGCAAGTAGAGTATTTATTAAGTTGTTTTTGGGAAGGACAAGAAGGTAGCTTCATGTTGTGGAGCTTTTGGAACTGTGTACTTGGTTGGTTTTTAATATGGCGCGCCAAAGAATGGGAAGCAGGAACATTGATGGTTATCAGCTTTGCACAATTCTGTTTGGCAAGTATGCTTGTTGGATTCTATTTCTACAATGCTAAACTAGGTAGCAGTCCTTTCGCCCTACTTCGCCATGAAGGAATATTAGACAATGCACCCATCTTTCAGGATGCAATAAACGGTGGTTTGCGTAGCGATTACCTTACTCTGATAAAAGATGGACAGGGTTTGAATACCTTATTGCAGAACTATTGGATGGTGATACATCCTCCTGTATTGTTCCTTGGTTTTGCCAGTACCATTGTCCCGTTTGCATTTGCAATTGCAGGATTGGTTAATAAAAACCATGATTGGGTAAAGCCAGCCTTACCTTGGGCAGCTTTCAGTGGTGGTATATTATGTTTGGGTATCATGATGGGAGCCGCTTGGGCTTATGAAAGTTTGAGTTTTGGAGGATATTGGGCATGGGATCCAGTAGAGAATGCCTCATTAGTTCCTTGGTTAGTGATGGTGGCTGGCTTGCACGTAAACATGGTTTACAAAACAACAGGATATAGCCTACGTAGCAGCTATATGTTCTATATTTTGAGCTTTTTATTAGTACTTTATTCTACCTTCCTTACCCGTAGTGGTATATTGGGTGATACATCAGTTCATGCCTTTACAGATTTAGGTATGAACACCCAATTGCTAGTATTCCTATTAATCTTCGTTATTCCAGCACTTACACTCTATGCTTTTAAATACAAATCAATCCCTACCATTTATAAGGAAGAGAGTACTTACAGCAGAGAGTTTTGGATGTTTATAGGTTCATTGGTTTTGTTTTTATCAGCCATGCTAATCATTTTAAAGACGTCCGTTCCTGTTTATAATAAGTTGTTCGACCAAAAGGTTGCTCCTTCCGAAGACCCTGTTTTTGCTTATAATCAAGTTCAGGTATTTGTCTGCATAATCGTTGGTATCCTTACGGCTGTTACTCAATACTTAAAATATAAGGACACTCCAAAAGGGGTATTTACTAAGAAGATATGGATACCCTCAGCTATAGCCTTGGTAATCAGTATCTCAATCAGTGTGTTTGGCGCCATCAACTATGATAGAAAAGGAGCAGGATTTTTGGCAGCTATTCATGTAGCCATCTTTGCAGCAGTATATACTTTATTAGCAAATGCTGGCTATATATGGCTAGGCCTGAGTGGAAAAATAAAAGCCGCTGGTGCATCAATAGCACACGTTGGTTTTGGGTTGATGCTGGTAGGAATATTAATTTCATCAAGTAAAAGAACGGTACTTAGTTGGAATACAACTGGCATTGCTGTCTTTGAAAAGGATAAGAAAGAAGATCCCGCTGAGAATATTACCCTATTTAAGGGCGTTACTACAGATATGGGCAAGTACATGGTTACTTATGCCAAGGATACTTTTAATGAAAAACAACGCAAACGTTTCTTCGAGATTAAGTTTGTATCTAAGACCAATGCTAATGAACAGTTTTCTTTATATCCGGATTTAATAAAAAATAACAAGGGTATGGAAGGCTTTGCCGCCAATCCATCAAGTAAACACTACTGGTACAAAGACATCTTTGTTTACATATCCTCTTTTAAAGAAAACAATGCTGCTGATACGGCACAATTTGTTAGCCGCCCAATTACCGTTGGTGATACCCTATTTTACAGTAGCGGCTTGATGATATTGCATAAAGTAGAGGTTAATCCTGCTGATAAAAAAGACAGGTGTAAGGAAGGAGAGAACTCCTTATTTATGGATATGGAAGTAATTGCCAAGGATGGTAGAAGATATAAAACCTTTCCTGGTATTGCTGTAAAAGGAAATGAGCTTCGCAATATTCCTGATAGTGTTATTTCGCAGAACCTTATTCTTCAATTTAATAAAGTACTAGATCAGGAACATGGTAAACTAGAACTAGGCGTTAAAGAAAGTACTGCCATTACCGACCTAGTAACGCTGAAAGTATATGAGTTCCCGATGATTATTGTATTATGGATTGGGGTAATCATCACTGTTCTAGGTTTTTGGATGTCTGTCTATCAAAGAGTTATTAAAAGGGGAAATAAAAAGAATTAAAGCCAATTCCCCATGTTTCGTAAGCTTCAACAGGCATATAAACTAATACAATTTTACTGTAAGGCATTAAATAGTAAAGGCCATGGCACTCACTCACCATTTGTGTATACTTTTATTAGAGAGGTGCTTAATGATGATAGGCATTTCTATGCTTATGAAGAGATTAACCATTTGAAAAAAGATTTATCATCTGATAGAACAAACATTCTCCATAACCATAAAGAGATAACTGTTAGTGAGCTAACTAAGAAAGTGTTATCGGATAAATACAATCGTCTACTTTTTAGAATAGTGGCCTATTATAATCCTAAAAATATATTGGAGATTGGAACTTCTATTGGCCTTTCAACTGCTTATCTTGCTTCTGCTAATAAGGGTATTCCAGTAGTTTCTTTAGAAGCAAATCAAGAAATAGTGTCCTTTGCCAAACAAACATTTAATGATTTATCGTTAGATAATGTTTCTATAAAAATAACATCTCCATTTTTGCCCGATATCCTTACACAAGAAGTTTCAGAACATCCATTTCAAATGATTTTTGTAAATCAAGCCGTTGAAAACATTTTTCAATTTGTCTCTTTATCTACCATGATTGAGAGTGATGCAATTGTTGTTTTTGCAGATATTAACAAAGATTTAGAAATTTCTAAATCTTGGAACACAGTTCGAAATCAAGATACGACAACGATTTCAATTGATTTGTTTTCAATGGGGATAGTGTTTTTTAAGAAGGCTCAATTAAAAAAACAGCATTTTGCCATACGTTTTTAGTACTTTCGTCCTCGTTCGAGAAAATTACTTCTTAATAAAACATTCAATTTATTTTAATGACAGCAGGTATTTTAAAAGAACCGCAAGGAGAAAACAGGGTTTCGTTATTGCCAGAACAAGCAGCCACGTTAATAAAAAAGGGTATTACGGTACTTGTAGAAGATGGCGCTGGTGATGGCTCGTTTGCCAACAATGACACCTACCTTGAGAAAGGAGTTAAGGTTGTTAGCCGTTCGGAAGTTTTACAACAAAGTGACATGGTATTCTCCATTCAGTTACTAACAAGTGCAGATGAGTCTTTGTTGAAGCCTAATGCAGTTTTGCTAGGTGTGTTTCAACCATTATTCCAGTTTAAAACAATGCAAAGCTGGAGTACTAAGGGTTTAACAACTTTTAGTTTAGACATGCTTCCACGTACCACAAGGGCACAAGCGATGGACGTATTGAGTAGTCAAGCAAACATTGCAGGTTACAAAGCCGTACTAACCGCCGCTAACCTTTTCCCACGTTATTTCCCTATGTTTATGACTGCTGCGGGTAGTATTCCTCCTGCCAAAGTATTAATATTGGGTGCGGGTGTTGCTGGTTTGCAAGCAATTGCAACGGCAAAACGTTTGGGTGCTGTGATTGAAGTATTCGATACGCGTCCTGCAGTAAAAGAAGAGGTAATGAGTCTTGGGGCTAAGTTTGTAGAAGTAGAAGGTGCTGCTGATGCTAGTAAAGCGGGTGGATATGCTGTTGAACAATCTGAGGAATACAAACAAAAGCAACAACAAAAACTAGCTGAATCAGCTGCTAAAGCAGACATAGTTATCACTACAGCTCAGATCCCGGGTAAAACTGCTCCTATCTTATTGACAGAAGCTATGCTGGATAATATGAAAGCAGGAAGCATTATTATAGATATTGCCTCTGCAACGGGTGGTAATACGCCGTTTACCAAAAACAATGAAACTGTTGTTAGAAAAGGAGTTACCATCTATGGTAACAGTAACTTGCCAAGTACCATGGCCTTCGATTCTAGTAAGCTTTATGGTAAAAACGTACTCAACTTTTTACAACTAATCTTAACCAAGGAAGGTGCTATCAACCTAAACTTTGAGGATGATTTGGTAAAAGGAAGTTGCATTACCCATGGCGGTAGCATTGTGAATGATAGGGTTAATGCACTGCTTTAATGATTAAAGTTTAGTGGTTAATGATTAATCACTGGCGTTTTAATCAACACATTAAACATTAATATTTAATAATTAAACATTAAAAATGGAATACATCCTTAATTTAATAAAAAGTAATCAGGAGATTATATACATAGTTATCCTAATGATATTCTTGGGTATTGAAGTAATTGGCCGTGTACCAAGTGTATTGCATACCCCACTAATGAGTGGTGCAAATGCGATACATGGAGTTGTTATCATTGGTGCCATCATCGTAATGGGTGAGGCAAAAGAAATTATAGCAATAGTGCTAGGCTTTTTAGCTGTGGTGCTAGGAACATTAAACGTGGTTGGTGGCTTTGTGGTTACCGATAGGATGTTGGAAATGTTCAAGAAAAAGAAATAAAGGATTGCCACAGGCTAAAGAAATAAAAGTGGTATAAAAAACAAATCACTTATCATTAAACATTAATCATTTAAAATGGAACTGAACATACTTACAATTTGCTACCTGATTGGATCAATTACATTCATATTGGGTCTAAAGATGCTTTCTAATCCTGCAACTGCCAGAAAAGGTAATCTTATTGCCGCTGCTGGTATGGCTATCGCAATTGCGGGAACTATATTTTTATACAAAGGAAGTGATGGAGAAGGACTTCATAACTACGCTTGGATATTTGGCGGTCTTGCCATCGGTACTTTAGTTGGTTTTATTGCTGCTAAAAAAGTTAAAATGACTGCAATGCCAGAAATGGTGAGCCTGTTTAACGGTATGGGTGGTGCTTGCGCTGGCTTAATATCTATCATTGAATTTAGCAGGGCTTCTGCCGATTTCGGCTCGGGTGCAACTATGCATGGCAAACTAATTACCATATTTCTAGGGGTTATCATTGGTTCCGTTTCGTTTGCAGGCAGTATGATTGCATGGGGCAAATTGAACGGAAAGGTAAAAGACTTCTCTTTCCCTGGTCAACAAATACTAAATACATTAATGCTATTTGTAATGGTTTGCATTGCAGGTTATTTAGTATTTAATGTTACGCCTGCCAATTCATTCTTATTCTATGTAATCTTATCGGGTGCTTTGGTTTATGGTATTTTGTTTGTATTGCCAATTGGTGGTGCGGATATGCCGGTTGTAATCTCGTTATTAAACTCATTTACAGGTGTTGCAGCTGCTTGTGGCGGTTTCCTTTACAGCAATAAAGTAATGCTTACAGGTGGTATATTAGTAGGTGCAGCTGGTACATTGTTAACCATTTTGATGTGTAAGGCAATGAACCGTAGCTTATTGAACGTATTGATAGGTTCTTTTGGTGGAAACAAAGCTGGAGGTGCTGCTGCAGAAGGTGCAGGTGGCGGTTCTTACAAAGAGATTTCTTTGAGTGATTCTGCCATGGTAATGAGCTATGCTAACAGAGTAATCATCGTTCCTGGATATGGTTTAGCGGTTGCACAAGCCCAACACGTTTGTCATGAGCTAGAAAAACTGTTGGATGAAAAGGGTGTTGAAGTTATCTATGCCATACATCCGGTTGCAGGTCGTATGCCTGGTCACATGAACGTACTATTGGCAGAAGCAGATGTAAGCTACGATAAATTGATAGAAATGGAAGATGCTAATGACCTTTTCAAAACAACTGATGTTGTATTGATTCTTGGGGCTAATGACGTTGTTAACCCTGCTGCTAAAAACGATCCTTCTTCTCCTATATTTGGTATGCCGATATTGGAAGTTGAATTAGCTAAAACAGTTATTGTAAACAAACGTAGTATGAAGCCTGGTTATGCAGGTATTGAGAATGCGTTATTCTTCCAACCAAAAACTTCTATGCTTTTTGGTGATGCCAAGGGCGTATTGCAACAATTGGTTAGTGAGATTAAGAGTTTATAATCAGCTTAATATACAAAATAAAAAAGCGGCTTTTCCTTTCGGGTTAGCCGCTTTTTTATGTATTCTAGCTTTTGCAATATTTAAATATAGGTTTTCAGATTTACTTTCAGTGTTCATATTACCTCATTATTTTTCGATGTAATCATCTGTCTCTTTATTTATCTTCCCAAAAACCTTTCCTTTCAGGGCAATCTTTCGACTAAATTTAGTTTTTCATCTCTGAACAAAGAAAACGTTATCAAATTTTTACATCAGCTTCACCAAACTGAAAATTTTTATTCATATTTATTTAATTTTCTATTTTTAAAGATAATTAAATGAGAACAAACTACACTAGTTCTTTTTCAGAATGATACTCCATCGAAAACAAATTTTCAGGTAATACTACACTATCTATCAACTGGTTCTCTAAGAGGTTAGCATAAGTTTCAAAATAGAGAATTACATCTGCTCTTTCATTTCTTTTCAACCATCTAAAGCCGCCTGCCAGTTTTTCTAAAACTTTTCTGTCTTCCAAATATTCCAAGTTGTGAATATCGGTAGGGGTTAAGCCAATCTGTTGTAGTTTAAACAACAGCAAATTCACAGGGGCATTTGTGGTTGGGCAATAATCTTCTGCTAATTCTGTCCACTCTCCAATTCCTGTGTTGGCATAAGCCAATATTTCTTCCTTTTTTAGTTGTGTAACAACTTGAAGCAAATTGCCACAATTGCATGTTCCGTGGTTTCCCCACGCATAAGGTGCACCATTCTTCAATCGGGAAGCTGTGTCTCGGAGTGCATCTATCAATGTTAAATTTGGATGTGCCATATTGTTTTTTTTTAGGTAACAAACTCAAATTAATTTTGTTTATGACGAAATTGAAAATTAAAACTACTTTTTGCTACATTTTTGTTGACCACTTTAGTCAAATTTCTATTCCAGTAATAATCTAGTTAAAATAGATGGTGTAGTTTTCACTTCAATAAATTGTCTTTTTGAATTATTGCTTTTAACTATCAACATAAACTTAATGTATCATAAGCACCAACTTCGTCATTTTAATTTTTGTTGAAAAGCTATTGCATTTAACTAGTTTGCCTTTAACAAAATGCTAAAGAGAAAACTTTCCAATGAATAAAAAGACAATTTTCACCAATAGGTAGTAGCATTTTACTGTACAGTAAATTGATTTTACTGGTGAGTAATGGACCATTACTGTAGAGGAAAATGATTTTACTGGTGAGTAATGGAGCATTACTGTAGAGGAAAATGATTTTCCTCTACAGTAAAATGATTTTACTGTACAGTAATGAAGCAATAATGTACAGGAAAAATTACGTTTTTTAGCTATCAAAACTTTTATCTACATATAAATGAACTGATTTTAGCCCTATATATTAACAAGCAAGTTTTGTGTTGTAGAATCCCTAATATAAAAGTCTTCTTTTGTTTGTTTCAAAGTATGTGTATCTAGATTTTTTTTCATTTATCTAAGAGAAAAATATTGAAGGATTTAGTAAATATTATCTTAACTGAACATAAAAACTCAAAGTGGGTTATGTGAATTTAATAGTTGAAAGAACATAAATTTTATGGAAATGTGCTGAACTTTTAGTTTGATAACAAGTAGTGAATACTAAATGTAAACTCAATTTTAAAGCTGCTTTGATATGGAAAGATTACTTTCGTAGCCCAAAAATGAAATATATTACCTTTCATTTTGGTTTCAAACCTTTCACCAAATTGTAACATTTTAGGTTAAACCTAGTGTTTGAATTTTGTCTCAAGAAAAAAATATAATTATGTCGAAATTTTATTCCTCTTTGTTTTTGTTGTTTTTTGTTTTTACTACCAATGCCCAATATCCGGGCAGTGGCAGCAGGGGAGGAGCTTCGAAGGCAAATATTAATATTGGTCGGTTCTACGGAAAAATTCAGGATCCAAAAGGAAAAGGCTTAGGTGGCGTTACGGTTCAATTAATGACGGCTAAATATGACACCATTACCCACGCCATGAAACAGATTATTGCAAAAACCGACATCACCGAAAGTAATGGCGACTTTGATTTGGAAGGACTTTCTTTATTTGGAAAATATACCTTAAAAATTACATCTATTGGCTATAAAAAAATTGAAAATCCGGTAAGTTTTGGAATCAAAATGCCTCAACCTGGCACTACTCCCGATTTTCAGCAAATCATTTCCCAGTCTGAAAAAGATTTAGGTAACATTAAATTAGTTGTTGATGCAAACGAACTTGCTGCTGTAACGGTAACAACTTCCCCCAAACAAGTATTGGAAATGGGTATTGATAAAAAGGTATTTAATGTAGATAAAAATTTGAGTAGTACTGGGCAAACTGCTACCGAAGTAATGAAAAGCATCCCTTCTGTTAGTGTTGATATTGATGGTAACGTTACTTTGCGCAATGCTACTCCAACCATTTTTGTTGATGGAAGACCAACTACTTTAACATTAGACCAAATTCCGGCAGACATTATTGATAAGGTTGAAATTGTTACAAACCCTTCTGCAAAATATGATGCAAGTGGTGGAAATGCTGGTATTTTAAACATTGTTTTAAAGAAGAATAGGAAAAATGGCTATAATGGAAACATTAGGGCGGGCATTGATAGCAGATGGAAGCCCAATGCTGGAGGTGATATTAATTACAGGCAGAACAAAATAAACTTTACTGGAAGTGCTAACTACATGGAAAGAAAGGCAATTTCTAACAATGTTACAACAACCGATTATAGTGATACTAAAAACACCAGTGTTTTCTCGAATGCGGATCAAACAAGTAATGGTCACTTTCAGTTTTACAGAGGAGGAATAGATTATTTTGTGGACAATAGAAATACTATAAGTGTTTCTGGAAACTATACCCAAGGACGATTTAAGAATAATACAGATCAATTAATTGATACATCTCTTTCGAGGAAAATTACTTCTATTACCAATAGAAACACCGTTACAGAGTTTAATTTTGAAAACTTTGGTGGTCAATTGAGCTTTAAACACAATTTTGCTCAACCGGGTCACGACATCACTGCCGATTTTAATTACAATTCAGTTTCTAATGGCAATTACAGCAACATTCATTCTAACACCGATTCGTTGAGTGGGGCAACAAAATATCCGCTTTATCAGCAAAAAAGTGATGGTAGTGGATACAACCATTTTTTTACCATACAGAGCGATTATGAAAAACAAATTGGTGATGATTCAAAGTTTGAAGCAGGTGTTCGTGGTGCAGTAAGAGAATTTAGAAGTGATAATTTGCAATACACCAAAACGGTTGCAGATAATGTTTTTATGTTGAGTCCGGCTGCAAGTAGTAGATACAAGTTTAATGATTATGTGTATGCTGCTTATGGAACTTATAGTTTCAAGATTAAAAAAGTTGGTTTTCAATTAGGTTTAAGGGCTGAAAGTTCAAATTATTCGGGCAAACTTTTTACCATCAATGGCGGCGATTCTACGCCAGTTAAAGTTTCTTATCCGTTAAGTTTGTTCCCTAGTGCATTCGTAACTTATAAATTAGATGATAAACAGGATATACAATTAAATTATTCAAGAAGGATTAATAGACCTAATTTTTTTCAAATTCTGCCTTCTTATGATTTCACAGATCCACAAAATCCATCAACAGGTAATTCTGGTTTAAAACCTGAGTTTACAAATTCATTAGAGTTCTCTTATAACAACAATTACAAACGCAACGCTAATTTTTTAGCTACAGCTTACTTTAAATATTCTACCGATTTAATTACTAGATATGTTTATAAAGACATAAATAAAAATGTGCAATCAGGAACATTGAACACAGATAGTTTGTATTATACAAGTTACATCAATGCAAATAATAGCTACACTTATGGTTTGGAATTGACCAATAAGTTTGCAGTAACAAAATGGTGGGATCTGTTATTGAATGTAAATTTTTATGATTCTAAAATTAATGCAACTATACCAAACCAATCTGTTAGCAATGATATTTTAAGCTGGTTTGCTAAGACAAATTCTACTTTTAAGTTGATGAAAACACTGAGTTTACAAATTACGTCTGAAACAAGATCTAAAACTTTAATACCACAAAATAATGGTGGTAATAGTGGTCGTGGCGGTGGAATGTTTCCTGGAGGCACACAAACATTGGCTCAAGGATATATCTTACCAAGATATTATGATATAGATATTTCATTGAGAAAAGATTGGACATGGAAAAAAGGATCAAGCGGTTCATTAACCTTGAGTGTAAATGACATATTTAATTCTAAAAATAAAACGCATACTGATGCTAGCTATTTTACACAAGAATCAACAAGGTATCGTGACCCACAAATGGCAAGATTGAATTTTAGTTATCGGTTTGGAAAGTTTGATGTTAGCCTTTTTAAAAGAAAAAACACAAAGGCAGATCAAAGTGGGGCAATGGAAGGTATGAGTAATTAATGGATTGTTTTTAATTGATTATTGATATTTTTTTTGTTATTGAACCTGAACAAAATTTTAGAATATAGAATTAGATGATATATAAGACAAGGGGAGCAAATGTGCTCCCTTTGTAGTTTTTGTATGTTTATATTCTTTATTACAGTGAAATAGTATTAAGAAACCAGATAAATTTTAAGAAATACCGATAAAAGATTCAAAAAAATAAACATTATGCTACTTTAGTCGTAATTATATAATTAAAAAAGAAAATATTATCTTGAAACTGATTAATTACAACTTTAATGTAAGTTGTTTTAAGATTCATTTATGAAGGAATACTTTACTCAAAATAGTAATAATAATAAAATTGAACAAAACACAATATTTATGAAAAATCAAAAAAATGCAATTGTAATTGGAGCAGGAATTGGAGGAATTTCTAGCGCAATAAGGCTGGCCGTAATGGGATTTGAGGTAAAAGTCTTTGAGAAAAATAGTTATCCTGGAGGTAAACTGTCACACTTTTCTAAAAATGGTTTCCACTTTGATGCAGGTCCTAGTCTTTTTACACAGCCTAGTTTGATAGAGGAACTTTTTCTCTTAGCAAACGAACCAATTGACGATTATTTTCAATATGAACCGTTACCCATTTCTTGCAAATATTTTTATGAAGACGGAACAGTCATAAATGCTTACACAAATCAAGATAAATTTTCACAAGAACTTGAAGAGAAACTAGGGGAGGAGAAAGGGAAATTGAAAAAATATTTAATGCAATCGGCCACAACCTATAATGACATTGGCAGTATTTTCTTAAACTTTTCTTTACACAAGTTTTCTACCATTAAAAAAGCACCTATCCGAAAGGCATTAACGTCAGTGAAAGCTAGTCTTTTGTTCAATACATTAAATGGCATTAATAAAGCATCATTTAAGCATCCACACACCGTTCAATTGTTTAACAGATATGCCACATTCAATGGAAGTAATCCGTATAAAGCACCAGGAATGTTGAGTTTGATTCCTCATTTGGATAACAATATTGGAACATTTTATCCCAAAGGAGGAATGATTTCAATAACAAATGCTTTGGTTAAATTAGCCAAGAAAAAGGGAGTTAAATTTCATTTTGAATGTCCTGTTTCAAAAATTTTTCTTGAAAATGGAAAAGCAACTAGTGTTAAAGTGAATGGACATGTTGTACCTGCTGATAAAATTGTGAGTAATATGGATATATATTTTACCTATAAAAATCTGTTGCAGGATGAATATTCGGCTAAAACCATTTTGAAACAAGAGCGTAGTAGTAGTGCTTTTATTTTTTATTGGGGAATTAATGGCTCATTTCCTGAACTGGAACTTCACAACATTTTTTTTGCATCTGACTATAAAGCAGAATTTACGTCACTATTCAATTCAAAGACTTTATATGAGGATCCTACTATTTACATAAATATTACCAGTAAATGTGAGCCAGAAACCCAAGCACCAGCAGGAAAAGAAAACTGGTTTGTGATGGTTAATGCTCCTTCAAACAATGGTCAGAATTGGGAGGATTTTTATGTGAAATACAAAAAAGTAATTATAAATAAGCTAAACAGATTGTTGAAAACTGACATTGAGCCTTTAATTGAATGTGAAGAAATATTAACCCCAGAATCTATTCAAAGTAAAACTGCCAGCTATATGGGTTCGCTTTATGGTTCTAGTTCGAATAATAAGATGGCTGCTTTTTTAAGGCATCCAAATTTTACAAATACTATTGAAAATTTATATTTTGTTGGGGGAAGTGTTCATCCAGGTGGTGGGATACCGCTATGTTTGCAAAGTTCAAAAATTACCTCAGAATTAATAAGGCAAGATTGTTATCTTGAAATAAAATAAATTGATTTTCAATAATTTTAATACCCTTTTAATTTTTATTTTTAAGCAATTTATCACTTAGGTTTTATGCAAAATGTACCACTTCAGTTAAAAAGGAACATTTCAATTTTTATAGCTATTCTTTTTCATGTATGTGGGGCAATCGGAATTTTGTATTCACCCTATAAAGATTGGTTCATAGCCAATACTCCTTTCAATCTTTTGCTTATGACGGCCTTGTTATTTTGGGTGCAGGAAAAGAAAAACGCAGGCTTCTTCCTTTTTTTTGTTATGAGTTTCTTGGTTGGTGTTGGCACTGAAATGATTGGGGTAAATACAGGAGCCTTGTTTGGCAGTTATCATTACAGTGATATTATGGGTAAAAAACTAAATGGTGTGCCCTATCTAATAGGAGTAAATTGGTTCATGGTAATTTTTTGTACTGGTATAATGATGACCAAATTTATAAATATAGTAGAAGAAAAATATGATGCACTAGGCATTCGTTTGAAACCATTTTTGGCAACATTTTCATTAATTTTTGATGGTGCATTAATAGCCACTTTTTTTGATTATAACCTTGAACCCGCAGCAATAAAACTTTCTTTTTGGAAATGGGAGGGAGGTGAACCACCAATTTTTAATTATGTATGTTGGTTTGTTATTAGTGGACAACTATTATGGTTATTTAAGATATTGCATTTCGATAAGGACAACCAATTTGCTGTACATCTGTTAATAATACAAGCTTTATTTTTCATCACTTTGCAGATATATTTACCATGATTTTTTATATAATAATTACTTTTTGTGTTTTCCTGCTTATGGAATTAATAACTTGGTTAACCCATAAATACATAATGCATGGCTTTCTTTGGTATTTACATGAAGATCATCATCAAAAAGGAAAAGGCTTTTTTGAAAAGAATGATGCTTTTTTTCTAATATTTGCGATACCTAGCTGGTTATGTATCATGTTGGGAAGTATGAATCAAAATTATATTTCAGTTAGTATAGGTTCAGGGATTGCGATGTATGGAGCTGCTTATTTTATTGTTCATGAAATCATTATTCATCAAAGGTTTAAGTTTTTTACTCGAAATAATTATAAATATATCCGAGTGATTAGGTGGGCACATAAAATGCATCATAAACATATAAACAAAGAAGATGGTGAAAGCTTTGGGATGCTTTGGGTGGCAAAAAAATACTGGGATAAAATTAAAAGGGATGATGAGTTGAAAAAATCTTTCTAAAAAAAACAAAATAAGACAATTTTCATACTTGCTTGATAATCAAAAATATAATAATGACAATGAAGTAACGACAGATTATGATTACATAATTTGTGGAGCTGGATGTGCTGGAATTAGTTTATTGCTAAGAATATTAAAAGAACCAAAACTTCAAGATAAATCAATACTTATTATTGATTCAGATTTAAAACAAAATAATGATAGAACATGGTGTTTTTGGGAGGACAAAATTGGCTTTTTTGATCATTTAGTTTTTCACAAATGGTCAACACTAAATCTATATACAGACAAAAATAATTTAAAGCTAAATATTAGTCCTTTTTCATATAAGATGATTAGGAGTATTGATTTTTATTCCTACGCCAAACATATAATAGCAAAACATAAAAATATCAGTTGGAAACAAGCTAACTTATCGGATGCTGGGAGCTTAAACGATACCGCATACATAATGGCAGATGGATTAAGAATTACGGCTAAATATGTGTTTAATAGTATTATGCTTGATGATACAAAACTTAAATTTAAGCATGATAAGTGCTATAAACTTCTTCAACATTTTAAAGGATGGTTAATAGAAACTAAACAACCAATATTTAATCATTCTGAAGCCACTTTTATGGATTTCAGGGTTAGTCAGGACAAAGGAGCTGCCTTTGTTTACGTTTTGCCCATTTCAAGTACAAGGGCATTGGTTGAATATACATTCTTTAACAAATATGTTTTAAATCAATCGTCTTACGATGAATTGCTCGAAAATTATTTGGAAATACATTTGAGATTAAATAGAAGCGATTATTTTAAAATAGAAACTGAATTTGGTGTAATACCGATGACAAATCACCAATTTAATGCTAATACAGGAAATGTAATTAATATTGGAACAAATGGTGGTTGGACAAAACCTTCAAGTGGGTTCACATTTCAGTTTATTCAAAAGAATTCAGATGTACTGGTAGCTAAACTAAAATTGGATAAACGTCCAGTTCTTGAAAAAAACTTAAAAATTGCTAAATATAATTTTTATGACTCTACATTACTTAATATACTATACTATAACAAACTTGGAGCTAGTGAAATATTCTTTAACTTATTTCTAAAGAATAAATCACGGGTTATTTTACAATTCCTAGATAATGAAACTACATTATTTGAAGATATTAAAATAATGAATACAGTTAAACTAGGTATTTTTTTACCATCTGCAATTAAACAATTAGTCAAATCGGTTTTAAAAAACCTGATATAGACTATGAAAAGTATTTAAAAATAACGCATAATTTATATTATGTTAAATAGCGTACACAAAAAATTGCTATAAAATTATAAAAACCAGAATAAAAAATGAAAAAAGGGAATAATTGATTATTAATCTCAACTATTCCCTTTGTTTATTTTTAAATTATTTCACCTCTTTCAAAAGAAACATGCAACTTGATTATTTAAATTTTCCGTGTAGGTCATCATATATTTTGAATTTAGCATCAAATTCATCGAATGCTTTAACATCCTTACCCCGGGCTTTATCCCTTTTGAACATAAAAATGTTTGATAGATAATCCACTGATTTATTCAAACAATTGTTTTCTTCTTTGCTCCTATCTTTTTTATCTTTCAAAATTTGATATTCTTTTTCTAACCAAATAACACTTGAATCTGCTGCTTCATTCATTGGTTTTTCTAAAGTGATTCTTTGAGTTTTTAAACTTTCAACTTTTACTTTAAATTGGGGTGAAGCCTTTTTCTTTGGATCAGCTTCTGCATTAGTATTTAGTTCTTGTAATGCTCTTTTTGCTTGACTTACTTTGTCATCATAAATACCAAAAATATTATAATAAATTACACCAGCATTAAATGCTGAAGTTGCATTTTTGGTATCCTTATTAAAAGCTTTTTTAAAAGCATCCGCAGCTTTATGAAGATACATATCCTGTTTCATACTATCAATACCTGCATTATCATCCTTTGAAATCCTAGCAAAAGCATCACCATATTGCAAATATCTCTTGGCTGTTATAGTTCCTGCTGCATCTTCTTTGTCGTATAAATCAGATTTTTCTTGAAGAGTGTAATTTTTACTAAAGTAGCTTAGTTCATAGTCTTCCCAATCTTCATTAGGAAACATCGACTTGCAAGCACTTAAATATTTATTAAAAGCAGATTGATCTTTTGAATTTATCCCATAAACTAAACAATATTTATAAATATCAAAATAATTTTTTCCGCCAATTTTACTACTAATTAGCCTATCATAATATTTTGTTGCAGATTCTGTTTTCTTTGCATTCTGAAAAGCATAGCCAGCATATAAAATTGAAGTAGTGTCAAAAGCTTGATTTTGATTTGTACTAAATTTATTCTGGAAAATAACATCACTATATTTAACAGAATAAGCGAAGAAATAACTTGCAGAGTCCCAATTCTTTTCATTAAAAGTAACAATTCCTTTGTTAAAGGAAGTAGCATACATGTTGTATAATGCATCTTGCCCGTTATTTTCTTTTAATACTTTAAGGGTAGAATCTAAAGCAAAATATTTTTGAAACGCATCATCTGCAATTTTTTCTGCACCAAAATATTTTAGCCTTAATTTATCATCTTTATAAAAAAAAGAGTATAATTTAAACTTGTAAAACCAACTATTTGGTTTAGATTCTGCTTTCGGATCAGCCATCAACTTATCTAGTTCTAACTTTGCCGGTTCAAATTGATTTGAAAGAATCAATTTGGTTAAATTTTTAAAATCTTGTGCCCCACTATTTATTGTTATTCCAAATAGGGCAATACATAAAAGCTTTCTCATAAAAAGTTATTCGTTATTAATAAATTATTTTTCTTCTTCATCACTTTCTTCTTCCTCGTCATCTGTTATCAAATCCTCTTCTTCAATTTCAATAGAAATTGTATCAACAGTCATATCAGTATTTTCAATTTCTGTTCTCACAATTCCTTCGGTGTTAAAATCACCCTCTGGTACTACTTCCTCTTGTTCTTCTATTTTAGAAATGGCAGCAATTGAATCTTTTTCACTAATTCTAATCAATTTAACTCCTTGTGTAGCTCTACCTGATTCTTTAATCATTGCCAAAGAGGTTCTTAATGTTACCCCAGATTTACAAGTAATAATCAGATCCTCTGTTTCATTTACATCCATAATACCAACCAAACTACCAGTTTTTTCGGTAATGTTAATAGTTTTAACACCTTTTCCTCCTCGATTAGTTATTCTATAGGCATCCACAGCTGTTCTTTTTCCATAGCCATTTTCACTAACAACTAAAACATTTCTGGATTTATCTTCTGCATGAACACAGATCATTCCTACAACTTCATCTTTTGTATCATCAACCTCAATTCCTTTTACTCCAATAGCACCACGTCCTGTTGGTCTTACCTTTTCTTCTGGAAATCTAATGGCTCTTCCACTTTTGATGGCCATCATAATCTCATTATTTCCATCAGTCAATTTAGCTTCCAATAGTTCATCACCTTCATTAATTGTAATGGCATTTACCCCATTTGCACGAGGACGACTAAAATCAGATAAATGTGTTTTCTTAATAATGCCTTGTTTTGTACACAGAATGATGTAGTGACTGTCAACAAACTCTTTATTGTCAAGTTTTTTAACATCAATGATTGCTTTAACTTTATCATCTTGCGGAATTTGCATTAAATTTTGTAATGCTCGTCCCATAGAGTTCTTCTCTCCTTCTGGAATTTCATACACTTTCAACCAAAAACAACGTCCTTTTTCCGTAAAGAAACACATGGTATGATGCGTAGATGCTACAAACAAATGCTCTACATAATCTTCATTCCTTGTTTTAGTTCCAATTGCCCCTCTCCCACCTCTTTTTTGTTGGCGATAATCAGCTGCAGTTGTTCTTTTGATATAGCCTAAATGAGAAATGGTAATAACAACATCTTCGTCTTTAATAAAATCTTCCATTCGCATTTCACTAGAAAGGAATTGGATTTCACTCTTTCTAATATCTCCGAATTTGGCTTTTATTTCAAGTAATTCAGATTTAATTAAATCATACCTAAGTTGTTCGCTTGCCAATAATTGTTTAAGTCCTTTTATGGTTTGCAATAAAATATTGAATTCATCAACAATTTTATCGCGCTCCATTCCTGTTAAACGTTGTAAACGTAATTCAAGAATTGCTTTTGCTTGAATGTCAGATAATCCTTGTTCTTGTCTATAAAGTTCATCAGTTAATTCTTCGAAAACGGATTTATTGATGTACCAATTCTCTTCTTTACTTTTTTGTATCAACAAGGTCTTTGCATCATCAGGAGTTCTACTACCACGAATTAATTTAATAACTTCATCCAAATGATCTAAAGCTTTTAAATAACCTTCCAGAATATGTGCTCTTTCTTCTGCTTTTCTTAGTTCAAATTTTGCTCGTCTAATAATTACATCCATTCTAAATTCAATGAATTCTACAATTAATTCCCGTAGATTCATTGTTTTAGGTCGGCCCTTACTGATTGCTACGTTATTTATTCCATAGCTAGATTGTAATTCAGTAAACTTATATAATTGATTAATAATAACTTGAGCAACAGCATCTCTTTTTAAATCGATAACGATTCTATTACCTTCTCTTTGATTACTTTCATTGTTTACGTGAGCAATACCGTCAATTGTTTTATCATTCACCAATTGACCAATCTTATTGGTAAGTGCATCTAAACCAACTTGGTAAGGTACCTCAGTAATTACTATTTGCTCTCTTCCACTAGGTTTTGTATCAACATGACACTTTCCACGCACCACTACCCTTCCACGACCTGTAAGAAAAGCGTTTTTAACATCCTCCATTCCGTAAATTACCCCTCCTGTAGGAAAATCGGGTGCTTTGACGTATTCAATTAATTCCTCACATGTAATTTCGGTATTTTCAATGTAAGCAACGCAACCGTCAACAACCTCACTTAAATTATGGGGCATCATATTGGTAGCCATACCAACTGCTATACCTGAAGAGCCATTTACAAGTAATTGTGGAATTCTGGTAGGCAAAACAGTGGGTTCTTGTAAACTATCATCAAAGTTTAGTTGGTAATCTACCGTTTCCTTTTCTAAATCCTCAAGCATGGCTTCGGCAAAGCGTTCCAGACGAACCTCTGTGTAACGCATAGCTGCAGGGGGATCTCCATCTTGATTACCAAAGTTTCCTTGACTATCAACCATTTTGTAGCGCATAGTCCATGGCTGAGCCATACGCACCAATGTATCATAAATGGATGCATCACCATGAGGGTGATATTTACCCATAACCTCTCCTACAATACGTGCAGATTTTTTGTAAGGCTTATTACTGTTGTTACCCAACTCGTACATTCCAAATAAAACTCTTCTATGAACTGGTTTAAACCCATCTCTAGCATCAGGTAATGCACGACCCACTATTACAGACATTGAATAATCAATGTAAGCAGTTTTCATTTGTTCTTCAATATTCACTAAAATAATGCGATCATTATCAGCAGTCTGTTCAGGCAATTGTTGCGGTGTTTCTTCCATTTCTTAAACTCAAATTTTTAAATAAGTTCGATTTTAGCATGTGTACAAATATTATCATTATTACATACTAGTATACCAAACTGAATTTTTACGAGCAAGCGAAGATAGTTTTTAAATGGTTTAGATTACAATAAATTGCGTACTTGTTGCTTTAGTTTTATCCACAGTTGTGGGTTAATATCTGTAATTTTTATAATAATATAAAATGATTAACAAAATCTATAAACTTTCTAATGAAGACACAACACCGACTGTTCTAAGAAGTATTTGAAGCTCCAGCCTCAGAGAAAGATTATTGATGTAAAACATATCATATTCCAATTTTTCTATTGTTTCTTCAGGAGTAGCAGTAGGATTGTTTACCTGTGCCCAGCCAGTTATGCCTGGTTTTATTATATGACGGATATTATAGAAATTATTTTTCAAAGCATACTTTTCCACTATGTCAAATCTTTCAGGACGTGGTCCTATTATGCTCATTTCCCCTTTAAAAACATTCCAAAGTTGAGGTAATTCATCAATTTTAGTTTTTCTGAGAAACTTTCCCAATTTAGTGATTCTTTTATCTCCAGGGACAGTATGCGTTTGATATCCCTCTGGGCTAAAAACCATTGTCCTAATCTTAAAAAGAGTGAATATTTTACCATTAATCCCCACACGTTCTTGTTTAAAGATTGCGGGGCCTTTTGATGTTAATTTAGTTAGGATGGCTGCAATCAAAATTACTGGGAGTAGTAGAGGAAGGAAGATAACTGATATACCCCAATCCATTAGCCTTTTTATAGCTAGAAACTTTTTAGAAGGTAAATCTATCATTGAATAAACTGACTCTTCTGAAACAACAGAATGAATCATCGGACAGCAATAGGTCGTTTTTTCGTAGAACTCAACAATATTTACAATCTTTTTTACAGGAATATCATAAAATTGAGCGAGGCTAAGAAATTGATTTAATATACTTTCACCTGTCCATTTATCTATAACTATGTAGTCGTAATAGTTTTGTTTTAAATATTTAATTAAACGCACATCGAGTGGGCCACTCCAAAAATTGTAAGAAAATTGTTTACTAAAAAGTGGTTTTCTGATAAGCTGTTTTGCCAGTATGTCAGGATTTACTAAAAGACATGTCTTTTTTCTAGCATCTTTTTTTACAGCTTTTTTCTTTCCATACCAACTACCCTCGTAAATTATTGTACGAAGGTTGCTAAGGTTGTTATTTGTTTTTTTTAACGTTTCCAGAATCGATAATTTTAAACTTTTAAAAAATAAGTATCTGTGACTTTAAGCGCAAATCCAAAATAAAAAAGTAAAATTATCCTTATACGCAATATTTTTAATTAATCTATAATTCAAAATTTATTCTATTGGTTATTAAAATGGTTCAAACAAAAACTATATGAAAGCCTTTTACAAAAGATTAACTATTTGTTCTTTTTGCTGCTTGTTAATTAATGTTTTCACAAATTGCTTTCTAGATTGCAAAGTAATAGTTTATTCCAATACAATTTATAATAATTCTTTCAAAATTTTATTAAATATTTCGTCATTACTTAAATCTGTGGGTGTAAATGGCACTCCTATTATTTGTTCATAAAGCTCTATGTATCTTTTACTAATTGTATTTAACCATTCATCATTCATTTCTGGAACAGATTGTCCTTCCTTGCCCATAAAGTTGTTTTCAATCAACCACTCACGTACAAACTCTTTACTTAATTGTTTCTGCCTCTCCCCTACTTTCTGCCTTTCTTCAAACCCTTCTGCATAAAAATATCTTGAACTATCTGGCGTATGAATCTCATCCATTAAAACTATTTTATCCTCGAATTTACCAAACTCATATTTAGTATCTGCAAGTATTAAACCTCTTTTTGCTGCTATTTCTTTACCTCTATTGAATAGTTCCAAAGTATACTGTTCCAATATCTCCCATTCACTGCTAGAAACAAGCCCTTGAGCAATAATTTCCTCTTTACTTATGTCTTCATCATGACCTTTTGAGGCTTTAGTGGTGGGCGTAATTATATGATTGGTAAAAAAGTCATTTTCCTTCATCCCTTCCGGCATAGAAACACCACATATTTTTCTACCTCCAGATGAATAAATGCGCCATGAATGACCTGTAAGGTTTCCACGAACTACCATTTCTATTTTGAAAGGAATGCATCTTTTGCCAATTGCAACATTAGGTGCGGGAATGCTTTCTAGCCAGTTTGGACAAATATCCTTAGTAGCAGCTAGCATGTAGGCAGCTATTTGGTTTAAAACCTGTCCTTTATAAGGTATTGGCCTTGGCAAAATAACATCAAAAGCAGAAATCCTATCAGTGGCTATCATGACTAGTTTATCATTTCCAATGGTATAAACATCTCTAACTTTTCCGCTATAGAATGCGGTTTGATTTGGGAAACTGAATGTGGGCATATCTCAAAATTAATTTGTAATATTTCTAATAAATTAAAAGTCTAAAAATGAAAAAGAAACCATTTTTTACTTGACATAAAACATTCAACTAAGCTTAATTAATTATGAAAATAACTCTCTGTTGGCTCACATATACAAACTAAGTTTCTATCGCCATAAGTATTGTTTAACCTAGCAACACTTGGCCAAAACTTATTTTTAGACACATACTCCAATGGAAACGCAGCAACTTTCCGTGAATATGGATAATGCCATTCATCTGCACAAACCACTTGTTGGGTGTGTGGAGAATTTTTTAATGGATTATTTACTTTATCATAAACACCTGTTTCAATTTCCTTAATTTCACAATAAATTTCAATCATTGCATCACAGAACCTGTCTAATTCTGCCTTGTCTTCGCTTTCTGTTGGTTCAATCATAATTGTTCCCACCACCGGAAAACTCATTGTTGGTGCATGAAACCCATAATCTATTAATCTTTTTGCCACATCTTCTGCTTCAACACCTGTTGTTGCTTTAAGGGGGCGTAAATCTATAATAAATTCATGTGCCACATTGCCTTTGTTTCCAGTGTATAGAATTGGGTAATATTGCTGCAACCTAGCTTTCATGTAATTGGCATTTAGGATAGCGTGTTTTGTAGCTAATTTAACTCCCTGATAACCTAATAATTTTATGTATGCATAACTTATCAATAAAATAGATGCAGAACCATAAGGAGCAGCAGAAACAGAATGTTTGTTGTACTGCAAATTTAAGTTTAGAACTTTTTCATTTCTGTTATTCAATTTACTCTCTACTCTAATGTCTTCTTTTGAATCATCGTCTACTGATTCACTGTCTTGTATAGTGAAATGGCTTGGTAAATAGGGCTTCAACATTGCTTTAACACAAATTGGTCCCACACCAGGACCACCACCACCATGAGGAATAGCAAAAGTTTTGTGTAAGTTTAAATGACAAACATCGGCTCCAATCTGGTTAGGAGATGTCAACCCCACCTGAGCATTCATATTTGCTCCATCCATATAAACCAATCCTCCTAATAAATGTATGGTGGCACAAACTTCTTTAATTGCCTCTTCGAAAACGCCATGTGTTGAAGGATAAGTTATCATTAGTCCTGCCAAAAACTCTTTATTCAGTTCAGCTTTTTGTTTCAAATCTTCCACATCAATCAATCCATCTTCTGTGCCTTTAATAATAACCACTTTCATTCCGGCCATTACAGCACTTGCAGGGTTTGTGCCATGAGCTGAAATAGGAATTAACACCACATTTCTATGGGCATTACCTTGAGCTTGATGGTATGCCATAATAGTTAATAACCCAGCATACTCACCTTGTGCACCACTATTTGGTTGCAAACTGCATGCATCAAATCCAGTGATGGCACAGAGGTAATTAGACAACTCTGCAATTATTTGTTGATACCCATTTGTTTGATTAATAGGTGCAAAAGGGTGAATCTTACTAAATTCTGGCCAGCTAACTGGAATCATCTCTGTTGCAGCATTCAATTTCATTGTGCAACTACCTAATGAAATCATGCTTGTATTTAGGGATAAATCTTTGTTTTCTAAGTGTTTAATGTAGCGCATCATAAGGCTTTCGCTATGGTGCTTATTAAAAACAGGATGTGTTAAATAGCTAGAAGTACGTTTTGCAAATTCAGGAATATTAGTTATTTCATCATCACTATCAAAGTCTATGGTTGCTTCATTTATTCCATTCATTTCTGCAAAAACATAAGCAATATCTAATACATCTATTTGTGTTGTGGTTTCATCTAATGAAATCAGTACATGTTGATTATCTAGATAGAAGAAATTGATGTTGTTATTTTCTGCATAAGGACGCAATTTATTTACGTCAACCTTTATCTTTAAAGTATCAAAACAGTAAGTATTTTCGTTAGTGTAGCCCAATTCTTCTAGTGAGGTTTCTAAAACATGCACAAGAGTCATAATTCTGATGGCAATATTTTCTAGTCCTTCTGGTCCATGATATACCGCATACAAAGCCGCCATATTTGCCAATAATGCTTGTGCGGTACAGATATTTGACGTTGCTTTTTCTCTTTTAATGTGTTGCTCCCTTGTTTGCAAGGCCATCCTCAAAGCTCTGTTTCCTAATGAATCAACGCTTACGCCAATTAATCTTCCGGGTATACCTCTTTTAAAATCTTCGGTAGTCGCAAAAAAAGCAGCATGAGGTCCACCAAAGCCAAGTGGGATTCCAAATCGTTGAGTTGAACCGATAGCTACATCTGCTCTTAGTTCGCCAGGACTTTTCAGAACTGTTAGTGCTAATAAGTCTGTAGCTAAAACTACATAGCCCTTAATGGCATGTACTGAATTAATAAACGCTGAGTAATCTTCGATGCTACCATGGCTATTGGGGTATTGAACTATTGCGCCAAAAAAAGAATCGTTAAGCTCTGTTGAACCGTAATTCCCAAAAACTAAATCAATGGCTAAAGGTGCAGCTCTTGTAACAAGAACATCTTTGGTTTGATGGAAAAGAGCTTCGTCAACAAAAAACTTAGGTCTATCAATTGCTGTTCCTTTATTAACATAATGAAAAAGCATATTCATTGCCTCGGCAGCAGCTGTAGCCTCATCTAATAGTGATGCATTAGCGATAGGAAGACCCGTTAAATCGGAAACCATTGTTTGAAAGTTTAGCAAACTTTCTAAACGTCCCTGACTTATTTCTGCTTGATAAGGAGTGTATTGTGTGTACCAGCCTGGATTTTCAAATACATTTCTCAGTATTACATTAGGCGTAATGGTGTCGTAATATCCTTGCCCTATATAGTTTTTAAACAGTTTATTTTTCTCAGCAGTAAGTTTAAGTTCTTTAAGATATTCAAATTCGCTTATTGCTTCTGGAAGTCTTAATGGCGCATTTAGCCTAATGGAAGATGGAATAGTTTGATCTATTAATTCGTCTAAACCTTTAACACCTATTGTTTCCAACATTGCCTTGGTGTCTTGGTTATTTGTTCCTATGTGCCGTCTTATGAATTCTGTATTCTGCAAATCAAATAAACTCATCTTTGTATAGTTATACTGAGGAAATGTATCATTCTGGTAAATGTCGAAATTAACTTTCAATCTTCCTAAGGAAAATAAACAGTATTAATTTGCAAATGTAACAGACTATTCACACAATACTGTTAATAAATTAGAGATATGGGGAAAGGATGTGGATGAAAATATTTGTTTCCCAAAAGGAAGATATTTACCACAACAGTGGGTGTGGTTATCCAACGTTTGGTGTGTACCACATTGGCGTGTGAGTAATGCTAGAGGATAGAAAGCGTATTACATATTATTACTAAAAAACATTCAAAAAGGTTTGTAGAATCGATTGACTCTACTTTGAAAAATTTAAGTAAACGTCAGATTTGAATCTTATACTGTAGAAATAAAGGTTATCAGTTAAAAATGTGTATTTCTTAGCGCACTACTTATTTTTTCAATAATAACATCTAGAAGTCGAACTTACTAGAATGAAGTTTGCTAAAGCACCTCATCATAGGTTTCTGTGAAGGAGTTCTGTTTGTATACATTGCTACATGAAGCAAAAGTCATGAAGTCTATTAGGGCATAATGAGGCATTTCGCAATTGTTTACCCTATGTTTACCCCAAAAAATAAAAAGCGTTGAAATTTTACAATTACAACGCCTTTTTGTACATTAAGTGATCCGGATTGGATTACCACTGCTACCCTGCTTTCCACCCAAAACCTCTATAAAGTACTGTATATCAATGTATAATTATTTTACTGAACTTTCCGAATGCTTCCGAATGTGTACAAATAAACCAAATGTTTACCCCATTGTTTACCCCAGTCTGCACTTTATTGCGTATATTTACTAAT